>CAZKVF010000001.1:0-4954 GCA_964556085.1 uncultured Solibacteraceae bacterium
AGCCGGCCTCAGTCGACACGGCCGACAGCATCCAGATCGACATTAAAGGAATTCCAGCCGCCAAATCCAAGGAATTCCGCACCCTGATGGCCGACCATTTTGGCACCTGGATCCTGACCGCGGTGAATTCAACCGACTACCGTATGAATATGCGCCCTTCGGAGCTGCTGGCGATGAAGCGTGACACGGTCGACCGGGCCCGTCAGACCATCAGCAATCGCATCAACGCCCTGGGTCTCACCGAGCCAGTGGTGCAGCAGGAAGGTAGCGCCGAGACCGACTGCCGGATCGTGGTGCAGCTTCCGGGGGTCGACGACCCGGCCCGTGTGAGGGACATCATCGGGCAGGCCGCGGTTCTTGAGATCGTGGAAGTCAAGGACGGACCGTTTCCCAGCCAGGAGCAGGCGCTGGCCCAGCACGGCGGTGTGCTGCCGCTCAATACCAAGCTGTTGAAAGCCCCTTCACGCACTGGAGAGGGGGTGGGCTGGTACCTGGTGGCCAGGACTCCGGTGATTACGGGACGTGACTTACGCAATTCCCGCCCGGGGCAGGACGAGTTTCGCAAGTGGGAGACCAGCTTCACCCTGTCTCAGGACGGCGCCCGGCGTTTCGAGGCATTCACGGGAGCCAATATCGGGAACCGCCTGGCGGTGGTGCTGGATAACCAGATCCGCAGCGTGGCCACGATTCAAAATCGGATCAGCGATCAGGGCCGCATCACCAATGTGGGCACGGAGCAGGAGGCGAGCGACCTGGCGCTGGTCCTGCGGTCCGGTTCGCTGCCGGCGGGAATTGTTTATCTGGACGAGCGTTCCGTGGGGGCATCGCTGGGCGCGGACTCAATTCGCGAGGGCATCGTAGCCGCCCTTTCCGGTCTGCTCGCGGTGATCGTGGTCATGTTGGTGTATTACAAACGGTCGGGAATCAACGCAGTGTTGGCCTTGTTCCTCAACACCGTTCTTTTGATCGCAGCCCTTTCTTATTTCCATGCTGTCCTGACGTTGCCCGGCATTGCCGGCGTCATCCTGACCATTGGTATGGCGGTGGATTCGAACGTACTGATTTTCGAACGTATTCGCGAGGAACTGCGGGCCGGCAAGGCCATCGTTTCGGCGGTGGATGCGGGCTTTGGGAAGGCGTGGTGGACCATCGTCGACACCCACGTGACCACGATCGTTTCCTGCGCCTTCCTGTTTTTGTTCGGGACCGGCCCGGTACGGGGCTTCGCCGTAACGCTGGTCATAGGACTGCTAGCCAACGTGTTTACGGCAGTCTTCGTATCGCGTGTGATCTTTGATTACGAGCTGTCGGGTAAGCGACAGCTCAAAACTTTGAGTATTTGACCGGTTTGTGATAGTTTTTACTCTCCGGTGAAAGAGACAGGCGGCTAAGAGCTTAAGTCGGTGGGAACAAGACCCCGGCGTTTGGTGTCTAACCGATTAAGCACTAGTATGGCCCTTCTACGGTTGGGGAATGGAATTATTTAAGAATACAAATTTCGACTTTCTTAGCTACAAGTGGCACTTTATCGTGGCCTCGATTGTGCTTTCGGTTGCCGGTCTGGTGAGCCTGGCCGTCAAAGGCGGACCGCTCTATGGCATCGATTTCAAGGGCGGCACGGTTACGATGTTGAAATTCGCGGGTAAACCCCCGATAGACGAAATCCGCAAGGCGGTGTCTAAGAAAGTAACGGGCGAGATCACAGTGCAAACCGCAGGGTCGAATGAGGTGGCGATCGGAACGGAGCTCAAGGAAGAGCGGCAGCTCGACCAGAACCGCCGTGCGGTGATCGACACGTTAACCGCTACCTTCGGCCAGCCCTCCAGCGGGAAACTGGATTTCACCAACGCCGGTCATGAAGCCCTGGTTAGCCGGTTGCGCGACCCGCTGGCAAGCGCCGGTGTGGCAATGTCTGATGCCCAGCTACAAAAACTGGTAGCCGATATCCTGCAATTCCGAAACACGCCACCGCGTTCGGGATTGATCACGAGTTTCGATCAACTGTCCGGGGTGCCAGGTGTGACGCCTGCTATTATCAACACGCTGAAGCAGGAGTGCTATCTGGCTCAGTTTGTCGTGCGGGGGGTAGAACTTGTGGGACCCAAAGTGGGGGCCGACCTGCGGCAGCGGGCCATTTGGGCGACCCTTGCCGCCTTGGGCGGAATGTTGGTATATATAGCCTTTCGTTTCGAGTGGATCTATGGCGTGGCTGCGGTGGTCGCGTGCTTTCATGACACGATCATCACCATAGGAATCTTTTCCTTGCTCGACAAGGAGATCACCATGACGGTGATTGCGGCCTTGCTGACGCTGGTCGGCTATTCGATGAACGACACGATCGTGATCTTTGACCGCATCCGCGAGAACTTGAAACTCTCGCGCCGCGAGCCGCTCGAACAAGTGATCAACCGCAGTGTGAACCAGACCCTGAGCCGCACGGTGATGACCTCCGGACTGACTTTTCTGACGGTGATCGCGCTTTTCCTGTTCGGCGGCCAGGTACTGCACGGGTTTTCGCTGGCGCTCGTAGTAGGCATCCTGATTGGAACATATTCATCGGTATTCGTTGCCAGTCCGATCGTTCTGTTCTGGCACAACTGGTTCGATGAGAGGAAGAGAAAAGCCACGGTCATGACGCCGGCAAGTCCGGCAGTGCGGAACAAGGCTTCGGTGCGAGCTGTGAAATAATACGGGTCGCGCGGGGGAGCCCGCAGGCGCGGCCAGATGGAGACACGTTATGTTTGAACAAACATTTGTCGACGGCCAAGGCAAAACCAACCGGACCTGGACGGTGCTGGTATCGTTCATCGGTCAGATTGCGCTGATCGGGGTTTTCATCCTGATCCCCATGATTTACTTCGATGCGCTCCCGAGGACGCAGCTGACCAGCTTTCTGGTAGCTCCGCCTCCGCCGCCACCCCCGCCTCCGCCACCCGCGGCTGCGCCGGTGAAGATGGTGAAGGTCATCCCGCGCCAATTCGACGCCGGACGCCTCATGGCCCCCAAAGCGGTTCCCAAAGACATCGCCATGATTAAAGAGGAAGAACTGCCGCCACCTTCGGCCTCGGCCGGTGTGGTTGGCGGAGTTCCCGGCGGCGTGGCCGGTGGAAGTGTGGGCGGTGTGATCGGCGGCATTATCGGTTCGGTTCCCTCGGCGGCTCCGCCACCGCCTCCGCCCCCGGTTGAGCAGAAGAAGACGGTACAGCGCATCCGCGTGGGCGGCCAGGTGCAGCAGGCGAATTTGATCCGGCAGCCGAAGCCGATCTATCCGCCTCTCGCCAAGCAAGCTCGTATTCAGGGTGTTGTAAGATTTGAAGCCATCATCGGCAAGGACGGCACCATTCAGAACCTGAGGATGATCAGCGGCCATCCGCTGCTGGTCCCCGCCGCTCAGGAAGCCGTGAAGCAATGGCTCTATAAGCCGACGCTTCTGAACGGGGAGCCGGTGGAAGTGGCCACGGTTATCGACGTGAACTTCACGTTGAGTCAGTAGCAGGGTAGGAAGAATCAGCCGGGGCGGCAACGTCTCCGGTTGATGGCTGAACGCTAAAAGCAACTATTTCACGCAGGGAGAAAAGGAACAATGTTCTTACATATGCAGGTAATGGCGTTTTGGTTGTTTCAGGAGGCGGGTACGGTGGGCTGGGACCCGCGGTCTCTCTGGAACCAGATGGGCACGCCGGCCAAGCTCGTCGTGGTCGCGCTGTTCATCATGTCGGCCTGGTCCATCGGTGTCATGATCGACCGGCTCATGGCTTATAGTGCGGCGCGCAAGCAGTCGCGGCAATTCGCCCCGGCAGTCGCCGGCGCTTTGCGCGAAGGCAAGCTGGATGAAGCCGTGAAGATTGCGGACCGTTACAAGAAGAGCCATTTGGCCAAGGTGGTTGTAGCCGGTCTGCAGGAATTTCAGGCGCACCAGATCAGCTCGGAAATTCCGGGTGAAGAGATCGAAGCTTCCAAGCGCGCGCTGGAACGCGCCGAGGCTATCGTGCATGCCGAGCTGAAGCGTGGCATCAGCGGCCTGGCGACGATCGGCTCTACGGCGCCGTTCGTGGGACTGTTCGGAACGGTCGTCGGCATCGTCAACGCGTTCAAGTCGATTTCGACGGAGAAGTCGACCGGGTTGGGCGCCGTGGCTGGCGGTATTTCCGAGGCACTGGTGACCACCGCTATCGGTCTGTTCGTGGCCATCCCGGCGGTGTGGATGTTCAACTACTTCACGGGCAAGATCGAGGCGTTTGACGTGGAAATGGGCAACTCGAGCTCCGAGTTGATCGACTATTTCCTGAAGCGTTCACAGCGCACCTCCACTGCTGCGCGGAAGTAGGGTTTTTAGCGTTCAGCCGTTGGCACGAGGCAGCCGGTTTCTGCGACCGGCTGCCGGCCTCGCCGACGGTCAGGGTTCGACTACGAGGAGTTTTCTATGTCGTTAATGATGAAACACGAGTCTCCGCCTCCGGTAGCGGACATCAACGTGACACCGATGGTGGATGTGATGCTGGTCATGTTGATCATTTTCATGGTCATCACGCCTATGTTGACGAAGGGTGTGAGCGTGGATATGGTTCGCACCAAGAATCCCATCGCCATGCAGGCAGCCGACAAGACGGATGCCGTGATCGTCGCCGTTACGCGGGATGGCAAGACCTTCCTGGGCAACACTCTGGTGCCCGCCGACCAGATGGCTCCGAAGGTCAAAGACCTCCTCACCAACCGCATCGACAAAGAAGTGTTTTTGCGCGCGGATTCTCGAGCCCGTTACGAGAAGGTGGTGGAGGTGGTCAATAACCTGCGAGCCTCCGGCGTGGATCAGCTGGGACTGCTTACCGAGCAGATCCAGGAGAAGCAAAAGCCCGGACGGCCAACTGCCGGAGCGGGCGAATAGGGTGAATGTAGCGTAAGGCTAGAGGAGCAATCTTATGGGGATGGCAGTAGGTGGCAAGGGCGGAGCCAA
>CAZKVF010000002.1:0-4615 GCA_964556085.1 uncultured Solibacteraceae bacterium
TAATCTTGTTGTCGGGGATCACGTTCTGCAGCCCGAAAATACCGCCCAGAAACAGCATCAGCGTCCAGGAGATGCCCGTGGCAATATCGGCATCCTGGATGATGCCCGCTAATGCAAAAACTGCCAGCCCCACCATGCCGATCACAAACGACGGGTACGGATGGAGGCGGGTCTGGTTGGGCGTGCTCTGGGTGGCCCACAAAAAGATCGATACCGCGATCACCAAGGCTGTGATCAGCTCCTGGCGCTTCAACGAGCCCAGTGCTCTCAACTTGCTCTGGACGAATTCGCGCGACGTGCCCAGCCGCGCCTCCGGCTTGAGCAGCAATTGGTTCATCAGCAGAATCAACCCGCACAAGATCATGGTAGGCAGCGCCATCACCTGGAAGTAGCTGCCCTGCGTCAGCGGCAGGTGCTGGTCGCCGAACATCTTGATGACCACCGGTCCATTGAGCGAGCCGAGCTCGAATGCGATCCCGGGCACTACCGCCATTTCGACAACCGTAATCATGATCAGCGCGGAACCTCGGCTGCGGGGCTTCAGCCCGAGCGTCTGCACCAGAGCCCAGGCAATCGGCGCCATGATCGAGGTGCGGACCGTCATTGATGGGATGCCCATCGCCAGCACCAGGCCGATGGCGAAGAAGGCCGTCAGAATACCGGCATAGCTTCCCGGAAACAGCGACAGAATCCAATACGAAATGCGCTCGGCCAGGCCCGTCTTCCGCATGGCGAAACCGTAGTAGAGCACCGCCAGCAGCGTCCAAAAAGCCGGATCGGCATAGCCGCTCAAGGCCCTCGGCGGAGGCACATGCGCCACGGCGATCAACAGTGCCATCATCAGTATCGACGACACGCCGTTGTTCATCACCTCGGCCGCCCACAACACCACCGCGAATGCGACGATGGCCAGCACGAGTTGTGCGTTGTGCGTCAGTCCGTGAGGCGTGGGGATCCATGCGACCACCAAACCCACCGCTGCCGCGATGGCCAGCCAAGTCCATTTGACGGCCGGCTGGGTTGCGGCAGCGGGAGGCTTGGCAGCAACTGAGGAGCTCATATAGTGACCCATCCTATCAAACATGCGGGGTGGCGCCATGCGCTTCCCAACCAGCACCTGGACTCTCTCCGGGCGTCGCATGGCGCGGGCCCCACGCCTGGCTGATAATGGAAGGCGATGGCCACCGAGGCGGTTTGCCCCAAGTGCGGCGGCACGGGTTTCACGATCGTCGAACGCGCGAGTGTCTCAGCGGCCGAGCCCTGCGGGTGCCGCGCGCAGCAACGGGCCGAGCACGCCGAAGAGCGTGCCAAGATCCCTCCGCTTTACCGCAACGCCACGTTTGAGAACTTCGAAGTGCGCCGGGCCGACAACCCGATCGGCGGTGCGTCGCTCACGAAAGTGCTGGTAAGTGTCCAAGCCTACGCACGGGATTTTCCCAACCCATCGCGTCCTGGCCTGTTGCTGCTCGGCGACCCCGGCACCGGCAAGACTCACCTGGCGGTGGCCGCCCTTCATCGCATTATCAGCAAGGGCTTCGATTGCCTCTTTTGCGACTATCAAAACCTGCTCGACCGCATTCGTTCCGGCTACGACCCGAGTTCCAATTCCGCCGATCGCGAAGTCTACCGCGTGGCGCTCGACAGCGAGGTCCTCTTGCTGGACGACCTCGGAGCGCATCGGGTTACCGATTGGGTGGAAGACACCGTTACGGCCATCGTCACGTATCGCTGTAACCAAGGAAAGGCCCTGATCGCCACCACTAATCTCCCTGATGCGGAGGCCGGAAGTTCCGTGGTGGAGAAGTCTGGTCTGGGTCCGGTCGCACGCACTACCTTGGCCGAGCGTATCGGAGCGCGGGCCCGCTCGCGTCTATTTGAAATGTGCACCGTGATCCGCATGCCACTGGTGGAAGACTACCGGGTTCGAAAGGCGCGAACGTTCTGATGCGCGCGGCTGTTCTGCTGCTGGTGTTGGCGACGGCGGCAGCGGCTGCCCTCCCCGGCCCGGAATACGTCCAGGCAGTCGAGTTTCCGTATTACCTTTACCCGCGCACTCTCTGGGAACGCGAACTGGTGTGGTTGAAGACCATCGGTGTGGACACCGTGGAGTTTTCCATTCCCTGGAATTGGCACCAGCTGGAGCCGGACGATTTCGATTTCTCCGGCCGCACCAGTCCCCGGCGCGACCTGGCGGGCTTCATCAAAATCCTGCGGAAACTGGGGCTGCGCGGATGGGTAAAACCTCTGCCGCCGGTCGCCGGATGGCTGAATAGCGGATGGCCTGGTGGCGCGGCCGATACGCGCGCCACGCAAAAAGCTTGGCTGAAGCAGCTCGAAGACTTGCTGGCGCCGCAAACGGAGAAGCACGGCGGCCCCATCGCCTTTGTGGAAGGCCGTGAATTGACCGTGGATTCGCCGCCTCCCCCCGCGCCTGTGGTTGCCATCTCGGCCACCGACTCATCGGCGCTGGTGAGGAGCCGCGAAGCCCTGAGTTCCGGCCGCGGCGCTCTGCTGTGGGTGAATGTGGAGACAGCCTTGTATCCGGCTGCCTGGGAACCGGGCGCAGCCTCTCTATTCCGCCCGGGCGCGGTGGATTTGAGTGGCCAGGAACGCACATCCACCACAGGGCTGCGGCGCGACGCCGCGCTGCTGCGCAACTGGTCCCGCTTCCTCGAGTCGCTTCAGCCGGTCTCCGTCCCGAAGCCTCCCGTCGGCAAGTCGCGCGAGGGAGTGCGGGTAACGGAGCTCGTCTCAGCGCCTGTGTCCGCCGTCTCCGTGCTGAATCGGGGCAAGACGGCGCTCCATGACGATCTGCTGGTGCGCGACGCCGTTACCCGCCGGCCGTTCACAATTCCCGGAGTGTCCGTGCCGGCGGGCGATTCGCTGTGGCTGCCGTTGAACGTTTCACTCGGCGCCGACGGTCTCTGCCGCGAGTGCTCGAATTTCTCCAGCGCCGAGCGCCTGGTCTACGCCACCGCCGAACTCCTCACCCTAGAATTCGAGAACGGTATCCTGGCCATGGAGTTCGCCGCGCCCGAGCCAGGCGAAGTCGTTCTGCAACTGGCTCGCGAGCCGGTAGGCCCCTACCTGGCCGCCGGCAAGCCGACCAAGTTCGACTGGGACGAAAAGACCTTGCGAGCTCATCTTTCCATTCCTGCCGGTAAGGCCGCGGGGAATCGCGTGCGCGTCGGCCTGGCCATTGAGGAACCGGAAACATCTGCGTTCTTCAACGACGCGCGGCGTCTCATGATCGGTCAGAAGAACGTGATCTCGACGGTATACTCCTCGGCGGATGTCGCCAGCCGCTCACGGCTACGCGTTCCGGAGGGCTTCACGGCGGTCGCGTCCAACAAATCGCCAAACGAAATCGACTATGCTATCGGGGTTCCGTCCGATGCCCTGCATGGGGATTGGGCGCCTCTGACGTTGGAAGCCGATGGTGTGCCACTCGGCAGGGCCCGCGTGCAACTCTTCCGCCCGGCTTCCATCCGGCTGACCCAAGCCTTATCGCTGCACTTCGGTACGCAGTCGCGCCTGCCGGCCGAGCCGCCCACGGCCCCTGCCGAGACCCGGGGCGCCACGAATCTCGAAATCGTGATCCGCAACAATTCCGCGCAAATTCAGACTTACCAGTTGGAAGCCGCCGGGGAAGGCCTGGAATTTCTGCCCGCCAAAACGGAGATCAGCATAGGGGCCTTAGCCGAGCGCCCGGTTTCCCTCCGAGTCTTCGGAATTGACGGTGCGACTGGCTTGCGGGACTGGCGCCTGCGGGTCACTGGCGGGACCGAGGTAGAGCTGCCGATGCGTGTGATTCTTCTGCCACGCGCCGGAGCCGTGGCGTGGACCGCCGACCTGGATGGCGACGGTTCTCCCGAGTGGGTTCTTGAATCCCCGAAGGTCCGGGCCGTTTTCTCCTCGCGTGACGGCGGGCGCTGGATAGACTTCACCTGGAAGGACACGGATACGAATTTTCTGCCTGCGGAGGGGGTGTTCGCCCAAATGGGCCCAGTAGAGGTTCACGCGCGCGGCGATAGCCTGGAATTTGTGGGCAGCGGCTGGACGCGGTCGGTGCAACTCACCGGCGCGTCGCTCACCATTCAGCAGACCTCGCCGTTGCCGGCGGACTCGTTGGCGCCGCAAACCAACGGCAATCTGAATTTCACCATCGAGCGGAGTTCGGCTACGCACGTGGTCTATGGAGTTCAGCAAAAAGTGCCTTGATCGGCGCGAACCTCCACTACCTTCCGATGCGGCTCGGTAACGCTCCACCGAACCGTAACCGTCAGGAAGCGGTCTTCCGTGCCACCACCAATAGCGACAGCCCCTTCCACGGCATCAGTCCGTTCAAACGGCTCCATAGCCAGACGGTCTTGTCGAATACCTTGAGCACCAGTTTGCTGATTCGCCGCGAACGGAACGCCCGGCTGTATACCCACCATGGAAAAGTACCCGCCTTGTTAATGTTGTCGACAGTCTCCGCCGTGAAGCCATGTGCTGCGACCAACTGGCGGGCTTCGGCCGCGCTGTACCGCCGCTTGTATCCAAGGCTCTCATCAAGCGTCCCGTAAAGCCGAGGGCTCTGCGGCACCAGGATGACGAGGATGCCGCCGGGTTT
>CAZKVF010000003.1:0-5297 GCA_964556085.1 uncultured Solibacteraceae bacterium
CAGAAAGACCAGCGACAGCCCCACTAGTTTCCAGTACGGACGCAGGTAACCCAACAGGCGCCGCATGAGCCTGGAATCGTATGCTTTGCCAAGTACTTCCTCTTCCACTTATCTAAGTCTATCCTGGGGCATTCGCCTTGCGAGCCCCCTTATCATGGTGGTCAGTTGGGGTAGTGGGTATACTGTTGGAATTCGCTGCAAAGATGCAGCGCGGAGCTGCAGTGTTCGTTTGAGTACACTGTTAACAGGTGGCAACTCTTGACTTCATGGTTGTTCGATCTAATACTCTAGCTGACGCCTGTCCTAGGATCGGTGATGTCCTTACCCCTACGGGTGATTTTTGCTGGCCAAATCGGCGCTGACGCAGTTAGCGGTGAGTTGCGCCGCGGCGGGTTCGACCCAGTCTTCGAAACGGTTGCGACGGCGCAGCAACTAGACAAGGCCCTCTCTAGGGGTTGCGATGTGGCAATCGCCGATCTTTGTTCGGGTGATTTCGGAGCCCTCGAGGCCCTGGCCATCATTCAGGAACGAGGGGTCGATCTTCCCCTCATTGCCATAACCGGCCGAATTAAGGATGCGGATGTTCTTTCGCTTCTCAAAGCCGGGGCGGCCGATCATCTGACCCGCGGGAACCTGATGCGCTTGAACGCCGCCGTGGAGCGCGAGTTGCGAGCCGCGCGGCTCCGTCACGAACGCAACCGGCTGGAAGAGCAGTTCCGCCAATCGCAAAAGATGGAGGCTGTCGGCAGGCTGGCCGGCGGTGTGGCGCACGACTTCAACAACCTTCTCACCGTCATTACCGGATATAGCGATCTGCTACTTGCCAAGCGGGACCTCCAGGAGGGCCAGCGCACGGCTTTGGAACAGATCCGCCGCTCGGCAGAGCGCGGGGGAGCGCTTACCAACCAGTTGCTCGCGTTCAGCCGCCGCCAACCGCTCCAGCCACGCACCGTCCATCTCAACGAGCTGGTCCTTCAGATTGAAAAGCTGCTCCACAGGCTGATCGGTGAAGATATCGAGTTGGTGACGATCCCCGCCGCCGAGCGAGATGTGGCGGAGGCCGATCCGGGCCGCCTCGAGCAGGTAATCATGAACCTTGCGGTGAACGCGCGCGATGCCATGCCGGACGGCGGCAAGCTCACCATCGAAACCGGAACCGCCCAACTGAGCGACAGCTTCCCGGCCAGGCAACTGGGCGTGAAGCCGGGCAGCTATGTGACGATCTCGATTGCCGACACGGGAGTAGGTATGGACGAGGAGACGCAGAGCCACCTCTTCGAGCCGTTCTTCACTACAAAGAACCCAGGACGAGGCACGGGACTGGGACTCGCTACGGCCTATGGGATCATTCGACAGAGCGGCGGCGCTATCGGGTTCTCCAGCGAATTAGGCGTGGGCACGACGGCGCGCGTCTACCTTCCCATGAGCGAAAAAAGGGTCGCATCCGACCCGGCGGAACCCGGCTCGGCACACCTGGATGGTAACGAGACGGTTCTTCTGGTGGAGGATGAGGCGCGCGTACGCAAGCTGATTGTAGATATTCTGACCACGCGCGGCTACAACGTTCTGGAAGCTACTCGCGGCGAGGAAGCCCTTCGCCTGTGCCGGACACATAGAGCCTCTATCGATCTGGCATTGGTGGATGTCGTGATGCCCGAGATGAGCGGCCCGGACGTCGTGAAGAAAATCATTTCGCTCAAACCCGCGGTGCGCGTGTTGTTTATATCCGGGTACACCGACGAAGCCCTGGTACATCACCGGATCTTGCGATCCGGCGCCGCGTTCCTGCAGAAGCCATTCCTTCCGGAAGTCCTGGTCCGGAAGGTTCGGGAAGTCCTCGATAGCCGCCTCAATTCCGCGCCCGAGCCCTAGCGCGCCAACGCGCGCAGGTGGTTGCGGAGATACGACCCTGCCATACGATCGGCGACGGCGGTGTGGTCTCTCATCCACCGGGCTACGGCTTCCAGCGATTCGAAAACGGAAGGCTGCTCCTCAGTGCGGATTGATTCCGCGAGCGCGGCCAGTTTTGCCCGAACGGTCGCGTGCTGGCGTTCGTGCCATTCCATCTGGGGATAATGCGCCTCGCGCATCAGGCGTTCCTCGTGCCGGAGGTGGCGGATGACTTCCTCCGCCAGGCGCTGCGCTTTTAGCTCCAGACGGATGGCCGCTTCGCGCTCCACTACCGCGTAGCGCAGTTCCTGCGTCAAGCGGAACATCTCCCGGTGTTCCTGATCCAGCTCTGGCAGGTAAACCGAATTCTCTTCCGTCCACAGGAGGCTTCGCACGCCCCTATTTTAGGATATAGGAGCGTGAAACTCCAGAAGAAGAAGGCGGAATAGTACTGGAACCGTACGGTCGAAGCTGTGACGCGATCTATTGCTAAGCTTTAGGGCGTTCGCCGGCAGCGACGCCGGCCACCGCCCGCCAGGCCTGACGCAGGTCGTCCCAGGCGCCCTCGCTCAACGTCGAGGGGCTGGCAATCGGTTCCACGTCGATGCAGCGGTTGTTCAGATAGCAATCCAACTTCTGGCGCATCGCGACCCGAGCACGGTGCAAGCGGGTTTTGACAACATCGGGAGTCAGATCCAGGACTTCGGCCGTTTCTTCCGTGGAAAGCTCTTCCAGATCACGCAACAGAACAATCGGCCGATAAGCGGGCGGAAGCTCCGTAATCACGCGATCGAGCAGCGCGCGCAATTCGCCGCCTTGCAGTTGGTCGTCGGGCGGCCGGACGGCGGCATCTTCGATTTCTGATCCCGGCGCCAGGTCTTCCATGGAGAGCTCGTGTTGGGGGGCAAACACGCTCTTGCGGCGCTGCATCAGGCAAGCGTTGCGGGCGATGCGGAAGACCCATGCGCGAACGTGCTCCGGCTCGCGCAATTGTTCGAAACTCTCAAAGACTTTAAGTAGTGTCTCTTGCGCCACTTCTTCGGCATCTTCGCGCTGGCCGCAGATCAGCCAACTGTAGTGAAAGATCTTGGAACGGAAATGCTCGACAAAGCGCTCAAACGCCTGCGGTTCACCCGCGGCCAACGCCCGCGCCAGTTCGGCTTCGATTTGCCTGTCCAAGTCACGATTGTAGCGCCCCGCTGTGCACCGCGATTTCGATTGACGGCGCGTGCAACAGGGTGTTGTGAATAAGGCACTTCTCGACGGCACGGAACAGGCCGGTTTCGTGCTTCGGATCGAGGGATGGCGCCAGCACTTCGATATGGAACGAACCCAGACGGGCGGGTTGCGTAGCTTTTTCCGCCGAAACCTTGATCTCCAGGTCCGGACAATCGAGCGATCGAGCTTTTAGATACTGGACTGCGTAGTAACCAGCGCAAGTTCCCAGTGAGGCCAGCAGAAATTCGGGTGGGGTCATGCCCTGATCGGCGCCGCCCTGCTCCCGTGGCTGGTCGCAGACCACGAAGTGGCCGCGTGTGGCGGCCGAGAAACTGACGTTTCCCAAATGTTTGACTGTAACTTCCATATCACCCACTTAGATGCAGTTTCCGGCAGATGGTGACAGGCCTACTTCTTGGCGGCCGGTGTCGCGCGGGTTTCGAAGCCATCCGTGGGCAGATGCGGGGGCCCCGTGTAATGCCCCAGATCCTGATCGTTTTCGTTGCAAATGTATTCCATCAGCTCATCCGCGGGCATCAGCCGGGCCCGGCCAGTGGTGGTAAATGGTTTCGCGTAGGCCCCCGGATCGTCGATAGTGACCTCAATCCGGATGTTCCCGCGATCAGTTCTGGTGTATCGCTCGATGGTATGAAGCTTCTCCGTGTGTGGGTGTCCCAAATAATCGAACCAGAACCGGTCATTGAACCCCACAGTGTCTACTACCAGCGTTTCTCCCTCCCAGTGGCCGATCGAATGCCCATACCAGGTCGGGTCCAAATCAGAAGGATGCTTGCGGCCGTCCATAAAGATCTGCCGGTAGCTGTGGATATTTCCTTCATACAGGATGAAATAGTGCGTGGGCGTCTGGACAATTCGCCAGGGATACGGAGCGCTGCGCGGAATGCCAAACGGCAAGCAGTTCGCCTCGGGGTCATCTTTCGCCTGCCGCTCCTTGAAGATCTTTTCCGCCTGCGGGAGCATCACGACGGCTTCACCGCTCTTCAGGCCCTTGGTGATATCGCCGGAATTGCTGCCGCCACCCATCCAGACTCCCGAGAGGTCGGGCGTGCCGTCCGCTAGATGCGGCGCTGGTCCGGTGACGGTCGGCGGTTGGCGGAAAATCTCCGAGCCCTTCGGCGCCTGCGCCAGCAGCGAGGCTGCCAATGCGAGTCCTGTTGCAACGCACGCGACGAAACTCTGAATCATGTCGCAATACTGTCATAAACGCGCCGTCATGTGCAAGAATGTCTCCCTCCGTGACCGGTGAAACATGCTAAGTGTTCCCCTTAAGATTTATGGATGCTCTAACCGTTCATCGGCTGCATTTCGCCTTCACGGTGACCTTCCACTATCTCTTCCCGCAGTTGACCATGGGGCTGGCGCTTCTGATCGTCGTGCTCAAGACCATGGCCCTGCGAACCGGGGAAGAGCACTATAACCATGCAGCACGGTTCTGGGCCAAGGTGTTCGCCATCAATTTCGCCATAGGAGTGGTGACTGGGATCCCTATGGAGTTCCAGTTCGGGACCAATTGGGCGCGCTTCTCCAAGGCGGCCGGAGGTGTGATCGGACAGACGCTTGCCATGGAGGGCGTGTTCTCGTTCTTCCTGGAGTCGAGTTTCCTCGGTGTCTTCCTGTGGGGCGAAAAGCGTCTCGGCCCCAAGGCCCATTGGGTCGCGGCGTGCCTTGTGTTTCTCGGCTCGTGGCTCTCGGGGTTCTTCATCGTCGCAACCGATGCCTGGATGCAGCATCCAACCGGCTACCTGGTCGCGCCCGACGGGCAGATCTTACTCACGAGCTTATGGGGTCTGCTGCTTAACCCGTGGCTGTTCTGGCAGTACCTGCACAATATGATAGGCGCTGTGGTGACGGCCAGTTTCGTGATGGCATCCGTCGGTGCGTTTTACCTGCTTTCGCGCCGTCACGAACTATACGGACGCACGTTTGTGCGCACCGGCGTGATCGCGGGAACGATCTGCTCGGTACTCATGCTGTTTCCTACGGGCGACCAGCAGGGTAAGAATATCGCCTTTCAGCAACCCGTAACCCTGGCCGCCATGGAAGGGCTGTTCCAGACCGCGAATGGCGCGCCGCTGGCCATTGTCGGCCAGCCCGATATGGACCAGCGCCGGCTAGACAATCCGCTTACTGTGCCCTACGCTCTCAGCTTCCTGACCTACCTAAGATGG
>CAZKVF010000004.1:0-9444 GCA_964556085.1 uncultured Solibacteraceae bacterium
CAGCACGGGTACTCTGCATCGTCAGCGTCGGTGAAACCGATGGGTTGCCCTGAGGACCAGGCTCCTCCACTGCCTTCGCCAATCCGAAATCGAGCAGTTTCACCGTGCCGTCGGGAGTGACCTTGATGTTGGCCGGCTTCAGATCCCGATGGATGATGCCTTTCTCGTGCGCGTATTCCAGTCCTTCAGCGATCTGCTTCGCCAAGCCAAGGGCTTCGTCCAGCGGCAGCGGCCCCTGCGCGATGCGATCCGCCAGCGTCGGCCCCTCCACCAGCTCCATCACCAGCGCGCGCACATCGCTCGACTCCTCGAGCCCGTAGATGGCCGCAATATTCGGATGGTTCAGCGATGCCAGTACCTGCGCCTCGCGCTCGAACCGCGCCATGCGCTCCGCATCGTGGGCAAAAGCATCGGGCAGAACTTTGATCGCGACATCTCGCCCGAGCTTGGTATCCCGCGCGCGATGGACCTCGCCCATGCCGCCGGCTCCGATCGAGGAGAGGATTTCATAAGGGCCCAACCGTGTAGAGGGCGCAAGCGGCATGGATTCGTTGTAGTTTATCCCATTTGCCCCGAGGCACAGAACGGCCACGGCTGGTGGGGCTGTAGGGGGGTGGGCTGCCGACAACTGCTACTCAGCCACCTCAAGCAAAACCGCCCGTGGCCATCACGCTTTGGAGAGTAAAATTGATCGAGCCGGGAGATAGCTATTGGTAACAGCCCAACCATCCAGCGATCCGGATCGATCCCGCAACACGCCGGTCACGTCCGAAGCGATGATCGCCATCCGCGGGTCCGGTAACATGAGTGGAACGCGACATATCAGGAGTAATGTTGACCGTCGCTTGCAAGCCCATCCGTTATCATGTACTTGCGGCCGAAACGCGCAGCCGGTCGGCCGTTCTCGATTTGATCGTGAATCAAAAAGTGTTCGCAACAGAGAGAGGAAGAGGCACTAATACTGCAGCGAGAGCTGCATGCGACGGTTGCCAGCTACCAGCTCGTGTGGTTGTGATCCTCTGTCAGAGCGGCAAACAACCACGCCTTGGCCATCTTCCAATCGCGTTTGACCGTCTCCGGCGAAATTCGCAGGAAGTTCGCGGTTTCTTCGACGCTTAATCCGCCGAAGTAACGCAACTCGACTACACGGGCCTTGCGGCCATCGATCTTGGCCAGCGACTTGAGGGTCTCGTCGAGGGACTGGATATCGATTCCACGACCCTGCGCCCCGAGTATTGCCTCATCCAGCGGCACGCGCTCTGCATTCCCGCCCCGTTTGGCATACCCGCGCCCGCGGGCGTGGTCCACTAAAATACGCCGGATGATTTGCGAGCAGAGCGCCAGAAAGTGTACGCGGCTTTCGCAGCGAATACCGCCCGCTCGAATCAGTTTGAGGTAAGCCTCATTAGCCAAGGCGGCCGACTCCAGGGTGTGACCGGCGGCGCGGCGCCCCAGGTGCTGCCTCGCGATTCGCCGCAGTTCCGGGTAGACGAGAGACATCAGGCGGCTGAGAGCTTGTTCGTCGCCTCTACCCCAGTCGGCGATCAACCCGTTGATGTCTGCTGAACCCTTGACCGTCATGCTGGTGCCGATCCTACAAAAAAAAATCAACGCCGGATGACCCCTTTTGCCACCCGCTCCCGGAATACAGTCAGGAGGTATTTTTACATATGACGAGACTTTTGGGATCTTTCGCGCTGGCAGCACTGAGCTTTGGCTGGGCGCCGCAAGCTTCGAAGGCGGCAGCGGGCGACGGACTGTGCCCGCTGGGGAACGCAACCAAACACGGGACCTACATGTCGCGCGGGGAGGGTACTGTCGTGGGAGTTGGGCCAGTGGCCGCGGTTGGATGGATCGCCTACGATGGAAAGGGAAACTTCGTTAACACATTCACTGTAAGTGTGAACGGCGTGATCTCCAGGGGAGTCACGGTGACCGGTACTTATACCGTGAACCGCGACTGCACGGGGTCCGAAGACGCATCCGACGGTTCTCACTACGATTTTGTGGTCACTCCGGATGGGAGCACGTTTCACTGGATTGAGACCGATGCTACCTCGGTCGTCACCGGGACCGCGACCCGGTTCAGGCAGTCGACTGCGGTCACGGAATAGGGATCCGGTACAGGTTCCGCTGGACGGTGCCGCGATAAAACGCATAAACGTCGGGAGAAGGGCCGGGTACCGCCCCCGTTAGGTCGATCCTATGCGCTCCCGGCAAGCGGGCTATTTCCTCCTCGGAGCGAAAGCCGCCGGCCGGGATTCGGGGGAACATCTGGCCCGGCGGCAAGGGGACGATGTAAGTCCGGCCCTTTGCTACTACGGTCCCTGTGAGCGAAGAAATAGTCACGGATGAGCCATCTGTTGACCACAACAAGGGGGCCCCCCCAATGAGGACCGGAGATCCCCCGGCCAGCGGGAAGGCGTGCGCCGTGGGTCCGCGGCCGGGAAGCGGAGCCAAATGTTCAACCCACCGGCCGTCCCGCGAGACTGCCCAAGAAGAGGAAACCGGTAGTTCGAGCGCTTTCCGAATTCCCGTCCCGTCTGGGCGAACGCGGTGAATAAACCCGGTGGTTCCTTCCGTGCGGCGGAACAGGATTTCTCCGTCAGGACCAAATTTGGGCATCGTGCCCTGAACGTTCGGAATTTGCCGGGGCGGCGCGCTCCGGTCCAGCGAAGCCAGCCACACGCGCGGCTTCCCTTCTCGGTCCGCGGTCTCCATCAGCACCTGCCGGCCATCCGCGGAGATATCGTAATTGAGCGCCTGAAAGCCTGGCACCAGGGGCTCGGAACGTCCGGACTCAAGGTTCACGATTCGCACTTCACCAGGATCCCTGTAGAAGCCCCATTCATTCGGAGCCTCCCTGACGATCCGGTACAACAGCTTCTTCCCATCGGGTGTGAACTTCGGATCGGCGGCATTGCCTTCCAGCGAAACCTGCCGCTCGCCCCTCGCGTCGTGAACCCATAACGAGGCATTTTGGAGCGCGACGGCCGTAACAAAGGAACGGCCGTCTGGAGCCATGGCGATGCCCTCCTCTTCCGTCGGCCCGGAAGTGATCTGCTCTGAGGCGCCGTCCGGGAACCGCTGCCGCCAGATGTGAATGGCTCCGCCGGCATTGGTAGTGAAATACATCCACTTGCCATCGGGCGACCATGCGCCAGAGGTGCAGCCGCCACCACCGGGCGGGCCCACCCGGTGGCCCGGCGAGCCGCCGTCAAAGGAAACCAGGCGGCAAGGCAGCCAGAGGTGGTCCCGGTCATGTTCTACCAGAAGCACCCATTTTCCATCGGGTGACAGGTAGGACCGGTGTGCCATGCCGTTTTCATCGGCGGGCACGTACACATCCCGCTGTCCCACGCGGCTCTCCTCGGCAACCGCAATCGCCATGTGAATGCCTGTTTTGATTTCTGAAAATAGCACCTGGTGCGGACCAGTCCAGACGAGTCCGGAGGCGTTTTTCAGAAAGAGCTGCGGCTCGCCGCCGAGCACGGGAACCGTCCACGTGTCCCAGTGAAACTGCGGGTCCACGGTAGTATACGCAAGGCGTGTGCCATCCGGTGAAAACGCCGGACTCATTTTGTCCAAATTATTGTGGGTCAGTTGCGCCGGCTCGCCATCGGGAAGGATTTTAACGTAAACCTGACCAGGCCCGGCTAAGGTGGAATTTCCACGAATAAACGCAAGCATGCGACCATCCGGCGAAAGCGCGGGCTGGCTCACCGCATCTGGGAACTTGGTAAGCTGAACCCACTGGGAGCGGTCCGGCGGACGAGCGGGGCCGCGCATCCAGAGCGCAACTCCAATCCCGAGGATCGCAACGGCGGCCGCCGCGGCAATCCCTTGCCAGCGTTTCGAGCCGCGCTGTACTTGCTCGATGGTCCTGCGCGCGTCAGCGATACTCTGCAGCCTCTTACCTGCGTCCTTCTGAAGACACTGGCGCAGCAGTTCGCGCACTTTTGCGGGTGTTTTCGCGGGCAGAGTCTGCAAGCCCGGCTCGCGTTCCAGCACGGCCGCAATGGTGTCCTGATTGGACTCACCGTGGAACGCGCGCTTCCCAGTGAGCAATTCGTATAACAGGCACCCAAAAGCCCAGATGTCCGTCCGCTCGTCGACCTCTTTGCCGCGCGCCTGCTCCGGGCTCATGTACCCCGGTGTGCCGACAATGTGCCCGGCGAGGGTCTCCGTGCCCGTCAGGGTCGCCGCTTGCGACAGATCCTGATTCTGATCCAGCCCCCAAATGGCTTTCGCCAAGCCGAAGTCCAGCACTTTGACCCTGCCTTGGGGGGTGACCTTAACATTGGCTGGTTTCAGGTCGCGATGAATGATTCCTTTGGCGTGCGCCGATTCCAGGGCCTCCGCTACCTGACGCGCGTAATCCAGTGCCCGCTCGACGGGCAGCGGGCCGCGCAGCGTCTCACCTTCCACCAGTTCCAGGACGAGGCAGTCGATTCCGCCGGACTCCTCCAGCCCGTAGATCGCGGCAATGTTGGGGTGGTTCAGGGAGGCCACCGTGCGCGCCTCGCGCCGGAAGCGCGACAGCCGTTCCGGGTCGTGCGCGAACTCAGGCGGCAAGGTTTTGATGGCGACATCGCGGCCGAGCTTGCTATCGTGCGCGCGATAGACCTCGCCCATGCCGCCCGCACCCAACGGAGACACGATGCGATAGGGTCCGAATTCCCGGCCCAGAAGAGCCTCGGCGGCCGTCTGCGTGGCCGTCATGTCCCGCACTGCGGGTGTTTCGAGGAAACTCCCGGCTTCCTCGTTCTTCGCCAGCAGCAGTTCAACCTGCCGCCGCAGGTCGGTGTCTCCGCCGCATGCAACGTCGAGGAATGCCTGCCGCGCTTCTGGCCCACGCTCAAGAGCCGAGTGGAAGAGCCCCTCTACCCTCCGCCAACGTTCCTGGTCCATGGCAATACCGCCTTGCTTGCTCACAATGTTACTGCATTGCTGCCGATGGAGGGTGGCACAGTCCTTCCGGACTCTTGGGCTTCAGAAAAGCCAGACGCCATTTGTGAGATCGTCGAGACAGGGAGGCTCTTGCTCGATCGAAGAACTAAGGGCCATCATTTTTGAATGAGGATGAGGGCGGGTACGCTCGCACCCGCGTGTACCATATCCGAACCAAAGGTGTGCCGGAAACGGGGCGGCGTTGGCCATTTTGACGCCGGTGGTCCGATGATTGATAGCGAAACAACGAGGGCAGCCCGGTCATCCGGGTGGCGGGAGCACAGAGCGTTCGTCGTTCGTCGAGGTGTGGGGCCGCTCTAGCCGCACATACTGATCAAGCAACTGAGTCGCTTCCAGACCCAACCCAAGGAAGCGCTACGGACTTCCGGTTCCTTCCGGTCCAACTTGTCCGGTATTGGCGATGTTTACATGTGAACAGACATAGGCCAGATATATCGCGCAAAGATCATCGTGCGCCGTGCCGTCCAGCTTCGGTACCAGCCAGAGCCGCTACCGTCATATAGCCACCAGGCGGCGTGCGTTCAGAATGTAACACGGCCTACCAACTGGACATTTCTGGGCTGCGAAACCGTGCCGTTCCACACTCCGAAATTGGAGCTGGAGGGATCGTTATTGAACGGATTGCAATCACCGAACGCCAGGTCATCACAGGTGAAGTAGTGATTGTTGAGCACATTGAAACACTCGGCGCGTATCACCACATTCAAGTGCTCTTTGATGCTGAACTTCTTCTCGATCGCGATGTTGGTATCGCGATACGGCGAACCCCGAACGTTGCTGACGCGAGGACCAGTGCCCAGGTAAGTCCCGTCGAAACTCGATGCCGGCTCGAAAGCGCCGACATTGAACGCGGGCCGGTTCACATCCAACGATCCCCACGACTGTGCCAGAACCTGGCCGGTAATCCCGGGAATGCACGCGGCCTGGAACTGCCCTGGCACGCCGCAGACCGATGAGTCGCGGAAGTAGAACGGCATTCCGGAGGTGAATTTCATGCTGGAGGAAACCGTCCAGCCCCCGAACAGATAGTTAGCGGCGCCGGAGTGATTCAGCCATCGCTTCCCCTGGCCGATGGGAAGGTCGTAAACGGCGAGCACGGAGAGTGTGTGGGGAATGTCGTCTGGGGAGAGCGCCTTGTTGCGGCTCCCCTGGAAGGGACTGATCACCGCACCGATTCCGCCGAAATTATAGATCGACTGTGTCGTGGAAGAGGCGTCGGTAGTTAATCTAGAGTAAGTATAGTTGACCCCGGCGTAAACGCCGTTCGAGAACTGCTTCTCGTACTTGGCTTGCAGCGAGTTGTAAATAGAGTTGCCCTCGTTTTCGTTCAATCCCGTGAGACCGCCGCAAAACTGCGGGAACGGCATTAAGGCTTGGGCCACCGTAGGAGCGCAACTGCCACTGTCCAGTGTTTGAACCCAACTGGCGTAGGGGACATTCACGCCATTGAGCGATGTTTGTCCGGGCTGAAATACCGCGTTCAGCTTGCTGCCCATGGACAGTAGCGTTGGATTGAGCACATTCAGTGGCTGCATCTGAGAAGGAAGATGCGTGCCCTTACTGGCAACGTAAGCGATACTGGCAACGCTGTTCCCGAACTTGTGCTCAACAGTCATGTTCCACTGTTGGGAATACGAAAAGTGATTGGCATCCTTGGGACGGTATTCGGGACCATTGGTGCCGTTGTCCGCACCAGTGGTGATGTTTGGCGACTTGCTATAAGGCGGGAAACCGTTGTCCAGGTAGAAGGCCGGCTTGTAGCCGCTCAGCGAATCAACGAAGTTGACCAGCGGATTAAAACCGTCCAGGTTGATGCCACCAATAAAGCCAGGGTAAAACGCCTGCGTGTAGAACACGCCATAGCCCGCCCGGATCACGGTCTTGTCGTTTAGGCTATAAGCGAAGCCGACGCGAGGCGCGATACCGCCGTGCCATAAATTCTCAGGGTAGCGGACGCCGGCGCTGGCCTCCCCCCATTGGGTGCCGGCGAACACAACGCGGCCGGGCAGGTTCCCGGCGCCGGGATTGGGACCAAAGTCGAAGAAAGCCGAGTGGTTGCCGGTCTCAAACGTGGGCGAGAATTGATCCCACCGCAGGCCGTAATTGACGGAGAGCCTGGACGTTAGTTTCCAGGTGTCGCCGACATGCAGAGTATAGGCACGCTGCTCGGGGCCGTACTTGCTCAGATTCAATACAGCGAGGTTGCCATTATCGACGGCGCCGATGAAGAGGCTGGCGAACGGGTTGCCGCTGTCCACCCCCGGTTGCGCCGTGGAGAGGGCATTGAAACCGACCGTACCGGACTGGTTATTGTTGTTTCGAAAGACCTCCTGCAGATGACGGAACTCGCCGCCGAACTTTATCGTGTGCGCACCACGGACCCAGGTGATAAGTTCATTGGCAATGTGGGCGGGCCGCGTGGACTTGTTCAGGCGGCCAAAACCTTGAGTATTCCCCCAGCTTTCATAGGTGCTGATTCCGTTTCCGCTAAAGTTAGCGGCTGGTGAAGCGTTATAGGCCGCCGCGTTTGGAATGTGGGGCAGTTTCGCCGGGTCTTGCCCGCTGACCGATCCATAGCCCTCGTTGCGGTTTAGATAGCCGTAGGCGAAGTGGCTTAGGAAAGTGGGCGAGAAAATGTGGTCCCAGTTGACACGGTTTACCCAAGCATCCTCCGGGTCTGCAGGGACTGAGGTACAGAGCTGGACCGGCAGGAGGCACTGCTCGTTGGGCTGCGTCTTCTGCCGCCAGATGGTGACGAAGATGTGATCTTTGTCACCCCAGTAATGATCGATCTTGCCTACATAGTGGTTGAGGTTGGACGGACCGAAACCGTTACCCAGCTGGCCCAGATAGTTGTTCACCGGGCCTGGGCCGGTGGGAGTTGGCAGAAACGCCATCCATTGCTGCGCTAGGGCGCTTTGTTCGGAGGCTGGAATTTTATTACCGGGGTATGGCGAACGGGTAATCACGCCGTTGGTGATGGTCTGCGTTTTCGGATCGTAGATCGGAGTACTCCAGTCGGAGAAATCTCCCGTGCGATCCTGCAAGGACGGAATGGAAACCAAGGGGCGGTTGGTGCCGCCGAGGCTTTTTAAGTGTTCTTCGTCGTAGAAGAAGTAGGTCTTGTGCTTGGTTCCCCAGACCAACGGCAGGAATTTCAGCTTGACCGGGCCGCCAATAAAGCCGCCGTACTCGTTTTCGTTGTCCTTGGGGCGCTGGTCGCCTGGGCCGCGGTTGTTGGTGAATTGTAGGGCGTTCAAATCCCTGTTCCGGAGGTACTCGAAACCGCCGCCATGGAACGTGTCGGTGCCGCTCCGGGTGGTGACTATGAGCTCGCCGCCTGTGGTGGTGCCGTACTCGGGCTCATAGCTCGAAGTAAGCACTTTCACCTCACTGACCATGTCGGGCGTTAAGGGGTGGTCGAAGAAGGACACCATGCCGCTCTGCGACATCGTCCCTTCCTGCATGCTCACACCGTCCATGACCGCTTCATCGCCCATCTTCAAGCCGCCGTTGATGCGGGCATTGAAAGCTTGCGTGCTGGTCCCGGTATTTACGCCGGGAAGGAAGGTGATAAACTGCACCGCGTTACGCGGCGTGCCGGCCGCAATCAGCACAGGCAGTTCATTGATCACGCTGGGCGGCACACCCTCCTGCTGTGTACCGGTGTCCATATTCAGTTGAGCGACGCTAGCGACGACTTCCACCGTGGTGGTGGCATCGCCCACCTCCAAACGAGCGTCAATGCGCGCCGTCTGATTGGCACTCAGCTCGATTTTGTGCAGGACATAGCCCTTGAAGCCCTTCGCCTCAACAATCAGATCGTAGATGCCTGGGTTCAGGTTGGGAAAGGCGTAGCGGCCGTCGCTGTCTGTTTGGACGGTTGAGCTGATCTTCCGCTCCTTGGAAGTGACAATAACCGAAACGCTGGGCACAAGAGCGCCGGATGGGTCCGTCACCTGGCCGCTCAAACTGGCGTTTTGACTTTGCCCGAATGCAGAGGCCGCGACTAACAGCGCAACGAACAGTAGGGGAGCACCCGACCGCACGAATGAACGACGTGGGATTCAACACCTCCAAACGTGGGCTTGTAAACGTTGACACCAATCCCAATGCCGCAATCGTATGTCTTTCGTACTGAGGTGTCAACGATTGGACCCGGACACGATTGGACCCGGATCTGAAGAGCCTCGCGGACCGCGTCGCCGAAGAGCCGAGGAAATGGAAAGTGCTTGGTCGGCCAGACATATGGGCGGAGAAAACTGCGTTCGGCGAACGGCCCTGCCATCCAGCAATTCCGGATCAATCCTGGGAAACGGCGGTCACAGAAACAGTTAGTGGAAGTCGGCTTCGCAACTGTGATTGCCGGGTGCCCCGGGCTCTCCAGGTTCAGCGGGCACTACGGGGAGTAAAAGCGAATGCGGCAGCGGGCGACGGTCGGTAGTAAACGAGTTTTCGCGTTTGTCTCCGGAG
>CAZKVF010000005.1:0-7152 GCA_964556085.1 uncultured Solibacteraceae bacterium
TTCGCATAGGAAAATTCGTAGATGGGAGCCTTCGAGGGAGGTTCTTTCCCTTCGACGCTGTTCGCGTTTCCGCCCGAGACATAAAGTGTCTTGCCATCGCTCGACCAAGCCATGCCCATCCAGGTGGACTTCAGACCGATCCGCTGAATGGGTTCCTGCGTTTTCGCATCGACGACCACGATGCCGTGCGGATTATATCCGGAATGCGACGCGATCATGACTCTGCCATCGGGAGAGGCGATCAGTTTCAACACCATGTCTTCGGTACCGATGGCCTTCCCGGCCGGTGTGATGCGCCAGCCATTGGCTAGGTCGTAGCCACCGGGTAACGCATGAGGCAGCTGCGCCGTGGCAGGAGCGCTGATGGCTGCCAGGAGAGCTATAGAAAGGAGGCCCGAGCGCACATGAGCATTCATAGGGCGAGGATACCTGAAATGTGTGACGCTTTCATTACAGGTGCCTCAGGCGCCGGCCCCTTGCCCTGCTCCCCATCCCCCGGTCGGGGGAAACGCGGTACCTGGAGAAACTCTCACTGAGATTGGTACATATAACGAGGGCAGGTCAGAGCGTTCGCGCGTAAGGCCGCGAGCGTAAATGCCATGCGGCAGGTTGGGTCAACTGCTGGTTTTTGGGCTGGATTCCAGCTTCCGCTCCACACTAAGAACTTTGTCCTGCAGGCTCTGTTCTCGATCTGTTCGCGTACCCACACGGATGCTTGTAGAAATGCGCGGCGTTCCCATTGCGTGGAGTACTTCGTGACATCGCTTGATGGCCGCAAACACTGCGTCCCACTCGCCTTCGATATTGGTCCCATTGGCGTGAAGAACGGTTTTCAAACCAGCTTCCCGGAGAATACGTTCGCACTCGGCGACCTGCCGGGAGATGGAAACACCGACTCCAATCGGGATTACACACAAATCGACAATGGCTTTCACAGCTTCCCTCCTTGCGGCCCGGAACTCGCCAACGCCAGCTCGGTCTCGTCTTCCCACATCGTATTTCACCCGCTATCAGTTGGAGGTGCTTTTCGACGTCCAGGCGATTGGCATGCTGCAGCTTAATTTGGGGCACACCGGACTCACAGAGGCCTTCCGCCCGTCGCGAATGGCCGCCGATCATGGCGTTCCGGTCACGGTGAGGGTTGGCGAATCGGTAGGGCCGCAATTGGCGGCCGCCGTCCAGTTTCCATCCGCTATTCCGAACTCGCGACCCCAAACAAAGGAGGAGAGCAAATTGCGTCGCGTCCAACGTAGTCGCGGGGGTGCTGCCGTCCAGCTTTGACTGCCATTCGGCCGCTTTCTCCGGCTGGCCCCAGTCCCGGTAGAGCTGGACGATCCACTCGCCGGTTTGAGTCAAATTGGATGTGTTAATCGCGAGGATCGTGGCTGTCCGCTGGATCATACCGGCATAGCCGGGGAGCAGGAGCGGCTCTGCATCCGCATATCGCTTTTGGCCGGCCAAGTCTTCGCCCAAGAGACTCTCGAAGTAATAACGTTTCCAACTATCGGCCCACATCGCGAAAGACCGCGACTACGTCCTGGTCCATGATGCCTTCATTTCGCCGCGCCTCCGCCAAGGTCCACCGCGGCGTTCATGTGCGGCGGACGTGCGGGAAATCCCGGGCGTGGGATAAGTCAGCCATTGAGCGGAGAGCGCCACGGAAGTCGAGAGCAGAATCAGTAGAGCGAAAATCGGCCGATCCATTTTGACCTCAAATTTGTGGCAAGTATACAGGCTGGTTGCCAACGCCGCAAGCCAGGATGGCCGCTCAGGCCGCTCAGTCCGCTTGACCGCCGCCGCTTGAATTTCTATCCTCGTCAGGAAGGAGACGATCATGCGAGGGAGGAGAATTGCGGCTTTGGCCATGGGCCTGGCTGGCGCACTGCTGCCGGTGCTTGCGCAGGAACCGCGTCTCATGACGCTGGTGGATTTAATCAACCTGCCCCGGATCAGCGATCCCCAGATGTCACCGGATAGCCGGCAGATCGTGTTCGTCCAATCGGAAGCGAACTGGAAGGCGAACCGGCGCATCAACCACATCTGGAAGATTAACGCCGACGGCTCTGGCGTGATTCAGATGACCAGCGGGGAGGATGGCGAAAACAGCCCGCGCTGGGCGCCGGACGGAAAAACCATAGCGTTTATCGCCAAGCGCGGGACCGATCCCGACGTCGTCAACCAAATTTTCCTGATCTCGAGCGGCGGCGGCGAGGCGCGCTCTCTCACCACGCATGCGACCGCAATATCGAGTATCCAATGGTCGCCCGACGGCGCTTCGATTTTCTTCAGCGCGCCCGAACCAAAATCCGAGGAACAAAAGGCGCGAGAGAAACTGAAGGACGATGTCGTCGTGTTCGACGAAGATTATCAGCAACAGCACCTCTGGAATGTGGTTCTGGCAAGCAAGACCGAACACCGGATTACGCAAGGCGATTATTCGGTGCTGGCGTATTCGTTATCAAAAGACGGCCAGAAGATCGTGCTTCATCGCGCGCCGACGCCTCTGCTGGGGGACACCGAGCAGGGTGAAGTATGGGTGATGGATTCGGGCGGCGGGAATGCAAAACAAATCACGCATAACCATGTCGCCGAGAGTGACGCCGAGCTATCGCCTGACGGCTCGCAGCTCTTGTTCCTTGCCGACGCCAACCAGAGGTTCGACACGTATTACAACACGAAAATTTTCGTGGTTTCCGCAAGCGGGGGCGAGGCCCGGGAGTTGATGCCCGATCTTCCCTACGAAGTGACTCGCGCGTTCTGGTCCAGCGATGGCAAATCGATTTTCTTCCTGGCCAACATGGGCGTCCATAGCGACCTGTTCAAAATCGGTCTATCGGGCAGCAAGCCGGAGCAGCTAACCAACGCGAAGCACGCCATAACGGGCTGGAGTCTTTCCCCCGGATCAAACGCGCATGTATTCATCTCGCACGAGATGACCAGCCCCGGAGAGGTCTGGATCATGGAGGGGTCAAGCCCGCGGAAAGTCACGGCCATCCACGACCAACTGGCGCGCCACTTCAAGCTGCCGAAGCAGGAAAGAGTGGAGTGGAAGGGCGCGGATGGAGTGAGGGTCGAAGGACTGCTCTATTATCCCATCGGTTACGAGCCAGGAAAACGATACCCGCTTGCGGTTCAGACGCACGGCGGTCCGGCCGCATCGGACAAGTATGGGCTGGGAGGCGAACAAAATTATATTCCCGTGCTGGCCGCCAAAGGCTACGCCGTTCTGCAACCGAATTATCGTGGAAGCACCGGCTACGGGGATGATTTCCTGCGCGACATGGTCGGCCATTACTTCCAAAATGCGCACCTCGACGTGCTCGCGGGGGTTGATTATCTGATTAAGGCCGGCATTGCCGACCCCGACCGGATGGTGAAGATGGGGTGGAGCGGCGGCGGCCACATGACCAACAAGATCATCACCACGACGAACCGGTTCAGGGCCGCCTCGGCCGGAGCGGGCGCCGCGGACTGGATCTCGATGTACGCACAAAGCGATATACGCAGCTACCGTACCCCCTGGTTCGGCGGCACCCCATGGCAGAAAGATGCGCCGATCAGCGTGTACTGGGACAATTCGCCGTTGAAGGACGTCGCAAAAGTGAATACGCCGACGATTTTCCTGGTGGGCCAGAACGATCAGCGTGTTCCCGAGCCGCAGTCGATCGAAATGTATCGCGCGCTCAAAAGCAACGGAGTTCCCACGCGCCTTTACGTCGCGCCGCGCGAACCGCACGTATGGGCCGAGCTACGCCACGTACTTTTCAAGATGAACGTGGAACTGGATTGGTTCGAAAAATACGCGATGGGCCGGGCATATAGCTGGGAGAAAGCACCTTAACCGAAGGTGATAGAATTCCTATTCACATCAGGAAGGAGATCCTCATGCGAACCAGTGTGCCGAAACGTTTGAGAATTGCGGCGTTCGCGGGCGGCCTGGCAGCCGCGCTCGCGGTTCCGGCATTTACGCAGTACGTCATGACCGTCAGCAAGGAGCGATTGCTCAACGCCCAGAACGAGCCGCAAAACTGGCTCATGATGAACGGCGACTATGGGTCGACGCGGTATTCGAAGCTTTCCCAAATCAACCGGGAGAACGTGAAGAACCTGCGGATGGTGTGGGCGCTGGCGCTGGGCGGCATGCAGGACGTGGGGCAGAACGGGCCGGAGAACGAGCTGAACCCGCTGATCGACAACGGCTTCATGTACACGTCCGACGGCTGGGGCACGATCTATAAGATCGACGCACGGGATCCCAACCGCGGCTCGTTCGTCTGGGTCACCGATCCGGGCGTGAAACATCAAGGCAATGAGTCTCGCACGCGTGGCATTGCCTTGTGGGAAGACCTCGTGATCGGCAATCTTCCCGACGGGCGTGTGATTGCGGTCAACCGCAACACCGGCGAAATCGTGTGGGACAAGATGATGGCCACCACCAACGAGTTCGGCAATAAAGAGAAATTCGATACGGCGCCGATTACAGCGGAAGACAAGGTCCTGATCGCGAACGGCGCGGGAGATGCCGGAACGCGTGGCTGGGTCGCCGCCCTGGAGGCGAGGACCGGCAAGGAGCTGTGGCGCTGGTATGTGGTGCCCAAGCCCGGCGATCCGGGGAGTGAGACATGGAAGGACAAAAACAACTCATGGAAGACCGGCGGCGGCGGCATCTGGCAGACCGGCTCCTACGATCCCGCGACCAAGCTGACCGTTTGGGGCACCGGCAACCCGGTTCCGCAGTACGATCCGCAGTCACGTCCGGGCGACAACCTGTACACCGATTCGGCAGTGGCACTGAATATCGACACCGGTAAACTGGCCTGGTATTACCAATACACGCCGAACGATTCGTGGGACTACGACGAGGTCGGCGTACACATGTTCTACGACATCATGATCGGCAACCAGATGCGGCATGTAGTGGGCCATTTCGGGCGCAACGGCTTCTTTTACACGCTGGACCGAACGACCGGAAGGTTCATCAAGGGCGCGCAGTATGTGAATGACCTGAACTGGACCAAGGGCCTCGATCCGGAGACGGGCAAGCCGGTGGAATACAGCTCGAAGATGGATGTGCAGAGTTACAACCCGGTCGCGCGATCGCTGCGGGGCGATCCCGAGAAGCGCACCTGCCCGACCTGGCACGGCGGCATTGCCCACCAGCCAACGGCGTACAACCCCGTGAAGCACATCGCCTATGGCGTGGGGATCGAAGGGTGCTTTTCGCAAAACGGCGCGGAGGTGAAGTTCCTCTCGGAGAACGGCGGCATCGACCGGAAGAACAGCGGGAAACGCACCTATAACAGCGACCTCTACTATGGCTCGGTAACGGCTTTCGACACCATCAATCATAAGGTGGTTGCCAAGGCGGTGACCGACATCGAAGTTCGGTCGGGGGCCACGGACACGGCGGGAGGAGTGCTGTTCACGGCCCTTCAGGATGGCTGGGTCGTGGCCTATAACGACGAGACGCTCGAGGAACTCTGGCGATTCAACGTAGGCACGGCGCTTAAGGGTGCGCCGGTAACGTATTCGATTGGGACCAAGCAATATCTCGCGGTGCAAGCCAGCGGCCGGCACCTGCATCCGGTGAGATTCGACAATTTCCAGGATTCCAGCTACCTGTTCGTGTTTGCGCTGAACTAAGGTGCTGCGGTCAATTAACTGCCGCGGGACACGGCGGTTTGCTTACGAGCTGTGATACCCTCTGCGAGGCTTCAAGGGCTTCAAGATGTCCGCTTGCACACGCAACAATTGCGTGATATAGTCGCCCCGATTTTCGCACTGTCTTCGGGAGCCTCTGCCAGCGTGCACGGCGTCAGACCCTTCCGGAGCGAGTGCTTGCCGTTTTAGGGGGGGTTAGGATGCGCCACGTTTTTGCCATATTTCTGCTTTGCGCCATGACGGCCTTTGCGCAGAGCGACCGGGGAACAATTACGGGCACGATTTCCGATCCGGCAGGCGCCGTCGTAGCGGCTGCCGCAATCGAGGCGCGCAACACGGAAACCGGTGCAGTGTATCCGGTAGCGAGCTCGGGAACCGGCAATTACACCATTGTGGAGTTGCCGGCCGGTACATACGAGCTGAGCGTCACAGCGCCTGGTTTCAAGAAGTTCATTCGCACAGGCTTGATTGTGCAAGCGGCGCAAACCATACGTGTCGATGCGAGCTTGGATGTCGGCAGCGCCACAGAGGCGGTGACGATCAATGCCGAAGCTCCGTTGCTGAAGACGGAAAGCGGCGAACTGAGCCAAACCATCGAGGCGAAGGTGATGGATGTGTTGCCGCTGCTGGAAGTCGGGAACGATAGTTCGGGAATCCGAAACCCGTACAGCGTGGTGGCCCTGCTGCCCGGGGCGTACTTCACGCCTGTCGCCACAACTTTCACCACCGGACCCACGGTACGCGTAAACGGTGGATATACCTCTTCAGAAACCTTCCTGGTCGATGGCATGGATGGGAGCAACCTGATGGGCCAGGGGATCAACCAGCAGACCGCCCCCAGCACCGATGCGATCCAGGAATGGACTGTGCAGAGCAGCAATTACTCGGCGGAATTCGGCCAGGCAGGCAGTTCGGTTATGAACGTGACCATGAGATCAGGCACCAACCAATTTCACGGCAACGCCTACAACTATCTGCAAAACGAAGTTCTGAATGCCGCGCAGCCGTTCACGGTCCAATCCAGCAGCCCGCATGAACATGTCCGCCCGGCGGTGCGGCGGTACGATTATGGCGCGACGATGGGAGGTCCGATCGTCATTCCCAAGCTGTATAACGGCCGCAACAAAACCTTCTTCTTTTTCAGTTGGGAGCAATACCTGAATTCTCAGGTGCAACTGCCCGCCGCGGAGTCCATTCCCACGCCGGCGTATCGCAATGGCAATTTTGGCGCGGCCATCACGGCGGCCGGCAATAAGACTCTGGGGATGGATCCTCTGGGCCGCCCGGTGATTGCCAATACCATATACGATCCCACCACGCAGCACGTCGCTCCTAACGGCCAGATCGTTACCGATCCGTTTCCGAACAACACGATCCCGAAGTCGAGCTTCGATCCGGTTTCTCTGAAGATTCAAAGCCTCATGCCGCAACCCTCCTGCGTGGCGGGACCGCCCTGCAACGCTAACGGTGTGCTCAATAATTTTCAGAATA
>CAZKVF010000006.1:0-9446 GCA_964556085.1 uncultured Solibacteraceae bacterium
CAGGACGCTGCAATTTGGTCGCTTGTCGGGGTTTTTCTCAGGGCTGGGAGCGGCTGTTGCGGATACTTTGTATGGGGTGATTGCAGCTTTTGGCTTGACCTTCATTGCGCACCTTCTGCTCGCAGGTCAATTCTGGTTGCGGCTGATCGGCGGCGGAGATCCGAATCTCTCCGCGCGCGCGATCCCGTACCAGAAAGGCCCGATTACCGGCAACCCGCTGGCTGCCATCGAAGACCTCGCCGGCCAAGTCATCGCGCACGGTGTGAAGCGGATCGAGGGCGGCATTATCGGCGACGACACCTGGTATGTCTGGGAGCCTCACCCGGAGGGCTGGACGGTGGACGATACGCTGTACGACTACGGTGCGCCCGTCTCCGCCTTGACCGTGAATGATAATGGCTTGACATTGACGATACGTCCCGGCGCGCTCGCCGGAGATCGAGCCGAATTAGAACTCTCACCCCCGCTGGAGTATTACCAGATCGATAACCGCGTGCGAACGACTGCCTCTGCGTCGCAAGGCCATACCGAGGAACACAAGGTGTATGTGGAACGTGAGCCGGGCAGCCGCCAATTGCGGCTCTGGGGCGCCATGCCTTTATCCGCCCCTCCCGAGATGTTAACGGTCGCGGTGGATGATCCCTGTGAATACGCCGCGCGCGCGCTGCGCTTCGCGCTGGAGCAGCGGGGCATCGTGGTTGAGGGCGGCGTTGCAGTCCGGCATCGGTTCGCGAACGAGCCCCCATCCCAAGCCACCGCCTCGCCGCCGTCCTTTGAGCTGGCGCGGCACGAATCCGCGCCTCTGATAGATGACCTCGGCATCACCGCCAAGATCAGCCAGAATTTGCATGCTGAGCTGGCCTTACGGGCGGTGGCCCGCGCGCGCGGTGGCGCCGGTAGCCGGCAGGAGGGTTTGGCGGAGATGAAGGCCTTTCTGGGCAGGATCGGCATCGAACCAGAGGCCTACAGCTTCCGTGATGGCTCGGGGCTCGATCGTGCCGCTCTGGTGACGCCGGCCGCCGTGGTCAAGCTCCTGCGCTACATGTACGCATCGCCGGAGCGCGACCGGTGGGTCGCGCTGTTGCCCGTAGCAGGCCAGGACGGCACGCTGAGCGAACGTTTCGGTGACGGCGTTGTAGCCGGCCGCATCCACGCCAAGACCGGCACCCTGGCGCATGTTGCAGCCCTTTCCGGTTACGGCGAACGGTCCAGCGGTGGTTGGATCGCTTTCTCTATCCTGGTGAACAACTACAACGGATCGGCGGCGGAGATGCGCCGCATAATCGATCGCATCTGTACTTTAATATTGGAGTAGGGACGAAACCAATGCCGATCTACGAATACCGTTGCGAAGATTGCGGAACGAAATTTGAGAAGCTGGTGCGCCGCGTTGCCGAGGCGCCGGAAGTGGCCTGCCCCTCCTGCGGGCAGCATCATCTGAAACAGGAGCTTTCCACGTTCGCTGCCCTTGCCAGTGGCGGTTCGAAAACCTCGGACGCGCCGGTCTGTCCAAGCGGGCAGTGCAGTAACCCCGGCATGTGCGGCATGAATTTTAACTAGTCCGTGCCCGCCGGAATCCGTTCTTTCTGAGGCCGCCAAACGTTCTGGCGGCCGTCTCCTTTCAGCCCGCGCCGGCTTGGCTGATCGCAGACAGCCCCGTCACCAACCTGTAATTTGCCTGCGCCTTTCCAAGGCTCACTCAGGTGGTCACTGGATTGCACTCCAGCAGATCCGAAATCCTCAAGAGCACTCAGAAAGGGAAGGGCTAACAGATGATCGGGCTGGAAATGGACACCCGCGCAACGCGCTTCGAATTTGACGAAAGCTATCTCCGCGCCCTCGAGGGGCATGACGAAGCCGCTGAGAATCAATTGATTAGCTCTCTAGGTCCGCGGATCCGGATGGTCCTGCGTTCTCATATCCGCTCGTGGGATCGGACATTGGACGCGTACCAGGAAACGTTTCTCAGAGTGTTCACTTACTTGCGCAGTGGCAAGACCTTGGACAGTCCCAGCAGCTTGCCGGGTTTCGTTCTGGCGGTCTCCCGCAATGTAGCCTTTGAACATCTTCGAAGCTATAGCCGTCAGGATCAGTTTCCGGAAGAGATGGCAGATCCCGTTGACACCGCTCCCGGTCCCGAGGATAAGGTGGTGACCGAAGAACGGAAGCAGATCATCCGGCGCGTGTTGAGCGAATTGAACCAGCGCGATCGCGACCTGCTTTGTCTGGCTCTTGAGGACGAAGATCCCGAAAAGCTGTGCCGGAATTTCGGGGTAGAGCGCAGCTATCTGAGAGTTCTGCTGTATCGGGCGCGGCTGCGCTTCAAGAAGGCGTTGGAGCGTCATCCTGGTGGTACCACGGGTGTGGAGCGGGCGACGCAGAAGGTGAATTAGCCGTGGAAGCGGAGCCAGAAGTTAGAACAACAGCAGATGCCGGTGGATTTTGGCTTCCTCGGCTTCTTGGCCACAGACTTCTGGCTTCGAACACTATCACCTGCGATTGCGGGCGGCTATCGCGATTGATAGGTCCCCTTCTCTTTTGCCTTACTAACTAAAGTTGGGTAGAACTGGACGAAGGTGGTGTCCACGGCGCCGTTGGGCTCGTGGCAGGTGTAGCAGGACGAAGAGTCAGCTGCGCGGGTCTCCGACGATGCCTCGCCTTGCTTGAAACCGAAGAACGCCCACTTGCGCGGAAAACGTTTTTCGTCTTTCACGTGAGTCTCGATCCCTACCACGTCTTTCTGAAAGTGGCCGCCGCGGTTGATTGATCCCTCGGATTGAGCGGCTCGCACCTCCAGCACCAGCACCGTTTTATCAGGCCAGCGACCAGTGTCAAGAAAGTAGCGGTAGGCCGACGGATTGACAAATACGTTGTCAAAGAGCGGCTCTGCGCCTGATCCCAGCGGGCCGTATGTCATACCAAGGCCGGAGCTGAGAAAGACCCACTCCCGATAATTGGCTGGGCGGACGAGACGGCCATCCGCCGTGTAGCTCGGGCTATCGGAAGGGCGGTCAGCCGGCGACAAGATCGCCGGCGCTATCAGGATCAGGAAGCATCGTAATCCGGTTTTCATATTAGAGCCTCGATCGATTGCGCCACGTCCTCCCATTCCGCCATGCGGCGGCTCAAGTCGGAGCGGCGGGCCTCCAGCAGTTCATTCGTGCGGCGCGTCTCTTCGGCGCTGACAAAATTCGCCAGGCTCGCTTCGTAATCGGCGATTTCCGCTTCCAGCCGCGCGACCTCACCCTCGATGGCCTGGCGGCGTTCTTCCATTTGTCGCAGCTTGATCGGATTTACGCGTTTCTCCGGGGGTTTGGACGCGGGAGCGGGAGCAACCTCGGTCTTCGCGGCTCCGTCCAGAGAAACCGGCTCTTGCCCTCCACCCGCTTTGCGCCACAAGTAATCTTCGTAGTTGCCCGGATAGACTGTGACACAACCATTTTCGATCTCGAAAATACGGGTCGCCAGCCGGTCGATGAAATAGCGATCGTGCGAGACGAACACCACCGTGCCCGAGTACTCCTGAAGCGCGGTCAGCAGAACGTCCTTGGCGCGCATGTCCAGGTGGTTCGTAGGTTCGTCGAGCAGCAGAAAATTCGAGGGCATCATGAGCATGCGCGCCAGCGCGTACCGGTTGCGCTCTCCGCCGGAGAGTACGCCGATGGACTTAAAGACGTCGTCCTCGGAGAAAAGAAAGCAACCCAGTATAGAGCGCAGCTCGGTGTTGGAGGCGCGAGGCGCCACGGTGGCCAGGTCATCGACCATCCGCGCGGACGGGTCGAGTTCTTTGTACTGGTCTTGAGCGAAATAGTCGGGCTGGGCATTGTGCCCCAGGATGTATTCCCCGGTGGTGACAGCCTCCGTGCCCGCCAGAATTTTGATGAGCGTCGATTTGCCCGCGCCGTTCACGCCCACGAGCGCTACGCGATCGCCGCGCTCGATGAAGAAGCTGGCATCCGAGAATACCTGGTGATCGTCGTAGCTCTTCGAGACGCCGCGGAACTCCGCCACCACGCGCCCGCTGGGCTTGGGCTGCGGAAAACTGAAGTGGATCGACTTTTCTTCGGGTGGCAGCTCGATGCGTTCGATGCGCTCCAGTTCTTTAATGCGGCTCTGCACCTGCTTGGCCTTGGTTGCCTGGTATCGGAACCGGTTGATAAAGGCCTCGATCTGGCGTATCCGGTCCTGCTGGTTGTTGAAAGCCGCCTGGAGCTGCGCGCGCCGCTCATTCTTCTGCTCTTCATAGCGCGAGTAGCCGCCGGTGTAAAAATGCAGGCCCTTGTTCCACAGCTCCGCAATCCGCCGGACGGTCATATCCAGGAAATAACGGTCGTGCGAGACCAGCACGTAGGCATAGGGGTACGCCGCCAGGTAATCCTCCAGCCAGTTGCGGGCCTCCAGGTCGAGATGATTGGTCGGCTCGTCCAGAAGCAGCAGGTTGGGCTTTTCGAGCAGCAGCTTCGCCAGTGCGATGCGCATTTGCCAGCCGCCCGAAAACTCCTCGGTGCGCCGCTTCCAGTCGCGTTGCGAAAACCCGAGGCCGGAAAGGACGGTGCCCACCTGCGCTTCAATGGTGTACCCATCGTGCGCCCGAAACTGACTCTCGACCACGTGGAAGCGCTCGGCCACCCGTCCGTACTCCTCGCTTGCAGGATCCAGCTCCGCCATGCGGTGTGTGAGCGATTCCTGTTCCTCCTCGAGGGCGCGCAAGCCGGCGAACACCGTCATGCATTCTGCGAAGACCGTGCGCCCCGAAAGCGAAAGCCCCTCCTGCGGCAGATATCCGAACGTGATGCCGCGCTGCACCGTAATTTGCCCGGAATCCAGACCTTCAATTCCCGCGAGCACTTTGAGGATGGACGATTTGCCGGTGCCATTGGCGCCCACAATGCCGGTGCGCTCGTTGGGCGTCACCAGCCAATCGGCGTTTTCGAATAGGATTTTCGGGCCGTAGCGCTTACCCGCGCTGCTGAGTTGAATCATCGCTCAGAATGAATACCTAGATCCATTCTACCGGGCTAGTGCCGCGCTGCCGGCCGCTGATCCAGCCCCAGCACCCCCACAATGATTCCCTCAAGATCGGCGGGTATCGAGAGCGCGCCTTCGTAACATATATATTCGTGGTTGGCGATCTCGCAGCTGCGCAGACGCACCCCGAATGCCGCCTCCATCTGCGACACCGTCCCCTCGACGCGAACGGCTTTCCGCGCCAGGTTGGCTTCGAGAATGGTCAGGCCCTCGGCGGCAGCGAACGAAGTGACGCGCTCCATATCCGCGGGATCGGCACCCAGCGAGGCGGCCGCCTCCTCGCGTGAGAGGGCGGGCGCCTCGCCGCGGAGAATGGCCTCAACGCGAGCCGACGAGCCGGAGTCCGGACGCCGCCGCACCAGGATCGTGGCTTCCATGCGGGCGGAGGGGTCCGGATCCGATTTGGCAGCCAAGGCCACCGGCAAGCGGGAGTGGCTGCCCTCCAGGGTTACGCGCCGGCTGCTCAAGCGGCGGCGCCGCGATCGGAAGGTGTTCCCGCAGTCGAGGCCTTTTCCATGAGCTGGTTCAGCATGGCGGCTCCGTTCGGGCTGCCCAAGCCGGTGCAGGGATCCCAGCCGGGGCCCGCGCTGTAATGGCCGTTGTTGCCACTCGTGATGTCGTGGAAGGCCGCGCTGGTGAGAGTGTATAACGCCGGCTGGACGTAGCCCAACGAGCGCCCCAGGGCCTGGTTACACAACGCGACGAGGCCTGCCCACAGCGGGGCCACCGCGCTTGTGCCGCCGATCACCGTGTTTTTCCCATCCACGCGGACCTGATAGCCGGTCACCGGATCGGCATCACCCGCAATGTCGGGCACACCGCGTCCGGCAAACCCGGTCTCAGGCTGGACCGGCACCTTGGCCGACGCCTGATAGTCCGGGATGGGAAATATGGTGCTGACGCCGCCGCCGGTCGCCCCTTCGTTATTGGCGAGTTCGTTCCACACAACTTCGCTGGTGATCGCTCCTCGCGACGTATTGAGCCGCGTTCCGCCGCAGCCCAACACCGGAGGCAGCACGGCCGGCAGATCGACGTGCAATTTGCCATCCCCCACGCCATCGTCGGCGCCGCCGTCACCAGCCGCCGCCGTCACGGTGACCCCCATGGCCACCGCGTCGGTGACCGCCTGCAACATGGCGTTGGCCGACTGCTGCGTCCAGCTATCCTCAGGGCCGCCCCAACTGATCGAGATCACCGATGGCTTGTTTACCGTGTCGTGTGCCGCGGTCGAAATCGCGTCCACGAATCCCTGATCGGTATTAGGCGCGAAGTAAACCACGATGGTCGCTCCCGGCGCTATAGACCCCGCGACTTCGATGTCCAACATCACTTCCCCATCCGAGTTCGTGTCTGTGCCCGGCTGGTTCACCCCGCCGTCCACCGAAACCGACTTGACCACCGGCTGCTTCACACCCTCCGCTTTGAAATAAGTTTTGAGGTCCGTGGTGCGAAAGCCGCCACCCAGTTCGATAATGGCGATTGTCTGCCCGGTGCCGTTCACATTGGTCGGGAAGTTGTAAAGCTTGCCGACCTGCGCCGGGCTCAAAGATGCAGTTGCCGTGGGGCGCGCCTCGGGACTTATGCGGATGTGCGGCTTCGCTACCGGTCGGTTATCGAGGCCCAACACCGCGGTCACGGTCTGCTGCAATTCATCCGGGATCATGACCGGACCGGTACGGCCGCGGTAATTACCTAGCCGTGAACTGAAATGATGAAGCTGGACACCGAACGCCTGCTGCATGTGTTCGGCGGTTCCGGAAAGCGTTACGGCGCGGCGCGCCTGGCTGCTGTGGCTCACCGTGAGGCCATATTCGTGCGCAAAGGCCTCAACGGCGGCGATATCGGCCGCCGTTGCGCCATGCGCCCTGGCGAACTCGTCGCGCGTGTGGTGCATCGCGCCGTGAGGCGAGAAGGCAAAAGCATTAGGCGATTCCAGGTGCGCCCTGCGCCTAAGAAGCACCGTGACGCTGACGATCTCGTTTTTGTCCACCGGGCGCACCATCGACGCGCCCGCCACCGGTTCGCGCTGGCTGCCCGCCAACGCGATTCTCTTTTCAAAGGCCATGAATCTTTCCCTCCTTGAGGTCTATGATTTGAACTTTGCAGATCGTTGCAAGAAAGCAGTACCGCAAGTACTAAGGACAACAATATACACCCGGGGGCAGGGCAGCGTGAAGCTGCGGGCGGTTGCCAAGATGCGAACCCAATCGCAAACAACCGACAAAGTTGCCTGGCAGGCAGAACCCCGGCTTACGCAGTTTGCTTGTAGAACAGGGCCGCCGAGATGACGCTTCACCAGTTGCAGCGCCTGCGGAGCGGCTGATTGGTTATACCAGGTAGTCCTTCACTTTTTCGAAGAGGCTCTTTTCCGAGGGCGCATTATCGACGGGTAGCGAATCGCGCAGTTGCTCGAGCAGTTTTCGCTGCTCGCGCGTGAGCCGGGTGGGGATCTTCACATCAACATGCACGTAGAGATCACCGCGCCCGCTGCCGTTCACCATGGCCACGCCTTTGTGGCGCAAGCGGAACTGGCCGCCGTTCTGCGTGCCTTCGGGGATTTTGAGCGTGTGGAAACCTTCGAGCGTAGGCACCTCGATTTCACAGCCCAGTGTCGCCTGCGTGATATTCAGCGGAATGGTGCAATGCAGGTCCTGCTCGCGGCGCTCGAAGAACGGGTGTTCCTTCACCTTCAGGAAGACATAGAGATCTCCGGAAGGGCCGCCATTGGCGCCCGGCTGCCCTTCGCCGCTGACGCGAACCCGCGTGCCATCGTCAACACCGGGCGGGATGTTGACCTTGAGCCGGCGCTGCACCTGTTGGTAGCCGTGACCCCGGCACTGGCTGCAAGGGTTGCTGATGACATGCCCTGAGCCCCCGCATGTGCCGCAGGTGCGGCGAACCGAAAGGAAGCTCTGCTGGTACAAAACCTCGCCCCGGCCGCGGCAGGTGGGACAAGTCGTGGGGCCGCTGCCCGGCTCGGATCCCATGCTCTTGCAGCGCCCGCAGGCTTCCATTCGCGGCACCTGGATGTCGGCGGACATTCCGAAAACCGCTTCTTCGAAACTTAATTCCAGGTCGAAGCGAACGTCGTCGCCGCGTTGCGCGCGGCTCCTGCGCCGCCCGCCGCTTCCACCTCCGCCGAACAGGCCCCCGAAATCGAAAAACTCTCCCAGGATGTCGCTGAAATCCGTGAAAGCGCCTGGATTGAAACCGCCTGTTGCGCCCTGCAAACCCGCGTGCCCGAAGCGATCGTAGGTGGCGCGCTTCTGCGGATCGCTTAGCACACTATAGGCTTCGGAAGCTTCTTTGAACTTCTCTTCGGCATCCGGGTCGCCGGGATTGCGGTCGGGGTGATATTTGAGCGCGAGCTTACGGTACGCACCTTTAATATCCTGGTCGCCGGACTCCCGGCCGACGCCGAGAACGTCGTAGTAATCTTTTTTAGACACGGACGGCACTAAGGTTTCACCGCGACGCGAACCATCGCGGGACGGAGAAGTCTGCCCTTGAAATTATAACCTCGTTGGAACTCGCCCAGGATTGTTTGATCCTCGACCTCTTCGCTGGGGACGCGTTCCACCGCCTGATGCAGATTGGGATCGAACCGCTGGCCGACGGCATCGAATGGCTCCAGGCCCATGCGCCCGAGGGTATCGCAGAGCCTCTGGTAGATCAGTTCCACACCCTTGGCGTAGCCCGGGTCCGCCGAGTCCGCCTTCAGGGCGCGTTCGAAATCGTCCACTACGGGCAGCAACTCCCGCACCAGGTCCGTGGCCGCGAACTGGATGTAGTCGGAGCGCTGCTGCTCGAACCGCTTGCGCGCGTTGTCGAAATCCGCCAAGCTCCGCCTGAGGCGATCTTGCAACTCGCTTTTTTCGGAAATCAGCTGGTCGCGCTCGGCTGTCACCGCCGCCAGCTGACCTTCCACGGTGGTGGCCGGCAGGTCTTCACCGCTGATTTGATCTGGCTTATCGGTATTCACTGCTCTTAGCTTACCAAAGGATAGCGGCATCGCACCCGAGCGGGGCGGGTAAGTGCTTCTAAAACGGGCGGAAATTTGGAGCAGTCCCGCGTGATTCCGGTGGTCCGCGCGTCTAGGGATGAAAATGAGCTCTGCGTTGCCGCATTACCACCGCACCCGCCGCGATCGCCAGCAGCAGGATCGACGACGGCTCGGGAACCGTGCTCACTGCCGGAGGACCGGCTTGCTCGAAAAGGCCGCCGCTTGAGGCGGTGGCGATGTAGCCGGAGCCGTTACTCACGAAGGCGGTGAGCACCGAGCCAGCCGGCAGGGGGCTCCCTGAAAGGCTGAACACCGGGATGGTGGGGTTGCTGGTCGTTTGCAACTCGTTCGTCCCCAAGTCAACCTGGTAAACAAAATACGAGCCTGCCGCCGGATCCACAAATTGCGTGGCGGA
>CAZKVF010000007.1:0-7269 GCA_964556085.1 uncultured Solibacteraceae bacterium
CGCTGATCGGCGGATACAACAGCCAGCTCGAATACACAGGCGACTACGGCAGTTACGCGGTGCCGGAGAACACTTACCAGGCTGCGGGCAGTGTGAACTGGTCCAAGGGTAACCACATCCTTAAGTTCGGCGCCAACATGATCCGCCGCCAGGTGAACCTGTTCCGGCCCAAAGCCGGCAAGGGTTACTTCTTCCTCTGGGGTAATGGCTCAGGGCCTGGATCGACCGGTTACGAGACCGCCGACATCCTGGCGGGCTTCGTCAACAACTATCAGATCGGCGCGCAGGTCGGCATGTTTGGTACACGGACCTGGGAGAATGGTTTCTTCGCCCAGGATGACTGGCGCGTCGCCCGCCACCTCACGCTCAACCTGGGCCTGCGTTACGATGTCCTGACAAACCCGGTGGAAGTGTTTGGCCGCCAATCCACCCTCAACCTCCAGACGGCAGCGATCCAGGTGGCGAAGGGCGGCAGCGATCCGCTGGTCAACAACAACTACCACGACTTCGGCCCGCGCGTAGGCTTCGCCTACGACGTGGGCGGCAAAGGCAAGACCTCGATCCGCGGTGGCTACGGCATCTTTTACTTCCTCGACCGCGGCGGCATCGACAACCAGCTCGCCCAGAATGCGCCCTTCAGCGGCATCAGCCAATACAACTATACCGATGGCTACCGCATCACGCTTTCGGGCCAGGCGCCCTTGAACGGCTCCAACTGGATCGCCGCCACAGGCCCGCTGCCGGCTGCCGGCTTTGTCGGTCTGAACCTGGCCAACCCGCAGAATATCAGCCTGGCCGTGGTCAAACCGAACAACGCCACATCCAGCGAGCAGGAATGGAATATCCAGGTGCAGCACCAACTGCCGGACAGTATGGTGTTGAGTGTGGGCTATGTGGGTGCGGCCGGCCATCACCTGATCGACAAGTACAACCTCAACGAACAGCTCTTCAATCAGCCCGCCGGCGCGCATCTCTACCCGGGATTGGGTAGCGTTGACGTTCAAGACGCGCGCGGTAACTCCATTTATCAAGCTCTGCAAGCTGAGTTGTCACGCCGCTTCTCCAACGGGCTGCAGTTCACCGCTTCCTATACGTTTTCGAGAACTATTGATGATGGCGCCGGCACAAACGGCGTCACCGGCGAGCAGATCTTTCAGAGCATCCGGCTCGACCGCAGCCTGGCCGACACCGATCAGCGCAATCGCTTCGTCCTGAGCGGCGTTTACGAATTACCATTCGGCCGTGGCAAGAGGTTCGGAGGTAACATCAGCAAAGCCGCCAACACTCTGGCCGGAGGGTGGCAGCTCAATAGCATCATCACCATCCAGAGCGGCATACCTTTTTCACTGACCACGCCCGGCCAACCCTCCACCGGGAGTCCAACCGATGGACGTCCAGACCTGGTGGGCAGCCTCACCACCAATCCCGGCAATACGCAGCAGTACTTTAACATCAAGGCTGTGGCGCAAGCTCCCCAGAGTTCCGATGGCGTGCTGCTGAGGCAAGGCACGCTGGGGCGCAACGTCTTGATCGGTCCCGGCGCACGCACCGTGGACCTTTCCATGTTCAAGAACTTCGCGCTGACTGAGCGATTCAAGCTCGAGTTCCGCGCCGAAGCGTTCAACATCGCCAACCATCCCGTATACAAACAACCGAATACCGACATCACCGCCGGTAATTTCGGCCAGATCACCGACACACAACTTGGCTCCGAGCGCCAGTTACAGGGCGTTCTGCGTCTGTTCTTCTAAACCGGCGCTCCCTTACGGTCGCGGCTCCGCTGCATAGAGAGCCGCGACCGCAAGGAAGCGGTTGTGATCCTCATGAAGCCTCTTTTTCTGCTGGCGATAGTCTTGCCCTTGTCCTCGGCCGCGCCGCCGGTTGTCAGTAAAGTAGAGCCGCCCGATTGGGTCCCTTCGCCGTCCGCGACGTCCCTGCGCGTCTTGCTCACCGGCGCAAATCTCGCTGGGGCTACGGTAAAAACGCAATTCCCCACCGGCGGCTTCGCCGCAAGCCCCAGCGGCACGCACCTATTCTTCGATCTGAAAATCCCCGCACACGCGACTCGGGGCAGATATCCCTTCCAAATCGAGACCTCCGGAGGCCGTACCGAAGCTCCCTTCTCGCTCGTCGCACCGCTCTCTCCCGCCGGCCGGTTTCAGGGCTTTTCGAGCGATGACATTGTGTACCTCATCATGCCCGACCGCTTTGCCAATGGCGACCCCTCCAATGACGACCCCGCCGTTTCCCGCGGCATGCACGATCGCAAGGCTGCGCGCTACTACCATGGCGGCGATTTCGAAGGTATTATTCAGCATCTTCCCTACCTCAAAGATCTCGGCGTGACCGCCATCTGGCTCACACCCATTTACGACAATGCCAACCGCCTGAACGAACGGGAGAAGTACGACGGCCAGGCCATCGCCGATTACCACGGCTACGGCGCGGTTGATTTCTATGGAGTCGAGGAACACCTCGGTACGCTCGATAAGTTCCGCGAACTGGTCGACCGCGCCCACGCTCTCGGCATCAAAGTGATTCAGGACCAGGTGGCGAATCACACCGGCCCATACCATCCGTGGGTCGAGGACCCGCCAACACCCACCTGGTTCCACGGTACCCAAGCCCTTCATATCTCCAACACGTGGCGTATCTGGACCTTGATCGATCCGCACGCCTCCCCGGCCGCCCAAAAAAGCACGCTCGACGGCTGGTTCGCCGGTATCCTTCCCGATTTGAATCAGGACGACCCCGAAGTGGCGCGCTACCTGATCCAAAATACGATCTGGTGGATCTCCCGCACCGGCATCGATGGCATTCGCCAGGACACGTTGCCTTACGTGCCGCGCCGCTTCTGGCGCGACTGGACGGCCGCCATCCGCGCGTGCTACTCCCATTTCAACGTTGTGGGCGAGGTGTTCGATAGCGACCCTGCGCTGGTCTCGTTCTTCCAGGGCGGCAAAGCGCGTTTCGACGGCATTGACAGTGGCGTCGGCGCCTTGTTCGATTTCCCCCTGCAGAACGCCATCGACAAGGTCTTCACGGGCGGCGCCATGCTCCGCGAGCTGCCGAAGCTGCTCGCTCACGACGCTCTTTATCCCGATGCCAATCGCCTGGTCACCTTCATCGATCTCCATGACCTGCCGCGCTTCCTGCATCGCCCCGGAGCTACCCGGGGGGCGCTCATCGAGGCATTTACTTTCCTGCTGACCACGCGCGGTATTCCGATGCTCTACTATGGCGGTGAGATTGGTATGGACGGCGGCGACGACCCCGATAACCGGCGCGATTTTCCCGGTGGCTGGAAAGAAGATCCGTCGAACGCGTTCGATCCCGCCCAGCGGACCGCCGAGCAACAAGCCCTGTTCCAGCGCTTCCAACGCCTGGCGCGCCTGCGCGCCGCGACGCCACCCCTTCGCCGCGGCTCGCTCCTCCACTTATTGGTCGAAGACGATGCGTACGTGTTCGCGCGCCTCACATCTACCGATAACGCCCCTGGCTCGCGCGTGCTGGTTGCCTTCAATAACGCCGCCGGGCCTGCGATGCTCCAGGTGCCACTTGCCGGAACGGGGATTGCGGACGGCACGCGCCTGGAAGACGTGCTGGGCGCGGCTCCCCCGGTTTACGCTGCGGCTGGGATCGCCCGCATCCAGCTGCCGCCGCATTCTTCGGCCATTTATCGCTGACTGCGCGCCATGAAAGTCAGAGGCAACATGCGAAGCTTACGTTTTCGAAAAGGGATCGGCATACTGGGGATTGGCGTCGCGCTTGTGGTGCTCCCCGAGGCCGGGGCTGCGGTACAGCGTCTCAAATTCCAATCCGGAAATAACTACTTGATTGTGGAAGTTCTGACTGACGACCTGGTCCACTTCGAGCTTTCGGCGCTCGGGCCTGGACCCGATCCGGGTAGTCCGATCTATACCACCCCTCAGGTATTCAAGACCGATTATGCCGGGCCGAACACTTTTACTCAATCGGGGCCGGGCGGCAATACCTTGGACACTGCGGACGTGAACGTCGTGGTGGATACCACCAATCTGTGCTTTACCGCGACCGATAAAACCAAGAATCTAGTTTTGACGACGATCTGTCCGCTGAATCTGTCGCAGGCCATGAAAGGCCTGACGTTCACGCCAGGTAGCATGCAGCATGTCTACGGTTTGGGAGAGCAGTTTTTACAACAGTCCGCCAATGGCGACTGGACTGCCGGCGGCCATCAGAAGCGCACGCCAGGCGACGATTTCGGCAACCAGATGATCGGCTTTGGAGGCGGTGCCGACGGCAACGCGCAGATTCCGGTCATGTACGCCGTGGGCCCGAACAATGCCAATTACGCCCTCTTCCTCGATCAGATTTATAAGCAGACTTGGGATTTCAGCGGCAATCCCTGGAACGTCCAAATGTGGGGCGATCAGATTCGCGGATATCTCATCACCGGCAAGGACCTGCCGGCTCTGCGCCAGGCCTACATGGATTTGACCGGCCACCCGCCCGTGCCGCCTAAAAAGATGTTCGGACTTTGGGTATCCCAATATGGTTTTCACAACTGGGCCGAAATTGACGACAAACTCGCCAATCTGCGCGCGGACCAGTTTCCGATTGACGGCTTTGTGCTGGACCTGCAGTGGTTCGGCGGTGTGCCGGCCACCGGTACCAACCCGAGTCGGATGGGCAGTCTGAGCTTTGATACGACGAATTTTCCCAGCCCCGCAGCCAAGCTCGCCGATTACCAGAACAACCAGGGCATCGGGATCATGGCGATCGAGGAGTCTTATATTGACCAGAGCCTCCCGGAATTTGCCGACCTCAAAAACCGGCAATTCCTGGTGAAGCGGTGCCAGAACGGCCCCAACAATAGCTGCGACGCCTCCTCCGCATGCCCCACGTGCGCGCCCGTGACTCTTGGACCGGACTGGTTCGGTACCGTTGGCATGGTGGACTGGACGAACGATGCAGCGGCGGATTATTGGCACGACACGAAGCGGCAGCCGCTGATCAACATAGGACTGTCTGGCCATTGGATCGATCTGGGTGAACCGGAACGGTACAACCCGACCGACTGGGTCGCCGGCATCCTGCCCGGCAAACACACCCAGGCCGATTATCACAACCTCTACAACTTCAAATGGGCCGGGAGCATCGCCCGCGGCTATACCCGTAACACCAATTCCCGCCGGCCGTTTATGATGGCTCGCTCGGGCGCCGCCGGCATCCAGAGGTTCGGCGCGAGCATGTGGTCGGCCGATATCGGCTCGCAGTTGGGAAATCTGGCGGCCCACGCCAACGCCCAGATGCACATGTCGATGTCCGGGATCGATTACTTCGGCTCCGACATCGGCGGCTTTCATCGTGAGGCGCTAAACAGCGACCTGAACGACCTGTACACACGATGGTTCGCCAATGGGATGATGTTTGACATTCCGGGCCGGCCCCATACCGACACCCATACGTGCCCCTTTCCTGTGCCGAATCCGCCTCCGGCCGGCTGCAACGAGACCGCACCGGATCGGATTGGGGACTTGGCCAGCAATCTCGCCAATCTGCGGCAACGCTACGAACTGAGCCCATACCTTTATTCCTTGGCGTTTCGCGCGTACCTCTTTGGCGAGCCGTTCGCGCCGCCGCTGGTTTATTACTATCAAAACGATTTGAATGTACGCCGGACGGGCGACGAGAAGATGCTGGGCCGCGATCTTCTGGTGGCAGCGGTCACTGCTCCTGGTCCGCCGAACCCGAACGGAGAGACGCAACGCGACGTTTATCTTCCCGCGGGGGACTGGATCAACTATGCCACCAACCAGTGGTTCCACAGCTCGGGCCAAACTTTTCCCAGCCAGCCGGAGTATATCAACGGCATCTTTCGGCTGCCGGCCTACGCGCGCGCGGGCGCTCTGATTCCGAAGATGTTCGTGGACGGCCAGACGCTGAACGTCTTGGGACTGCGCGCGGACGGGTCCACGCGCAACGACCTGGTCACGCGAGTCTACGCTTCCAGCGTGCCGACTACTTTCACCGTCTACGAGGATGACGGGCAGACCATCGCGTATCAGAGCGGCGCTTTCAGCACCACGCCGGTTTCCCAACAGCTCGTGACAGCGCCCGGTGGCGCGACCGAGACCGTCACCATCGGACCCGCGAGCGGCACTTATTCGGGAGCGCCCTCGAACCGGAACAATATCGTCGAGCTGGTGGCTGAGAATGCGCAGGCAACCAACATCACATTGAACGGAAGCGGTTTGCCGCAACTCGCGAGCCAAGCCGATTTTGACGCGGCCAGCAGTGGCTGGTATAACGCCGGCAACAATCTGATTCTGGCCAAGACCGGTAACCAGAGCACGGCCACGGCCAAAGCAGTGGTCTTCACGCTGAACATCGTGGCGCCGGTTCTCGTCACCTTTGTCTGCAATAACGGCGCTACCACCTGGGGCCAATCAGTATACGCCGCCGGCAACATTCCAGCGCTCGGGAACTGGGCCTCCGGCCAGGCATTCAAACTCACTCCCAATGGACCCTATCCTGCTTGGACCGGGACCGCGGCCGTGCCGCCCAACGCGGCCGTCCAATGGAAGTGCATTAAGCGTCCTGAGAATGCCGACAATCCTGTCGTGTGGCAGCCTGGCGCGAACAATGCGTTCACGTCACCGGCCAGTGGCAACGTGATGACCACCGGCGATTTCAACTCGGGTGCCGGCGCGACTACTGAACAATTCATCTGCGATAACGGCGTCACAGTGTGGGGTCAATCGGTGTATGTGGTGGGGAGCATCCCGGCGCTCGGGAATTGGGACCCCAGTCACGCCGTAAAACTGGATCCCACCAATTACCCACGCTGGACGGGCTCCGTCTCCAACCTGCCAGCCAACACTGCTGTCCAATGGAAGTGCATCAAGCAAGGCGCCGGCGCCGTCGTCTGGCAGGCCGACCCCAACAACAGCTTCACCTCTCCCCCCGTGGGGCAGGTGGGAACGTCGAGCGGCGTCTTCTAGCGGGTCGGACTCACGGCAGACTCGCTTCTGGCTGGCGCCCCTCAGCCGGCTCATCAAGCGAGCGGCCCGGCCCTGCCTAACAACCTTGAAACTTTGCGGCGCCAGTCCTGGCGACTCGACCTGGAAGCTTGGTACCTAACCAACTCCCTCCTCCCGGCGTCCTATCAACCAACAGACAGTGATGGCCCACAAATGACGAATCTCTGCATGGGGCACGCTGGACAGCCCTGATTGTAAATAAGTTAACTCGTGGCCAAAACGGTTGACCGGATTCCAAAGTCAC
>CAZKVF010000008.1:0-8623 GCA_964556085.1 uncultured Solibacteraceae bacterium
TCCGGAATCAGAATCTTCTTCCGCGGATTGCCGCGTTTCGTAAGCAGCCTTCGGATCATGAGCAGTGCGGTCAATTCGCCTTGCGCGCCGGCGGCGGGCTGGAGCGTGACGGCGTCCATCCCCGTGATTTCGGCCAGCGCAGCCTCCAGGCGCGCCATGACCTCCATACAGCCTTGAGCCAGCAACTCCGGCTGGTAGGGATGCGGCCAGGCAAGCCCCTCCAGCCGCGCTACCGCTTCGTTGACGCGCGGGTTGTACTTCATGGTGCAGGAGCCCAGCGGATACATACCGAGGTCGATGCCGTAATTCCACGAGGAGAGGCGTGTGTAGTGGCGGATGGCTTCCACCTCGCTCACCTCGGGAAAATCGTGTATCTCGTCGCGAACATTGTCCGCGCCCAGCGCTTCCGCGGGATCAACCCCCGGCACGTCCAGCGCGGGCAGTTGGTACGCAACCTTGCCTGGAGAGCTGCGCTCGAAGATCAACGGCTCATTGAGAGAGATGTGCGGGCGGACGCGGCTGGTCATGTGGAAGGTCGGTAAAACACAATTTTTGCACAGTGCGCGAAATCAGGCTTTCGGCGAGGACGCCACCCTTTCAAAAAACCGCAGCGACTGCTCGGCGCACCGCTCCCAGGTGAACTGTTTCGCCCTCGCGCGCCCTCGCGCCGCGAGTTTCTTGCGCAGATCCGGCGAGAGCAGCAGCCGCGCCAACGCATCGCGCAATTCAGCCGTGCTTCGCGGATCGACCAATACCGCTGAGTCCCCGGCCACTTCCGGCAGGGACGAAATGTTGGAAGTGACCACCGGCACTCCTGCCGCCATCGCTTGCGCTACCGGAAACCCGAAGCCTTCGTATAGGGAAGGGTAAACGAACACGGTAGCCGCGGCAGTCAGAGGCGCAAGATCTCCTTCCGGGATATATCCGAGGTAGCGCACCGTTTGGAGCCGCGCGATGGTCTCGGGACGTGCCCAGCCGGTTGGTCCCGCCAGCACCAGCTCGAACTGCTCGCGGAGCGAGGGCGCGAGCGCGAACCAGGCGTCCAGCAGGGAATCGATGTTCTTGCGCGGCTCGATGGTTCCGACAAACAGAACAAACGGCCGCTCGAGCCGGTAACGCTGACCCACGAAACGGATGGATTCGGCCGACACATGGAAGAAGGCCTCAGAAATTCCGGGATGAATTACGCTGATCGTTTCAGGAGGCAAGCCGAGCGCGCGTTCAGCATCGGCTTTGCTGCTGGCCGAAATGGCGATTGTCGCATCGGCCCGCCGGAGGATTTCGGCGAGAGCACGGTCGGCACGTAAATTAGCCGCGGAATGCAGTTCCGGCATGAGCCAGCAGGTCATATCGTAAATCGTGGCCGTGAGGCGGAGCGCCACCTTTGAATTCTGCGGCGGATGGCGCAGCAAATGGGTGGTATGGAAGATGTCCGCTCCGTGCGCCGCCCACTCAGTGACCGGCACGTGCGCATAATTCGCCAGCGCCAGCGATCCCAGCCCCGCCCAGGTCCGCCAAAGCCCGGATATCGACCGGTCATGCCTCAGCTGTTCGCCCAGGTCCAATGCCGGAAACGTGCGGATCGTATCCGCGCCCGCGCCGCGCCGCAGCTCCCGGATCCAGTGATACAGGTATGTTTTCACGCCGGCGCTGCGGATCAGCAGGGGCGTCGCGTCAATCACCACGCGCATTACCTTCCAGCTTCGGGCCTCGGACCGTGATGCGCAAGCTGCCCCTATGGGAAAGGCCTCCTGGTCCGTCAACCACGGTGGTGGCGCGTGCCTGCCTCGCGGCCGGTGACGGAATTCATTGACACCCCCGTCCTTTGATTTCAGGGGCATACAGGTCTAAATTCTGGGGTTGCCTCCGTTGCCCTGCTATCCTCGGGAGTGAGCGCGTCTGTCCAAGTGATACAAAGATTCCCGGCTTTTTCGCCTGCCTATGACATGCGGAAACCGGCGAAAATCTCGCTGCACTCTCGAGCGCAACCGCCCCTTTGCCGCCAGGAATTCGGGAGACGCAAATTCCCGAAGACCTCTCTCGGGTCCCGTGGGAATCACGCAACCTTATGCAATCAAGAGGTTTAAGCCGGTGTAAAATAATGCGGCGTCCCCGAGTTTGCGTCTCCCGCCTTCCGGCGTTAAATCGACCGGGGGAACTCCCTCTGCGCAAAGGGGCGGATGTGGGGCGCGTTAAGCTGCGCGCCGATTGGCAATCGGCGCCATGGCTGGCGACAAGATCGCTTTGCCCCGCCAGCAATGTAGAAATACGTCCGAAACTGCGCCGCCGCGATCAGTTGATAAAATGTGGAGTAAGCAAGTCTTATGTTTACGAAATTTGTGGTTCTCGTAACGGCGGCGCTTCCCTTAGCCAGCGCGGCCGATGTGCGTATCGTCGAGGAGATTGTTGCCAAGGTTAACGGCGATATCGTAACCCGGGGAGAGCTCGCGCACCAACGCCAGATGCTCGAGCAGCAACTGCGGGGCGAAGGGTACGCCGGCACGCGCCTCCAGGAAGAGATGAAGCAGCGGGAAAAGGACACCCTTCGCGACCAGATCGACCAGCTTCTGCTCGTGCAGAGAGGCAAAGACCTCAGCATCAAGATCGACGCCGACGTAACCCGCCGGCTGGCCGACATCCAGGTGCAGAGCAAGATCACCGACCCGGATAAGTTCCATGAATGGCTACGGGAACAAACCGGGATGACCTTTGAGGATTTCAAGCAGCAGATGACCAACCAGTTGCTCACGCAGAAGGTCATCAGCGAGGAAATCGGCTCGCGAATCAATATCCCGGAGGCTGAACTGCGGCAGTATTACGACGAGCACAAGGGCGACTTCGTCCGCGAAGAACAGGTCTTTCTCAGCCAGATTATTATCTCCACCGAGGGGAAGACGCCCGAGCAGGCCGCGGCTGCGCAAAAAAAGGCAGTGGACCTGGTGGCCCGCGCCCGCAAGGGAGAAAAATTCAGCGATCTCGCCAAGGCCAATTCCGATGACGTGGCCACGGCCAAAGATGGCGGCGAGACGCCCCCCTTCAAACGCAGTGATCACCTGCTTCGCAAGGAGATCGAGGATATCGTTTTCGCTCAGAAGAAGGGCTATGTCACTGACCCCATCAAGATCCCGCAGGGCCTGCTGATCCTTCGCGTGGACGACCACTTCGAGGCCGGGCAGGCGAGTTTCGAAGAAGTCAAGGAAGAGGTGATGCAGCGCATGGCCGCTCCCAAGATGCAGCCGCGCGTGCGCGAGTACCTGACCAAACTGCGGCAGGACGCCTTCCTGGAAATCAAGGAAGGGTACGTCGATAGCGGCGCCGCACCGAGCAAAGATACAAGTTGGAAAGACGCCGTTGAGCTGAAGCCGCAGACCACAACCAAGGAAGAAGTGGCCGCGCGCCACAAAAAGAAGATCCTGGGCGTTGTCCCTGTCGGAGGCGGCAAGAAGCCGGCCGCGACGGACTCCGCTACGCCGGCGCCCGCTGGGGCAGCCTCGCCGGCGCCCAATACAGCTGCGCCCCCCAAACCATGAAGTCTCCGTTCGTAAACGAAGTGGAGCCGAACCGGGTCATCACCGCCAGTTTCCTGGTTCACTCGAAGGAGATCCGGCAGAAAAAAAGCGGTGAAGTGTACCTTTCGCTGCTTCTTGGCGACAAGACCGGCGAACTCGACGCCAAGATGTGGGACAACATCACTCCCGAGATACTGGACAGCTTCGACCGCGACGACTTCGTGAAAGTCAAGGGCCTCATCCAGGTATTTCACAACCGGCCGCAGCTGACCATTCACAAGATGCGCCGGATGGATTCGAGTGAAATCGATTTCACCGATTACTTCCCGTGTTCGCGGCGCGATCCCGCCGAGATGTGGGCCGAGTTGCGCGGCCTCGTAGGGGAGATGACCAACCCCCATCTGAAATGCCTGGTGGAGGCGATGCTTGATGATCCGGAGATTGCCGAACGCTACCGGCGTGCTCCCGCGGCCAAGCAGATTCACCACGCTTACCTCGGCGGCCTTCTGGAACACGTGCTTTCGCTGTGCGGCCTGGCGCGCCTAACCGCCGGGCACTACGAAAATCTCGACCGCGACCTGCTGCTGGCGGGCGTGGTCCTGCACGACATCGGCAAGATCTACGAACTGAACTACGAGCGGGGCTTTTCTTACTCAAATGACGGCCAGCTGGTGGGACACATCGCCATCGCCCTGCGAATGGTGAGCGAAAAGCTTCGCGCCATGCCCGATTTCCCGCCGCTGCTGCGGTCGCTCCTTGAACACATGATCCTCAGCCATCACGGCCAGCTCGAATTCGGTTCTCCCAAGCTGCCGCAGTTCCCCGAAGCCCTGCTTCTGCACTACATCGACGACATGGATTCCAAAATGGCGTCCATGCGCGCGCTCATCGAACATGATCGCCAGGTGGAGGGATGTTTCACTACCTACAGCGCCGCTCTCGCACGTCCCGCGCTCAAAATGGACCGCTATCTCAACCCGATCCCGACCAGGCTTAGTGGGGTTGCCATTCAGCCTGCCAATGGTAGGGCGGGGATGCAGCCTGCCAATCCGGATGAGGGCGAAAGCTCTCCCGCCCACGACACCTCCATCCCGAGCCGCAACTCATCCGATCTGAGCCCCGACCGTCAGGGAGCGGTCGTTCCCGCTGAAGAAGAACCCCTCGCCCCCGCGGTGCCTCCCCCGCCTCCCATCACGCCCGCTCTGGCGGCGCATCCCTTGTTTGGCGGCCGCCCCAACTCGGCCTTCGCCGACAAGTTGCAACAGGCGCTCCGGCTTGAGGATCCCGCCGAAGCCAAACAGGAAGGCTGATGCCAAGAACCGCGCGCGACGTCCCTCCTCCTCTGGAATTGCTGTGTCTCCGCGCACTCTGGACGCTGCGTGAGGGCAACGTTAAGGAAGTGCAGGCTCTCGTGGCGCAATCGCGCCCGCTTGCTTATACAACGATCATGACCGTGCTGGAGCGGCTGGTGCGCAAGGGAAGGCTGCGCCGCCGGAAGGCGGGCCGCGCTTTCGTTTACTCGCCCGAAGCCTCCCGCGACGCCATGCGCCGCGCGGCGATTCGCGAATTGGTGGACGGTTTCTTCGACGGCTCCGAAGACGAGCTGCTCCGGTTCCTGCGGGAATCGGAGAGCGAATCGCGAGCCGCTTCGAACCACGCCGTCGCCGAAAGCATCGATCCCGTGCTGCTTTAGTTACGGTCCCGCAAATATGCCGTTCGTGCTTGCCTCGATCCTGCTTGGCGCTGCGCTGGTCCTCGCCACGGCTTATGGGCTGGGGCTCGCGATGCTGCGAAAGACTCCTGCGCCCCTCGAAATCGCGCTCGCCCTGGGCGCAACCGCCGAAAGTTTTCTCATATTCGTTCTATTGCTTGCCGGCACCGGCAAGTGGTACATGTTTCTCGCGGTGGGCGCTTTGGCCGCGACCTGCTGGAGGATGTTCCCGCGCTCGCCTCTGGGCGAAGGAGTCAAGCGCCCGCTGGGCAAGGCATGGATTGCGGCGGCCGCGATTTTCGGCGCCTACGGCATCTGGTATTTCGTCAATGCTCTGGCCCCCGAGATCCAGGCGGATGGCATGGGCTACCATCTCGGCCTGCCTTACGAATACGTACGGCTGGGCGGCTTTCCCCGGCGCATCACTTTCTACGACGTGGTGCCACAAGGAATGGAGATGCTATACACCGCCGCCTTTGCATTCGGCCGGCATTCGGCGGCCAAGCTGGTGGAATTCGCGTTCTTCATGGCCACGCTGCCCCTGTTTTTCCGCATCGGACGGCGGCTCGGATTGGGCGACATGGCTGCCTTGGTGGCCGCCGTTTTTTACTTTTGCACTCCCGTTGCCGGCGTGACGGGCGCCTCGTCCTATAACGATGCAGCGGGCGTGTTCTTCACTCTTTCGGCTTTTTATCTGCTGCTGGTCTGGAGGGACACCGGCGCCCAACGTTACCTCCTGCTGGCCGGTGTCCTGGCAGGATTCTGTTTTGCGATCAAAGTGCCGGGCATCATGACGGTGCTGGCCGCGCTGATGTTTGTCGTATGGGTAGGGATTGGCAGGCGGAACCGCCTGCTCCACCGGGACGTCGCGTGGTTTGCCGCTGGCGCTCTAATCGTGATGCTGCCTTGGCTCATCCGAAATACGATTCTCACCGGCAACCCGGCTGCGCCCTTGCTGAGCTGGCTTTTTCCCAATCCCTACTTCCACGCGGCCACGGAACGCGAACTCGCGGCCACTTTAGCCTCGGCCGGAGGCGCACGTCCCTGGACCGTCGCTTGGCAGTTGGCATTTGGAGACGGCTTCCACGGAACTTTCGGACCTCTGCTATTGCTGCTGCCGCTTGGCCTGCTAGCGCTGCAGCGGCCCGTGGGACGCTGGTGTTGGGCGGCGGCGCTATTGCTCGCCCTCCCCTGGTATTCCAACACCGGAGCGCGCTTTCTCATGCCTGCGGTTGCCGTTGCGGCGCTCACCCTCGGCATGGTCCTTCCGCGGCCGGCCGCCTGGGCCGCAATCGCGCTCCAGGCGGTTCTGTGCTGGCCGCAAGTGATCGATCTTCTGGAAACCCGTTACGGATTCCGCCTGCACGAATTCCCCTTGCGCGCCGCGCTGCGTGCCGAGCCGGAGGATAACTACTTATCGCGCCACGGCGACGAGTTCAACCTTGCGCGGATCATTGAAAGCCAAACGCCGCCGGACGCCAAGATTCTCGCCTTGCTGAGCGTGGCCAACGCATATCTGGCTCGCGACATTCGGGTCGATTGGCAATCAGCCGAAACCGACAACCTGCTGGATTCCCTCCGTCTTGCTACGACCAGCGGCGAACCACTTTACGACTGGAAAACGGCGTGGCCGATCGCCTCGCTCCAACGAGTGCGCTTCCGCATTCGCGCCTCCCGGCCCGTCGAATGCGATTTCGACGACGTGGACCTCTATTCGGGCGAAGATCTGGTTTACCCGAGTCCGCGTTGGTCGCTGCGCGTCTGGCCTAATTCCTGGGAGGCGCCGCTCGCACTGGATGGCAACATCGCCACGCGCTGGCGCACCTGGGAGCCGGTTCGTGAAGGCATGTATTTCGAAATCCGCTTCGATCACCCGCAGAGAATTTCCTCGGCCGTTGTCTATTCGCACACGCCGGCGCTGAATGTTCCCGTTGACGTCTATGGCATGGATACATCGGGCCAGTGGCGCCCGCTCGGCCCGCTCCTCGCAAAACGGCGGCCGTTAAACGATCTCCGCGGCGACGCCCGGCGGGCAATTCGGCATGCCGGATACAGCTACCTGGTGGTTCCAACCGGTTCGGACGGGGCCGCGCCGATCGGCAACGCAATGGTGGGCAAGGAGACCGATTGGGGCCTGGAGCTGGTCACACAGGCGGGACCATACTACCTGTACCGCGTGAAATAAGCGCGCGATAATAAGACGTGCAAAACATTCTTCCCGTCCTCTGTTTTATCGCAGGATTCGCCCTGGCCTGGCTGCTGTTGCGCGCGCGCAAGCAAGACCTCGCCAATCAGTTCCTTGCCCTTTCGGCCGATGCCCTGGCGCGCAACAACCAGGCGTTTCTCGACCTGGCAAAAGCCTCTCTGGGGCACGCCCGCGAAGCGGCCCGCGGCGACCTGGAGATGCGGCAGGAGGCCATCGCACAGCTCCTCACGCCGGTGCGGGCCTCGCTCGAAAAGGTGGATTGCCAGATCCAGGAACTCGAGAAGGCGCGCGCCGGGGCTTACGCCGCGCTCAGCCAGCAGGTGCGCAGCCTCGTCGATACGCAGGAGCAGCTGCGCTCTCAAACCGGCCGGCTGGTGACGGCGCTGCGCACGCCCGGAGTGCGCGGACATTGGGGTGAAGTTCAATTGCGGCGCGTTGTGGAAATGGCCGGGATGCTGGAGCGATGCGATTTCGTCAGTCAAGCCACTATCGAATCAGAAGACGGGCGCCTGCGACCCGACCTGCTGGTCCGCCTGCCGGCGGGCAAGACTATCGTCGTCGATGCCAAGACGCCGCTGGATGCGTACCTGCAGGCCATCGATGCCACGGACGAGAGTACGCGCAAGTCGAAGCTCGCCAGCCATGCCCGCCAGGTTCGCGACCACATGGCGGCACTCGGCCGCAAATCCTACTGGGAGCAGTTCGACCAGGCTCCTGAGTTCGCCGTAATGTTCCTGCCGGGCGAGTGCTTCTTCAGCGCGGCTCTGGAAAGCGATCCATCCCTGATCGAGGCGGGAGCAGGGCAGAACGTGATCCTCGCCACGCCGACCACCCTAATCGCCTTGCTGCGGGCCGTGGCATACGGCTGGCGCCAGGAAAAACTGGCGCAGAATGCGGCCGAGATCAGCGCCCTTGGCAAAGAGCTGTACAAGAGGCTCTCCGATATGAGCGATCACTGGAACAAGATGGGCCGCAGTCTGGAGCGAGCGGTGGAGGCTTATAACTGCGGCATCGGATCGCTCGAGAGCCGTGTAATGGTGAGCGCGCGCCGCTTTGCCGACCTGAAAACCGCGCCGCTGGGTGTAGAGATCCCAGTCCTCGAACCGGTCGACAAATCCGTCAGATCGATTCAGTAGGTCCGCGACGGTTTGAAAGAGTTGTGCCCGTCCAGATAAGTTCCCGGATGCAGCTAACTCT
>CAZKVF010000009.1:0-5351 GCA_964556085.1 uncultured Solibacteraceae bacterium
GCCTGCACTCCCGCCGTGGTTTCGCCCAAGTTGACTGCGATCGCGTGCAAAGGACCCAAGCGGAACGCCTGCCTTTCGGCCGCGCAAGCGTCGGCGCTGCAAAAACTCTTTGCGGGCGCCAGGAGCGCCCAAGGCGAGATGCTCTATGCCGACTGGGCCTGGGATCGGGGTATTGGCGGCCGCGTGGGCGAAACCTACAACCAAGGTTGGCGCTTCTGGAAGCTGGGCCCCTACGATGCGCCCCTAAACGTCGGCCTGAACGCCACCCTGGGCGCGGGAGCAGTCTCCGCGGTCTTCACTACGCCGCCCACTCCCGTACCCGCCTCCGGCGCTGGACCGATGGCTTATCTGCTGGGGATTGACTTCGATCGCGACACCGCGAAACTCTATGGCGAATCGGGCGTTTATACCAAGTCATCGTGGGATTTCATGATGGCAAGTTCCACCGATCTCTCGGGTTTTAAGGGCCACGGAGGCAAGCTGGTAATCGTCCACGGCGTCAGCGATCCCATCTTTTCGATCAAAGACACCATCAACTGGTGGAACGATGTAAACCAGGCCAATAACGGCGGAGCGGCGGATTTCGTGAGGCTTTTCGCGGTTCCCGGGATGAATCACTGCGCGGGTGGGCCGGCCACGGACCAGTTCGATGCCTTCACCGCGCTGGTGGACTGGGTCGAGAAGAGCACACCGCCCGAGCGAATCGTGGCCACGGCGGGACCGAATTCCCCGTGGCCCGGAAGGACCCGGCCGCTGTGCGCCTACCCCCAGCAAGCGCGTTATAAAGGCAGCAGCAGTATCGAGGACGCCGGAAATTTCGTTTGCCGGTAGTTGATATACTGCACGAGGATTCCATCATGCGTATCGACAGATTGCCAGTCATGGCCGCGCTTGTGGCGTTTGCTTCAATGGCTTCGGCGCAAGCGCCGTCGTACCAGCAAGCCGCCCGGCTGCCGGCGCGCATCCTCAGCTTCACGGCCGAACCCGCGTCCATCCGGCCGGGCCAATCGGTGACCTTGCGCTGGGCGGTCGAGAACCCCACGGGCACTACCATAGATCAGGGCATCGGCGTGGTCACGCCGCGCGGTGGACGGCAATTGTCCCCGTCCGCCACGACCACATACACATTGACCGTGCGCGGCCCGAACAGTCAGGTGATCACGAATGAAGTAACCGTGACAGTCGCCGGCACCACTCCGGTGGCCGCGAAGGCCGAGCCAGCGAAAAAGGAATTGGCGCGCGTGGATGGCAAACCCGACCTTTCCGGCGTCTACGGCTTCGCCATGGGACGGGGAGGCGGAGCCAACGCCATGCCGCTCAAGCCGGAGGCCGAGAAGCTCAAGGTGGTCCACGGCCCGGACTATGCGGGTTTGACCGCCGACTGCATGCCGCTGGGAGTTCCAGGCTCGGTGAATGTGCCCTATCCCTTCCAGATCATCCAGGCTCAAAAATCCATCACGATCTTTTACGAATACCCCAACACCTTCCGCATCATCCCCACAGACGGACGTCCGCACCCGGACGACGTGGATCCCACGTGGATGGGCAACTCGGTGGGCCACTGGGAAGGCGACACACTGGTGGTGGATACCATTGGGCAGAACACCAAGACGGAGCTGAACGGTTACCACCACAGCGAGGCGATGCATGTGATCGAGCGGTTCCAGCGAGCCGAAAACGGCGACCTAGTCTACGATGTCACGGTCGAGGAACCTACACTGTTCACCAAGCCGTGGGTGATGCCGACTAGGACGTTTCCGTTTCGGCCGGAGCTGGAGAAGATCGACGAATTCGTCTGCGAGAACAACCGCGACTATCGGCCGCTGTTTGGGAAGTAGGTTTGGGCCGTGCATGACGCCGCCCAGAGCGGTTCATCCGCCTAATCGGCCAGTTCGTCAATCGGCGGGTCCGGCGTCCTTTCCGTTGGGGTAAACTACGGGCCGATGGGAATGGCGGCCAACCCGGCGCACTCACAAGCGGTGACGGCGATTCCCGGAGCTGTCTTCGCGGGTTCCCTGGATGGTCACTTCCGAGCCTTCTCCAGCGAGACCGGAAAGATTCTATGGGACGTCGATACCGCGAAAGAGTTCCAGACAGTCAACGGACCGGCAGCGAAGGGCGGCTCTCTGGACGGACCCGGACCGGTGGTGGCCGGCGGCATGGTTTACGTCAACTCGGGATACGGCATGTTCGGCGGCATGCCAGGAAATGTGCTGCTGGCATTTTCGGTGGATGGCGAATAGGCTAGCGCGCGGTCGGGCGTGAGACCGTCAGCAGCCGCCAAACGCGCCCACGCCACACCAGTAACAGCGTCACGCCGATCAATATGAGCGCCGTACTCAACCCCGTCCAAATGCCGCGCGCGCCCCAGCTGAAGTGAAAGCAGAGCGCGTAGCTGATGGGCAATCCGATCGCCCAGTAGCCTGTCAGGTGCGCCAGCATAGGAGTGCGTGTATCGCCCAGGCCGCGAAGCGCTCCTGTGCTCACCACCTGGAACCCGTCGAAGAGCTGGAACAAGGCCGCGATCTGCAGCAGCACGGCGCCGCTCGAGATCACCGCGGGATCGGCGCTAAACACGCGCATGATCGCTCGCGGCACAAAACCCAGCGTCAGGCCGGCGCTGCCCATGAAGAGCCCCCCGAACAAGACCGCCGTCCACCCGGCCAGCGCCACCCCGCGCAGATCCTTCCGGCCGAACGCCTGGCCCACGCGCACCGCCGCCGCCGAGCTGATTCCCAGCGGCACCATGAACGTGGTGCTCACCACATTGACCGTGATGCTGTGGGCGGCCAGCGAAACCTCGTCCATCTTAGCCACCATTACGGTGACCACCGCGAAGATGCCGCCTTCAATTCCGATTTGCCCCGCTGCCGGCAACCCGAGGATGATCAACCTGCGGATGCGGGCCCAGTGCGGCCGCCACGAGATTTGCGCCAGCAGCCGTCCCGTCGCGCGCTCGTGCCAGGCAAGCGCCCCTAGCAAGACCGCCGCCATATAGACGCGCGCGATGGCCGTCGACCATCCGGAGCCCTCCAGCCCCATGGCCCGTGCCCCCCAATGGCCGTACATCAGCACCCAGTTGCCCACCACGTTGACCACGTTGGCGCTCAACAAGGAAAAGGTCACAGGCTTCACCACGTCCACGGCCTGCAGGTAGCGGCGAAATGCGCTGTATAGCAGCAGCGGCAGGATGCTCCAGATCAGGGCCTTGAGATACGGCTCGAACTGCACCAGCACGCGCGGATTGGTGCCCAGCGCGCGCATCAGCGGGATCAGAACCAGCATGATCACGATGAGCGGCGGCGTTAGCGCCAGTGCCAACCACACGCCGTTCACCAGCGTCTTGCGGCAATCGCGCTGGTCGGCGGCTCCGAAGGATTGAGCCACCAACGTATCCATTCCGAGAAGCACGCCAGTGCCACAAATCGCGATCGGGTAGAAGAGCATGTTGGCCAGGCTGCCCGCACCAATGGCCGCCGCGCCCAACGGCCCCGCCATGATCAGGTCGATTAGCCCCTGCGCCATCCAGCCCAGTTCCGCGACCGCCAGCGGCCAAGCCAGGCCCCACATGGGACGGAACTCCTTCCGAAAATCCGCCAATCGAAGTTGCATCGGGTCAGGCCTTGGGATGCGCTTTGTCGTACACGGCCATCAGGTCGGTGAGGGAGACCTGCGTGTATTTCTGGGTGGTGGAGAGGCGGGCGTGGCCCAGCAGTTCCTGGATGGCGCGCAGGTCCGCGCCGTCCGCCAGCAGGTGCGTAGCGTAGGCGTGGCGCAGGCTATGCGGATGCACGGAGGAATCGCCGGCCAGCAGGGTCGCATAGAGCTTCACGATGCCACGCATGCCACGGTCGTGTAGGCGTCCCCGGCGATGGTTCAGGAAAACAGCGCGCTCATCGCGCACCACGGGACGCTCCGCCAAGTAACGCTCCAACGCTTCGGCGGCTTTGCCCGGGAGGGGCACCTGCCGTTCCTTGCGCCCTTTGCCGCGGACGCGCAGCCAGCCCTCGGCGCGGTCCACATCCTCCAGGTTCAGGCCTGCCAGTTCGCTGACCCGCAGGCCGCAACCATAAAGAATCTCGAAGAGAGCGCGGTCGCGTACCGGGTGGGGCCGCTCCAATTCGGGACCGCCAACGCCATCGATCATCACATTCACTTGCTCGGCGGTCATCACGCCGGGCAGCTTCTTAGGAGCTTTGGGCGTGCGCATCAGGCGCGCCACATTAACCGGTACTAACCCTTCCCGCAGCAGAAAACGGAACAGCCCGCGTACGGCGGCCAGTTTACGTCGAATCGTAACGGCGCTCAATTTGTCGCGATAGAGCCCGGTCAGCCACTCGCGCAAAATCAAAACGTCGATAGCGCGCGGCTCCGGCGGCGCCAAATCGGGCGGCGACAGGAACTCGACGAACTGGCGCAAATCGGCGGCATAGGCGCGGATGCTGTGGGGCGAGGCGCTGGTGCGCGCCAGCTCGGCCAGGTAGCGTTCGATCTGTCTGGCGAGCTCAGACACAGGCATGCCGGTATTCCTCCAGCGCTGTCAGAGCGCGCCGGCACACCTCCGCATGCCGGGCCTTCTTGTCGTGGCGCAGCCGGTGCCGCGTGGCCTCATCGAGCGAAGGCAGCAGATCGAAAGTGATGTTCGCAGGCTGGTAATCCGCGGGGTCCGCGCCCGAAACGTAGTAGCACAGCGAACCAAGCGCTGTTTCGCGCGGCAGCGGCCGCACAGGCTCTCCCGCGGCGAAAGAGGCCGCATGCATGCCCGCCATCAGCCCGGTGGCGATGGCTTCCACGTAGCCTTCCACGCCAGATATCTGCCCCGCGAAAAATGTTTCCGGCCGAGTGCGCAGTTGCAGCCCCGCGGTGAGCAGGGCGGGGGCGTTGATATACGTGTTGCGGTGAATCTGGCCGAAGCGCAGGAACTCGGCATTCTGCAGGCCCGGAATGAGCCGCAGAATCCGCGCCTGTTCGGCGAATTTCAAATGATTCTGAAACCCCACCAGGTTGAAGCTCGCGGCGCGGAGACTTTCCTGGCGAAGTTGCACCACAGCGTAAGGCCGCTTCCCTGTGCGGGGGTCGCTCAGTCCCATCGGCTTCATGGGTCCGAACCGCAGCGTTTCGCGCCCGCGGCGCGCCAGCTCTTCGATGGGCAGGCAGGCTTCGAAGTAGGGAGTGGCGTCCTCCGGAATGTGCGCGGCGACATTTTGCGCACGCAGCAACTCATCGACAAAACCCTCGTACTGTTCGCGATCCATCGGACAATTCAAGTAGTCATCCGTGCCTGTAGTCGACTTGCCGTAACGCGATGCCCAGAAAGCTACGCTCATGTCCACGGACTCCGCATCGACGAT
>CAZKVF010000010.1:0-12775 GCA_964556085.1 uncultured Solibacteraceae bacterium
CACATCGACGGTGATCTTTTTGGAAAGGTCGCCATTGGCCACGGCCGTGGTCACGTCGGCGATGTTGCGGACCTGGGCCGTCAGGTTGGACGCCATGAAGTTGACGTTATCGGTGAGATCCTTCCACGTTCCCGCCACACCGGGTACCTGGGCCTGCCCTCCCAGCTTGCCTTCAGTGCCCACCTCGCGCGCCACACGAGTCACTTCCGATGCAAACCCGTTGAGCTGATCCACCATCGTATTCAAGGTATTTTTCAGCGCGAGGATTTCGCCCTTTACTTCAACCGTAATCTTTGAGGAGAGGTCGCCTTTGGCGATTGCGGTTGCCACATCCGCGATGTTGCGGACTTGCCCGGTGAGATTCGACGCCATCGAATTTACCGAGTCGGTGAGATCTTTCCAGGTTCCCGCGACGCCGGGCACCTGAGCCTGGCCGCCCAGCTTGCCTTCGGTTCCCACTTCGCGCGCCACGCGCGTGACCTCCGAAGAGAAGCCATTTAGCTGGTCCACCATCGTATTAATGGTGTTCTTGAGCTCCAAAATCTCGCCGCGCACATCGACGGTGATCTTACGGGAGAGGTCGCCGCGTGCCACGGCGGTTGTAACGGTGGCGATATTGCGCACCTGCGCCGTGAGGTTCGTGGCCATGGCGTTCACGGAGTCAGTGAGGTCCTTCCACGTTCCCGCCACGCCCGGCACCACCGCCTGGCCGCCAAGGCGTCCATCCGTGCCGACCTCACGCGCCACGCGCGTCACCTCAGAGGCAAATGAGCGGAGCTGATCGACCATCGTATTGATGGCTTCTTTCAGCTGCAGAATCTCACCGCGTACATCGACCGTAATCTTCTTGGACAAATCTCCATTGGCGACCGCGATCGTAACGTCGGCAATGTTGCGAACCTGGGCCGTCAGGTTTCCGGCCATCTGGTTGACCGAGTCGGTAAGATCCTTCCAGACGCCGGAAACCCCGGGCACTTGCGCCTGGCCGCCAAGTTTTCCTTCGGTACCCACCTCACGCGCAACTCTGGTGACTTCAGACGTGAACACCGAGAGCTGCTCAATCATTGTATTGACCAGCTTCGCCGAACGCAGGAATTCGCCCTTCAGCGGCCGGCCGTCCACTTCCAAATCCATGGATTGGCCCAGAGAGCCCTTGACTACCGCGCCAATCGTCCGCGCGCTTTCTGTGGTCGGGCGCACTAGGTCCTCAACAAGCGTATTCATGGAGTCTGCATCCGCAGCCCACCCTCCGAGCGCGCCCGGAAGAGACATACGCTGTTTCAGGCGTCCCTGTTTTCCTACCATCTCGCTGAGGCGCGCCAGTTCTTCCGAAATCCGATGCTTCTGCGTGATGACCTGATTAAAGGCTCCTGCGATCAACCCTTCCGTGCCTGCCCAATCGACGGGTAGCCGCACCGTAAAATCGCCATCACGAAACGCCACCATCGCGACTAGAATTAATCGCAAGCGGGCATCTTCGGATTGGTCCGACATAACAGCCGCCGGCTTCGCGACAGATCGCTTGCCGTTGGTGGCTTGCCCATCGGATCGCTTGCCGTTGCTGCCGCTGACACGAGTCTTGGTCTGTTTGGAGGAAGATGGGGTCGGGGTTTCATTCATCGTTCTGGTGTCCTTTACAGCGTTATCCGCGAGGGTTGAATTTAGGCGACGGGGAGCGACCACTTTGGCCGAAAACGGCCGTCAGGTCGTGGCACCTTTGCCATTGGCTTTCTTGTTGGTTGAACACCTTAGGGGGCATCTAGCTAGTACTGTCAAAGGTTGTCTCGGTGCGTTGACAAAGAACGCGGGCCCCACCAGAATCGGTCCCCGTCGAGGATGTTCCGATCGTACAACCCCATGAGCCATCCGGTCACAGGGGCGCGTGCCCGAAGGTCAAAAACGATACGCAACTGATAAGGCGTCATAGCCATAGTGCATTTTTTGCATGGAGCCGTCTGCAGGTCTTGCACTCGGTCCGCAAAACTAGCCCATGAAGGGAATGCAGAAAGCCGCTCCGAAGCTCGATTTTTCTAAATTCGTCTTGACAGAATTCACCTGATAGGGTTGCAATTTGAGGTCCTCCGAAAAGCCCTTACTCGACCGAACCTGTCTGGTACTTGTAGAACCCGCAGCGGAAGTGGCCCGTGGGAGCGATTGATTAGACGGGTGGGTGCCAACGGCCGAGACTGCCGGCGTCAAGATCTCCCGGTGCTCACCTCGCGATCCATGCCAAAGGCACCAAACCGGCCACAGCCAGTGCAAGCAAGAGCGCGAGGCTTTGGCGGCCGGTTTTGCGGTCCGACCAGAAGTAGGCATAGCAGCCCTTGACTACGTTGTTACTGCCCGCGGCGATAAGGATGGCGCTCGCGGCAACCGCAAGCGGAGTGGCGCCGCCGGCCGATTGCGTCATTCCCATGATGAAGGGGTCCACGTCCGTAAAACCCATGATCGCCGCCAGCGAATAGACGCCGGCGCTACCGAGGTAGGTGATTACCAGGTGCGTAGCGACCAACATGGCCACGAACAGGAGTGCGAACAGAAATGCGGCTCTCATCTCCAGCGGGTTTTGGGGGTCATATTCGCGCTTGGGTTGGTTCGGGCTCGCGTCGGGGACGCGGGTCCAGATCCAACCCGCCAAAATGGCGACGGCGGCCAGCACAACGAAAGGCAGCCCGAGAGCCCGGAAAAGGTTGCGATTGAACAGCAGTACGAGGATCGCAAGGCGCAGGTACATCATGCCGGAGGCCATCAGCGTGGCCCCGGCGAAAAGGTGTGGCTGCAGCTCGCGGCTGGCCCGCTTGGCCAGGACCACGGTGGTGGCGGTCGAGGAGTAGGCGCCTCCTAGCACGGCGGACAGCACCATGCCGCCGCCGGGTCTGGTCCACCTCTGAATCACATAGCTGCTGTACGAAATCGCGCTTACGGCAACCACGACGAGCCAGGCCTGGAATGGATTGATCTGGAAAGGGCCGAACTGGCGGTTGGGCAGAACAGGCAGAATCACTGCTGTCAGCAGCAGGAACTTGGTGAACGTCAGGATCTCGGCGGGCGCAACGCGACTCGTCAGCCCTTCCAGTGCGGACTTCAGCTCTAAGAGCAGGATGCTCGCCACGGCAATGGTGGTGGCGATCCAATACTGCTCCCTATAAACCAGGGCTCCCACGAGATAGGTGGTAAGGCCGGACATCTCGGACGTGATGCCGGCGAGCTTGAACGTGGTGAGCTTGTGCCAGAAGGAGAGCATGAGGAAAGCGGCCACCACCGCGAAGCCAATGGTGACGGGAAGAATCTCGCCCGATGCGAGCAGGGAAACGCCATAGCCAATCAGGCCGATCAAAGGAAACGTGCGCACGCCGCCGAAGAAATAGCGCTCATCGGTGCGGATGTGCTCCTCCCGTTCCAGACCCGTCAGGAAGGAGAGAAAAAGCACCACGATGATCTTCACGCCTTCCACGGGCAGTGAGCGATAGAGTTCGAGGAGCATGCGGGAACTCAGGGTTCCGATTCCCAGACGACGGGCCGGTGACGGGCCTGCCAATCGTTTACGAGGGTCTGATAGCGCCGCTCCAGAAGTGGGCGTTTGAGCTTTAAGGTGGGCGTCATCAGCCCGTTGGCTACGGTCCACGGACCGTCCACGATGGCGATGAAGGCGATCCGCTCATGGGGAGCGAGGCCCTTATTGATTTCTTCGAGGAACGCCGCCAGCGACGCTTCGAGGGAGGCTCGGGCTTGCGGCTCATGCGATTGGAGTCGGGCCTTTTCAGAGACCAGCACGACGGCGAAGGGGCTGGTAAAGCTGGCGCCCATCACGGAGCAGGCTTCCAGCGCCGGGTGGACCATCAGCCGGCTCTCGATGGGGGCCGGCACCACGTATTTTCCCTTGCTGGTCTTGAATTGTTCTTTGATACGGCCGACGATTTTGAGCTGGCCATCAGGAGCGATTTCGGCCACGTCGCCGGTATGAAAAAATCCGTCCGCGGTGAAGGAGGCGCGGGTTCCCTCCGGATCTTTGTAGTAGCCCAGCATGTTCATGGGGCTCTTCAGCTGCAGTTCGGCGTTCTCGCCCAGCCTGGCCTCCACGCCGCGGATGGCGCAGCCGACGTAACCGGGGCGGAGCTTTTCGGGCGTGGGGAGATGGGTAATCAAGGTTTCAGTCATACCATAGCCTTCCGCCAGGTTCAGCCCGAGACGCCGATACCAGAGCAGCGTTTCGACCGGCAGGGGTGCCGCGCCGGACGCGGCATAGCACACCGTACTCAGGCCGAGTTCGGTGAGAATGCGGTGCTTGACGATCCGGCTCACCAGGGGAATTCGGAACAGAAGGTCGAGTTTTGACTGGGGAATCTTCGCGAAAACACCCTGCTGGAATTTTTGCAGGAGCCGCGGGACGGAGAGAAAGATCGTCGGCTGCGCACGCCGCAAGTCGGCGACAAAGGTTTCGGTGCCTTCAGTGAAGAAAACTCGCGAGCACAACAGCAGGGCAAGAAACTCCACGCCCACCCGTTCCACGATGTGCGCGAGTGGGAGATAAGAAAGGACGCGCTGCGGCGTGGCCAGGGCGAGCTGCTCCGCCAGCATCCGGGCGTTGTAGCTGAAGGCTGCGAATGAATGCATGACGCCCTTGGGGGCGCCGGTGGTGCCCGACGTGTAGATGATGGTGGCGAGGGCGGATGCGGGAGGCAACAGCGAGCCGCCCAGGGGCGCCGTGGCAGCCACGATGGAATCCCACGAGTCCACGCCGGCGGGCGGCGTGGGCGGCAGCGCGATAGCTTGCATGCCCGTAGGAAAGGCGAGCTTAGCCATTTCCGGTTCGTCGGTGGCGCCCAGGAAACACAGGCGGGCTTCGCTATGTTCCAGGATTCGCTGGACGGAGTCCGGGAGGAGCGAGGGATAAATGGGCACGGACACGTGGCCAGCCATCCAGATGGCCAGATCGGCCAGGATCCACCACGCGGAGTTTCGGGAAAGGATGGCGACCCGCGACCCGGGTTCCCAGTCGCGGGCTTTCAAGTACGCGGCCATACGCCGCGACTCACCGGCCGCCTCAGCCCATGTCCATTGGCGTACTCTTCCGCCGCAATACGGCTGAGTCAGGAAAACTTCTTCACCCCGCTCGCGCTCCCACCGGTAGAACAGCTCCAGAGGATGGTTGTTTTCGGTCAAAAATTCCGGTTGCGTTTTTATCTTACCCATGGGTAAGATATCAATAGTCCAGCCCAAGTGTCAATCGGAGCGTAATGCCAAGGAACGGAACTGTTTCGCCGCCCCACTGGAAGGCGTTCGCGGACCGGCGCCGCAACCCTGCGAGCAAGCGCGAAGCCGTGCTGAAAACCGCGGTACAGCTATTTCTGGAGAAGAGCTATGCCCGGACCTCTCTGAACGATGTGGCCGACCGGTTGAAAATCACCAAGCCGGCGCTGTATCACTATTTCCGGAGTAAAGAAGAGATTCTGCTCGAGTGCTACCGGCTGGGTACCGCGATGATTGAAGAAATCCTGAATGACATCGCGTCCCGGTGCGGCACGGGGCTGGAGAAGGTAGAAGCATTCATTTATTCCTATGCCAATGTGATGACGGTTAGTTTCGGCCGGTGTGTGGTGCGCCTGGACGACGGCGACCTTTCTCCGGAAGCTTTGGCGGAAGTCCGGACGTACAAGAGAAAGATTGACCGGCGGCTGCGCTCGTTTATCCAGGAAGGGATTGAGGACGGGAGCATCACACCCTGTGACGCGAAGATCGCGGCCTTCTCGATCGCCGGAGCAGTGAACTCGATCTGTCACTGGTACGAGCCGAAAGGCGCTCTTTCAGCGGAAGAGATCGCCTGTCAGTTTGCACGCACTTTAACGCGTGGTCTGGCGAACAAAGACGTGGGGCAGGCGCTTTCGCCTGCCAGCTAAAAGGATGGAGCATGATCGCGGAACCAATTTTCGAGACGGCCGGCGCTGCTGCGCACGGCCAGCAACCTTCCATTCTCATCCGCAAGGTGGGCGTGCTCGGCGCGGGGACTATGGGCTCGCGTATCGCGGCGCACTTCGCCAACGCGGGGCTGCCGGTGGTGCTTCTGGATATCGTGGCGCCCAGTGGGCCGCCGAGCGCCATCGCCTCGAAGGCGCTGGAGGATCTCAAGAAGAGCAAGCCCGCCGCCTTCTACGATGCCGCCGTGGCCGCCCGCGTCACAACCGGGAATTTCGATGACGATGGCGGCCTGCTCTCGGATTGCGACTGGGTCGTCGAGGCCGTCGCAGAGAACCTGGCCATCAAGCAGGCGCTGCTTGAAAAGATCGTTCCACACCTCAAAGCGGACGCGATTCTGACTACTAATACCAGCGGGCTGCCAGTGGCCTCGATCGCCGCAAAACTGCCCGAAGCCAGGCGCCGCCGCTGGTTCGGCACGCACTTTTTCAATCCGCCGCGTTACATGCGCCTGGTGGAGATCATCCCCACTCCGGAAGCCGGCAAAGATGTGGTGGCTGCCGTCCGGCGATTCGCCGATGTACGGCTGGGCAAGGAAGTGGTCCTGGCCCGTGATACACCCAATTTCATCGCCAACCGGATCGGGGTCTTCATCATGCTCGAGGCCGTGCGGCTGATGCAGACGGAGGACTTGACGGTGGAAGAAGTGGACGCTCTGACCGGCATCGCAATCGGCTGGCCGCGCACGGGAACCTTCCGCCTGGCCGACCTGGTCGGCCTCGACGTGCTCGCGCACGTTGCCGGTAATTTCGCGCAATCGCAAGGTGAGACTGTGGCCGTGCCGCCGTTCATTCAGACGATGCTGGAACGGCGCTGGCTGGGCGACAAAACGAAGCAGGGTTTTTACAAAAAAGAACGCGATAAAAGTGGCAACGAAGTACGGCTGGCCCTCGACTGGAAGACGCTCGAATACCGGCCGCCGTCGCGGCCCAAGTTCCCGGCTCTGGAAATGGCGAAGAGCGCCGAGAAACTGCCGGAGCGCCTGGGACAGCTTCTCGCCGGGGATCCGAAAAAGGATAAGGGCGCGCGCTTTCACTGGAAGCTGCTGAGCGCGCTGTGGAACTATGCGGCCGACTGCCTGCCCGAAATCGCCGATAGCGCCGCGAGCGTCGATGAAGCCATGCGCTCCGGGTTCAACTGGGAGATGGGACCGTTCCAGCTATGGGACGCCGCCGGCGTGCGGCCCACGGTGGAACGTATGAAAGCGGCCGGCGAACCGGTAAGCGCAAACGTCGAGCGGTTGCTTGCGGCAGGTGGAGATTCCTGGTATCGCGGCGGTGGCCGGGAATGCTTCGATCTGGCTAGCGGCAGTTACAAGCGCGTAGCGCAGCCGGAAGGCGTAGCTCGCGTGGCGGACTTCCGCGCATTGCACGGCATAGTGAAGGGGAATCCCGGGACGTCGCTGGTCGACTTGGGCGATGGCGTGGCCTGCCTGGAGCTTCATTCGCTGAAGAACGCCATTGGTGAAGATGTAGTACGCATGCTGACAGACACGCTGCGCGCCGACAGCGATGCGGTCCGGAAGTTCGCGGCGTTCGTGATCGGCGGCGATGCGGACAATTTTTCCGTGGGCGCGAACCTGATGCAGCTCCTGCTGGCCGTGCAGGAAGGCGAATGGGACGAGGTGGATCTTATGATCCGCGCTTTCCAGCGAATGACGGCCTCCATCAAGTTCTGCCCGCGTCCGGTGGTAGTGGCGCCATTCGGCATGTGCCTGGGCGGCGGCTGCGAGATCGCGCTGCACGGGGCGCGGCGGCAGGCGCACGCCGAGCTTTATATGGGGCTGGTGGAATGCGGCGTGGGCCTGCTTCCCGCGGGCGGCGGATGTAAAGAGATGACCATGCAGGCGGTCCGCGCGGCGGCCGCGTTGCGCGACGGCGGTCGCAGCGAGAGCGTGGAATTGATGGAAGCGCTGCGGCGGAATTTCGAATCGATCGCCATGGCGAAAGTCTCTACCTCCGCGCAGGAAGCGCGCCACATGGCATATCTCACTCCGGCCGACGGTATCACCATGAACCGCGACCGGCTGCTGCTGGAAGCTAAGGAAGTGGCGCGCGACCTTGCCAGGGCGGGTTACGCTGCGCCGTTGCCTCGCACTGACATTCCGGCGCCGGGCCGGAATTTTCTGGCCAACTTCAAGCTGGCGGTGTACACCATGCGCGAAGGCGAATTTATCAGCGACCACGACGTCAAGGTCGCCAACCGAGTGGCCCATGTTTTGTGCGGAGGCGAGATCACGCCCGGGACTCCGGTGAGCGAGCAGTATTTGCTGGACCTAGAGCGCGAGGCGTTCTTGTCGCTCTGCGGAGAAAAGAAAACACAGGAGCGGATTGCTTTCACCTTAAAGACCGGCAAGCCGCTTAGGAATTAGACTGGTTACGCGATCGTGAGGAAGCGGTTGCGTGGCTGAAAGCTGATAGCTGACAGCCATCAGCTGGAGGGAATCGAAATGAGAGATGCAGTTATTGTCAGCGCGGTACGTACGCCCGTGGGCAAGGCCCCTAAGGGAAGCTTGCGCGCCATGCGGCCCGACGATCTCGGCGCATATGCGATCCGGGGCGCGCTGGAGCGCGTTCCCAGCCTCGATAAGAAAGAAATCGAAGACGTGATTATCGGCTGTGCCATGCCGGAAGGCGAGCAGGGCATGAACGTAGCGCGCATTTCTTCGCTGCGCGCTGGAGTGCCGATCGAAGCGGCGGCCATGACCGTCAACCGCTTTTGCTCCTCCGGCCTGCAAACCATCGCTCTTGCGGCCGAACGGATCCGCGGCGGCAGCGCCGATGTGATCGTGGCAGGCGGCACCGAGTCCATGTCCATGGTCCCAATGGGTGGCAATAAAATTTCAGTGAATCCCTGGCTCATGGAGCACCATCCCGAAACCTATCTGCCCATGGGATTGACCGCCGAGCGTGTGGCGCGGCATTACGGTATCGGAAGAGAGGAAGCCGACCAGTTTGCGCTGTGCAGCCATCAAAAGGCGTTGGCGGCGCAGGCAGCCGGCAGGTTCGCCGAAGAGATCGTGCCGGTGCCGGTGACCCTGATCACGCCCAACGGAAAATCGAAGCCGGAAAAGACCGAGTTTGAATTCAAGGTTGACGAAGGGCCGCGCGCGGACACGTCGCTCGATGCTCTGGCCAAGCTTAAGCCGGTGTTCCATGCCACGGGGACGGTGACCGCAGGCAATTCTTCACAGACCTCCGATGGCGCGGCGGCGGCCGTGGTGATGTCGGACGAACGCGCCAAAGCGCTGGGTCTCAAGCCCCTGGCGCGCTTTGTGTCGTTCGCCTATGCGGGATGCCTGCCGGAGGAGATGGGAGTCGGCCCGGTTTATGCGGTTCCCAAGGCGTTGCGGCTGGCGGGACTAAGCCTGGAGCAAATCGACCTGGTCGAATTGAACGAGGCGTTCGCGGCGCAATCGCTGGCCGTGATTAAATGCCTGGGGCTGGATATGTCCAAGCTGAATGTGAATGGCGGCGCGATTGCGCTGGGGCATCCGTTAGGCTGCACCGGAGCCAAGCTGACCGCCAGCCTGCTCCACGAACTGAAGCGGCGCAATGGCAGGTACGGCCTGGTCACCATGTGCGTGGGCGGCGGCATGGGAGCGGCCGGCATTTTCGAAAACTTAAATTAGAGCGCGTGGCGATCAGTCCTCAGCAATCAGCCGGAAGCGCTGAATGCTGATGGCTGAATGCCGATGGCTGAAAGGCAACATATGCAAGCGACGAGGACACTAACGACCGCGAAAGCCGCTAAAGGCGGCAGCTTTTTAACAGAGGAACGCCAGCCGGGAGAGATCTTCACACCTGAAGACCTTTCGGAAGAACACCGGCAGATCGCCAAGACGGCAGCGGAATTCACGCTCAAGGAAGTGATGCCCGTAGCCGATGAAATCGAGGCCAAGAATTTCGGGCTGACCCGGAGCCTGCTGCGCAAAACCGGCGACTTGGGATTGCTGGCGGTAGATGTTCCCGAAGCTTACGGCGGGCTGGAGATGGACAAGGTGACTTCGGCGGTTGTCGCCGAGTCCATGAGCATGCTGGCCAGCTTTTCGGTGGCATTCAGCGCGCATGTGGGCATTGGCACGCTGCCCATCGTTTGGTACGGGACTGAGGCGCAGAAGCGAAAATATCTGCCCAAACTGGCGACCGGCGAGTGGATCGCGTCTTACGCGCTATCGGAGTCCTCCTCGGGTTCGGACGCCCTGAACTGCCGCACGCGAGCGGTGCTCTCGCCGGATGGCAAGCACTACGTGCTCAACGGCGAGAAAATGTGGATTTCCAACAGCGGGTTTGCCGACGTCTTCACCGTGTTCGCGAAGATCGATGGCGAAAAGTTTTCGGCGTTTATCATCGAGCGCAACACGCCCGGCTTCTCGGTAGGTCCCGAGGAGCACAAACTGGGCATTCGCGGCTCATCCACCTGCCCCCTCATCCTGGCCGATTGCCAGGTGCCCGTGGAAAATCTATTGGGCGAGCCGGGCAAAGGCCACCATATCGCGTTCAACATCCTGAACATCGGTCGGTTCAAACTGGGAGCGGCGTGCGTGGGCGGCGCGCGAAACAGCCTTCAATCCGGCATCCAGTACGCCAAAGAACGCAAGGCTTTCGGCAAGTCTATTTCTGAGTTCGGCCTGATCCAGGAGAAGCTCGCCGAGTGCGCCGTAGGTATCTACGCCGGCGAATCGCTGGTCTACCGCACGATCGGAATGATCGACTCGGCCCTTGCGGATCTCGATGCGAGCGCCGAGGGGGCGTCGCGCGAGATCCAGAAGCGCATCGAAGAATACGCCGTCGAGTGCTCGATTTTGAAGGTGTGGGGCTCGGAGATGCTGGACATGGTAGTGGACCACGTGCTCCAGATCTACGCCGGATACGGCTACGTAGAGGAGTACCCGGCCGAGCGCGCGTATCGCGATTCCCGCATCAACCGGATCTTCGAAGGCACCAACGAAATCAACCGGCTGATCATCACTGGATTTCTCATGAGGCGCGCCATGGCTGGCCAGTTGCCGCTTCTCGCAGCCATCAAGCAGGTGATGGATGAAGTGATGTCCGGCCCCTTAGCGGTAGAGGAACGGGACAGCCCGCTGGCTGCCGAACATCAGCTGCTTCGGAACGCCCGGAAGCTGACCCTGTTTGCGGCCGGAGCGGCGTCGCAGAAATACATGCAGGCCATAGCCGATCAACAGGAAGTGATGGGCGCGTTGGCGGACTGCATCATGGAAGTGTATGCCATGGAGTCGTGCCTGCTGCGCGCGGAAAAACTGGCGGCCGCAAGCGGGCAGGGCGCGGCTCGCCAGGCCATTGCCATGACGCGCCTCTATACCGCGAAGGCATTCGAGCGGGTAGAACTGGCCGCGCGCAGAGTGATCGCCGCAGTGGCCGAGGGCGACATGCTGCGAACGCAAATGGCCATTCTGCGCCGGCTCTCGAAGTACGAACCCGCGGATACCATTGCGCTGGGCCGGCAGATTGCCCGCCACGTTTTAGAGGCGGGTCGATACAGCCTGTGAAGTGGGGCAGGCGATCTTGTCGCCTGCCAGCCCCATGAACCACGAAGTCCTCAATCAACCGCCTCCGCTGGTGGGCCACAACCTTTTCACCAGCGATCGCGCGCTGCGTGAGGCCGTGGCGCGCGAAGGAGGCGGCTGGGCCTGCGGCACACTTGAAGAACTGGGCCGGCGGCTCGGAACCGCAGAAGTGATGGAATGGGCGGCGCTCGCCAACGAGTACCCGCCCATCCTCCACACCCACGACCGGTACGGTCGGCGGCGGGATGAAGTCCAGTTCCATCCGGCATGGCACAACCTGATGCGCCTTTCGGTGGAGCATGGCATTCACAATCTGCCGTGGGCGCAGCCGCGAGTCGGGGCACAGGTGGCGCGGGCAGCGTTGGCGATGCTGGCTCTAGAGAACGAGGCCGGCCACGTCTGTCCGATTTCCATGACGTATTCCGCGGCGCCTGTGCTGCGCCTCAATCCGGCTTTGGCGGCGGAATGGGAGCCGCGGCTGCACGAGTCTTGCTACGATCCCTCGTTCCGGCCGGCGGCTGAAAAAAGCGGCATTTTGATCGGCATGGCCATGACCGAAAAGCAGGGCGGCTCGGACGTGCGCGCCAACATTACGCGCGCCCAGCCAATCGGCGATGGCGCTTACGCGCTTGAGGGTCACAAATGGTTTTGCTCCGCTCCTATGAGCGATGCCTTTCTGGTGCTGGCGCAAGCGCCCGCGGGGCTTTCGTGCTTTTTCCTGCCGCGCTGGACGCCGGACGGGCGGCGCAATGGTATCGAGATTCAGCGGCTGAAATCCAAGCTAGGCAACCGATCGAACGCGTCAGCCGAGGTGGAGTTTCACGGTGCGTGGGCCCAGCTCGTCGGCGAGGAGGGGCGGGGCGTGCCCACCATCATCGAGATGGTGCAGCACACGAGACTCGATTGCACACTGGGCTCGGCGGCTCTCATGCGGCGCGCGCTAGTGGAGGCACTCCAGCACTGCCGCTATCGGCAGGCTTTCGGACGGCGTTTGATTGAGCAGCCTCTGATGCGCAACGTGCTGGCGGATCTGGCGATCGAATCGGAAGCCGCGACAGTGCTGGCTTTGCGCGTCGCCCGCGCTTTTGATGAGCGCGACACGACCTTCGCCCGCCTTGCGGTGGCCGTGGCCAAGTATTGGACTTGCAGGCGGGCGCCGGTGCACGTTGCCGAAGCGCTTGAATGCCTGGGCGGGAACGGCTACGTGGAGGAATCGGTGATGCCGCGGCTATACCGCGAAGCGCCGGTGAACTCCATCTGGGAGGGCTCGGG
>CAZKVF010000011.1:0-6391 GCA_964556085.1 uncultured Solibacteraceae bacterium
GATTCAGCATGGTCGAAAAAACCTCGTAGGTCGCGCCTTCGATGGCCGCTACCAGCTCGGTCTGTGTGATTGTCGCCGGCTCGTTGATTTGTGGTGTCATCGTTGCCTCTATCTTTTCCCAGGCATTCGCCCGGTTCCTAGAACAGTCCCGCCAGTTTTTCCTTGATCTGCTCGGCCGTGAACGGTTTGCGTACGTATCCGGAAGCGCCCCGCTCTACCGCCTCCAGCACTTTGGCGTGCGTCCCCTCCGTGCTTACCATGACGATCGGCAGGCTTTGCCAGGCCTGCTCGGAGCGCACCTTGGTCAGGAATTCCAACCCGTCCATGTTCGGCATGTTGATGTCGGAGAGAATCAAACCCACGGTCTGCTTTTTCAACGTCTCCAGCGCCTCGACGCCGTCGCCAGCTTCGTAAACGGTTCCGATCGGAATTTCCGCTTGACGCAGCACCCGCTGCAGGATCTTTCGTATCGCCGCCGAATCGTCCACTATGAGTACGTCCAACACTTTGGCACTGTCTCCCTTGGTTTCCTTATCGGCCTGATGGCGGGTTCTTTAGTTCTTTCGCTCTATGGCGTTCCTGAAAATACGAGCGCGGGACGATCAGTTTCTGACGGAGAAAGAAATGACCCGTTCGGTAAGACGGGGAGTACCCTGGCAGTGGAATCGGGCTGGCAAGCTGCCGGAAGATTGCGGAAGCCTACGGCTGCTCGAAGATTCTCGGGCTGTTAACGCTTCAGCAACGGCAGCAGCACGCGGTCGATGTCGGCGTCCGTCCAGGACGGAATCTTCACGTTCTTGTGCAGACTCCAATGTTCCGAGTGCTCCAAGCTTCCGCCCGGCCGCACGTCGCTCAGCTCGCCCAGCGTTTCCATCTCCAGGAACTGCTCGTTGGTGAAGGTTTCATAAGAGCAGCCAAAGTCGGGGTGCCGGCGGGCGTCCTGAGCGGCAGACCTCTTTATGAACAGATCGGAACCCAGCAGATACGCGCCCACCGTATCGCGATTGAACAGACCCACCTTCTGCGCGTTGGAATTCTTCGGGTCCTGCCGCAGCAGCACGTATTTCTTGGTGAACTGCCAGCGCCGGTCGCTAAAATCCGTGTAGGCCCACATCACCAGCGGATTGGTCGGCACCAGATCTTTTTCATGCGTCCCGCGCGGCGGAAAGGCCGCGATTCCAACGCCGCCTTGCGCCATCATGGTCAGCGCCCAGACCGCAAACTCGCGCCCTTTGTTGCCTTTGTTGGTGATCTTATGGATCACTTCCACGGCTGACCCCGTGCTGGCCAGCTTGACGATCATCTGCTTTTCCAGGCCGGTCTCTTTTTCCACCTCTGCGGTCAACCCCAGCGTCTGGCCCTTCACTTCCGCGCGGATCGGAGCATTGTCGGGCGCATAAGTCAGGACCGGATCTTCGGGCGCCATCCACACCCGGTGCCCGCCGCGGGGCTGCCACGAGGCTTCCCCGTGCTTGCCCATCTGATCGTCAAACTCCTTGAACAAATTCTGGCCGCCCACAAAGCTGTACCGGATGATCCGTGGGCCGACGTCGGTAGTGACGATGAGTTCCACTTCGCCGTTGGAGAGGCGGTAGCAGTTGGGCCAACCCCGATATTGAGTTTTCTCAATCTTCACGGCGGCGGATATAGACATTGTAATGATGAGTACCAGCGGTATGCGCTTCCACATTCGGTGTCATTATATAGCCAGCACCGAAGCCACATCTGGATGCAGGGAGTTTAATGTTGGAATCGCCAACATCCGATAAAACACCGTGTTTTATCAATTGGAGAGGAGCGAACCTATGCTACAACCGATTCGAATTGTTTTGCTGGGCGCCATCGCCGTAGTTCTCGCCACGGCGCAGCCCGACCCGCCTGCGCGCGTGGGCCGTCTGAACTACAGCAACGGGGAAGTTTCGTTCCGGACCGCCGACGTAGAAGATTGGGTTCCGGCCGAAATCAACCGGCCGCTCACCTCCGGCGATCATTTGTGGACCGACGAAGGCGCCCGCGCGGAGTTGCATATTGGAACCGCGGCGCTGCGGCTCGATTCGCGAACAGCGTTTGAATTCCTGAACCTGACCGATGATACGGTTCAAATCCGCCTCACCGAAGGATCGCTGAATGTTCACGTGCGATCTCTGGGCGAACGTGAAACTTTCGAAGTGGATACTCCCAATACATCGGTGTCGCTATTGCGAACCGGCGAGTATCGAATCGATGTCAATCCCGATAACCTCACTACCACGGTGACTGTACGCGCGGGCGAGGGAGAAGTCACCGGGACTAATCAAGCTTTTCCAGTTCGCTCGGGCGAAGAAGCGCGGATCTCCGGCAGCGACTCGCTGAGCTATGACACGGCCGGCGCCCGTCCCCCGGATGAATGGGACAACTGGTGCAGCGGGCGCGACCGTCGCGAAGAACGGTCGGAGTCGGCACGCTACGTCTCGCGCGATATGGTTGGCTATCAGGATCTCGACGACCATGGCACTTGGCGCACTGTTCCCGATTACGGCTCTGTTTGGGTGCCGCGCGGGGTCGCTGTCGGGTGGGCGCCGTACCATTACGGCCATTGGGTTTGGGTCGAACCCTGGGGCTGGACTTGGGTAGACGATGCGCCCTGGGGATTCGCGCCGTTCCATTACGGCCGCTGGGTGTATGTCGGCTACTGGGCCTGGGTTCCCGGTCCGGTGGCAGTGCGCCCAGTGTATGCTCCGGCGCTGGTAGCCTGGGTCGGCGGGCCGCGCTTCAGCATGGCGATTGGCTTCGGTGGAGGTGTGGCGGGAGTCGCTTGGTTCCCGCTAGGACCGCGCGAGGTCTACGTGCCCGCGTACCGTGCGAGCCCGGTGTACGTCAATCGCGTGAACGTCACCAACACCACCATCGTTAACAACATTAACGTCACCAACATCAACACTACGAATGTCCGTTACATCAATCGCGAAGCGCCCGGCGCAGTGACCGCTGTCCCGCAGAATTCCTTCGCGAGCGCGAGACCGGTGCAGAGCGCGGCAATTCCGGTTCGCGGCGAGGCGCTTCAGTCGGCGCAAGTCATGAAGACAGTGCCGGTAGCGCCCAGCCGTGCCAGCGTAGTCGGCGGTTATGCGGGCGGACGCGTTGCGCAGCCGTCCATGTCCACGCAAAACCGATCGGTCGTGACGCGCACCGCGCCTCCGCCGGCCGCGGTGCCGTTCGCGCAACGGCAGCCGGTTTTGTCGGCCAATCCCGGCCGGCCGTTGGATTCCTCGCAAGTGGAACAGTTGCGATCCAGCCAGCCGCGGCCGGCTCCGTCCTTCGTGCGGCCCTCCCGGGTCGGTGCGATCCCGCAGGCCCAGCCCAACAGTCCGCAAAATTATCCTCCACAGGCGCGACCGCAAGGCAATTTCCCGCCGCCACAGCGCGAAGCTTCGCCGCGCCTCGAGCGCGCGCCTCAACAGCCGCCGCCACCGCAGCCAGTCGTTCCGCAGCGAGATGCTCCGCAGCGGGAGATTCCTCAGCGTGTAGCTCCACCCCGGGACGTCCCGCAGGTTCGGCCGGAACGGCAAGCTGCTCCCGAGCGTCAGCCGCCCCCGCGGCCGGCTCAGAGAGAACCGCGAAGAGAAGAGCGCAAAGACGAACGCGACAAGAAGCAGTAGCTTGAGTCGCGGCCCTTATTGCAGCATGGCCTTCAACTGCTGGAACATCATCATGCAGGCGGGGCCGAGCGTGACCAGTAACACGGACGGAAAGATCAGAAAGAACACCGGAAAGACCAGCTTCACGCCGACCTTTCGGGCGCTTTCCTGAGCCACCTGACGGAACCGCAGCCGCAGGTACTTGGCATGCGTGCGAAGGGCCGGCGCCAGGCTGACGCCGAAGCGATCGCTATCGATCAGTAGATTCGCCAGCCGGCGCAGCTCGGGTTCTTTATTGCGAATGCCCAGGCTTCGAAAAGCGGCGGCGCGGCTCCCGCTGTTTCTCAGTTCCAGATAGAGCTGGGCCAGCTCGGCGCTCAAATCCGGGTGGGTGCGCTTCAACCCCCGGCTCGCATCCGCGACGGATTGATCGAGCGATTGGCCGGCTTCCATTCCCAGCACCATCAGGTCTAATGCCGGCGGGATCGCGCTTCTCAAACGCCGCGACCGGGCGCTGGCGCGCGAGCCCAATATTCTATCGGGCAGCATAAGACCAAAGCCTCCTCCACACAGCATCGGCAATAGCATGGCCGCTGGGTCGTGCTGGTAGAACAGCGCCAAGGCCGAAACCAGACTGGCGGCAAACAGCGCGCTGCCGCACTTGATTCCATAGAAGACCGGCAAGGCCGATGGCCAGCGGTAACCGGCGTAAGCCAGCTTGGAGCGATAGGGGTTGTTCTCGTTTTTGGTGGCCGGAAAACTTTCGCCGATCGAGCGGAAAATCCCCAGGAAGGCGGCTCGGGAGGGCGGCAGAGTGGGCTCGGTCGACAGGCCGGTGGGAATTTCTGAGCCGCGGGGCTCCGCCGTCCCCCGCAGGAAAAAATATCCGGCTGCGGTGACCGCCAGCATGACGAACGCGAAAAATCCGGCTCCTAACCAGATTGGGTTCATAACTTGATATCCACGATCCTGCGAATCACGAAATGCGCTAACACCAGGCAGACCACCGCGCCGGCGATGAGATATTTGCCGTAGGGATGATAAATCAACACCGCCATATAGGACGGGTTGACCACCATCATGATTGCCGAGATCACCAGCGGCAGAGCGGTCAGCACGCCGCCGGTCATTTTTCCGTGCGCGGCCAGCGACCGCACTTCGCCCTTCAAGGCTGTCGCATCGCGCATATCTTCGGCCATTTTCGCCAGCACTTCGTTCAGCTTGCCGCCGGTCCGGTTCTGCAGTTGAATGGCGGACGCGAACATGCTTACTTCGAGCAGCGGCATGCGCTCTCCGAGATTTCCCAGCGCCACGTCCCAGGACGTACCCAGATTCCCTTCCACGGCCGTCTGTCGCATTTCCGTGGACACGGGCGGCTCGCATTCGTCCGAAATAATCTCCATGCCGGCGGCGAAGGGATGGCCCGCGCGCATGGCCCGCGCCAGCGAATCCAGGGCATCCGGAAAACTCTCTTCGAACTGGCGAAGACGCTTGGCTCGCCGTTGAAGGATATAGAAATATGGCAGCGCCGCTACACCCCCGCCGATCATCATCGCGCCGTAGCCGGGAATCCAATCAAACTGCATTGCAATGGCGGTAGCTACGCTTCCCGTGAGCAGCATGAAAAGCGTGATGCGCCCAACCGACCAGTTGAGACCCGACTGGATGAGGTGGCGGTGGATGATCTTTACCAGGTCTGACCGCTCCAACAGCTTGGCCCAGGGCGAAATGCTGCTCAGCGTTTCATCTTTGAGCAGACGGGGCGTTTCGTCCAGCAAATGCTCCGAGACGTCCTCGGCCAGCGCCTGCGCGCCCGCTCGCTGAAAGGCGAACCAGCCGATCAGGACCGCCAGACCAGCCGCCAGAAAAGTGGTAACAAAAACCAGAATGGAGGAGATCGCCAGCACTTACTGCCCCCGGCCAGAGGTCACCAGGATCACCAACTCGCGGCCACCCCAGGAATGTTCCGGATAGAGCCGCTCCAGCACCTTCCGGTCGCCTTGATCTTTCAGCAAACCGCTCACCAGGAAAGCGTCAGGGTTCCCCAAATTCGTGGCGTATTGGCGCTTTTCCCTGCCTTGGGCTCGCTGGAAACTGACCTCGGGGTTGACCCGCAAGTTTAGCTTTCCGGATGAGTCGATTTCCGGGGAAAATTGTACCCGCAGCCGGCAGGCTGTTCCGCTCCCGGCGCGGTAACTGATCGGCCGGCCCACACCGGCGGTGAGCTTCCACGAAGACACCGTTTCGAGCTCCTGCTTCTGTTCCAAGGCGCTAACCAATTGGTCCGCATCCGTACCGGCGCGAAAGGCGGCCACGCTGAGCGAATCGTCTCCGCCGGCGCCCGTTAGCTTCGAAGCGAGCTCGCGCAACGCCGACGTGCTTACCCCGAGCGCCCGCACATGCAGCCGCATCGGGTGATCCCAGCCCGCGGGACGCTGCTGCAGAGAGCCGCGCTCGGGCGCCGGGACATCGGCCAACCCATTCGATGTGAAGACCGCGGCCAGCGCCATCGACCGGCGCGGCAGGGTCCCGTCATCCAGGGGATTGCGGAGCGCCAGCCGAATCCGCGCTCCCGAGTCAGCCAGTGCGATCAGATCGGCATCCTGGGCGCGCGTGAGCACGGTCACTACCGGCACGGCCGGTTGGTTTACCCCCAACGGCTCGGGTTGCGGGCTCACCGCCAGCACCTCTACGTTTTGAAGAATGGTTCGAAGCTCAGAGGTCGTGTTGCTGTGGGAAACGGCCTGCACGTCGACTTTGGTTCCGGGCCGGAC
>CAZKVF010000012.1:0-6414 GCA_964556085.1 uncultured Solibacteraceae bacterium
GCTGTCATCGGTTTATGAGGGTATTCCGAGCGTAGATTTTTCAGTAGCCATCCTGGCTTGTTGCCCGGATGAACTCTCAGTCGTGTCGGCCAGTCACCTCGGGTGGAGCGATTTGGGCAGCCCTGACAGGGTACTCCAGACCGCAGGGCTCGTGCGAACTCTTTCATGATCCAGTTCGCCCTCGGCCGCATAGAGCTTCTTACCGGCTGATGCCAATGCGCCGCAGCAGATTCTGGAACCGCGGATCGGAGCACAGTGAGTCGAAGCCCGGACGCATGAGTACCCACGGGCTAAACCGCTCGGCGTAGGCTTTCTCCAGCCATACCATTGCCAGGTCCTTCTGGTCCAGACCCACGTAGATCAAGGCAACCTCGCCAGCGCTTGAGAAGGCGCTCTTCGGTTGAGTTTTCAGATCGTTCAGCAGCTTTACCGCTTCATCTCTCATGCCCGATACGGCATAGGCGTAAGCAAGATTGGCCGTAAATGCCGTGCTCTCCGGAGACAACTGGACCGCTATCTGGAGTTCCTTGATAGCTTCGCTGTAGATGTGATTTTGCGCCAACGCCTGGCCCAGCACGTAGTGTCCATTGGCAAAGAACGGGTCCAGGTACAGCGTCTTTCGGCTTTGCTTTATCGCTTCGTCGTAGTGGCGCGCGACCAGTAGTTCTTCCGCCAGATCCGCCCCAATGATGAGGGAGAGTGGGTCCAAGTTCTCTGCCTTCTTTACCTCGGCAATAGCTTCGCCATTGCGCCCCAACGCGGCCAAATGCCAGCCGTACCATTCGTGCCCGGTGGCGTAGCCGGGGCTAAGCGCGATCCCGCGCGTGAACTCCCTGTCGGCGGATTCAAAATCCCAGTCGAAGCCCTCTAAGCAGAATGCGAACGAGATGTGAGCTTCGCCCAAAGTACTGTCCAAGGCCATGGCTTTCTTCGCTGCTTCCTCGGCTCTGGGGTACGCTTCTTTTGGAGCCATAACCCCGTACTTCCAATCTCCCGCCAAGGCATACGAGTCCGCTAGTCCCGCGTACGCCGGCGCATAGTTCGGATCGCTCTTGATGGCTTGGTCGAAATAGTCGATTGCCTTTCGCAAACCCTCGCCGGTCCGCTTATTCCAGAAAAATCGGCCCTTCAGGTAAGACTCGTAGGCGTCCCCATTCACGGCCTGCGGTTTGTCCAATCTCCTTTGCTCGTGTGGGTTCAGTTCAAGCCGGATTTGCTCGGCAATGGAGCGAGCCACCTCCTTCTGAACAGTCAAAATATCGCGCAACTCTACTTCATAGTTTTGGGCCCACAGATACTTGTCGGAGGAAGCGCGGATCAATTGCGCGGTGATGCTGACGTGGTTCCCTAAGCGCAAGACGGTACCCTCCACCACGGCGTCAACGTTCAATTCCCGGGCGATCTCCGGCAACGGCCTGCGCACGCCCTTGTATGTCATCGCCGACGTACGGGAGATCACACGTAACTTGCCGACCTGCCCCAACTCAGTGATCAATTCATCGGTCATGCCGTCGGAAAAGTATTCCTGCGAGGGATCGCCGGATAGGTCCTCCAGCGGTAAGACTACCAGGGAGCGAATAAGCGTCGACGGCCGGCTTTGCGGCAGAAAGCTTACGAATCCCGCTGCCAGCAGTACGAAGACGGCTCCGGTAACCTTCCAGGGAAGCGGCCACCTGGGGCGTTGTGCAGGGCGTTCCTGCAGATTGGGGGGAACTTGGGCAACTGATGCGACTTCAGTCTCGCCGATGGTCTCAACTAGAGCGACAAACCGATAGCCCCGCCGCGGGATGGTTTCGACAAAGCGAGGATTGGCAGCGGAGTCGCCCAACACCTCACGAAGCTTCTTAACGGCGGTGCCCAGGCCGTGATCGAAATCGACGAATGTGTCTTCCGGCCACAGCGTACGTCGAAGTTCCTCGCGCGAGACCACCTCGCCCTGGTGCTTCAGCAATGTAATCAGCAGCAGAAACGGCTGGCCCTGCAGCCCGATTTTTGCACCTTGTTTTCTGAGTTCGCCTGATCGAAGATCGACCTCAAAAGCACCGAAGCGGACCAAGCGAACGGGTGACAGGAACTCCTCCATGGCGCCTCTAAGAGGCCGGCCAAGAGCACATTTACGACGAGGAAGCCATTATAACAGTCCTGCCCGGGACGGACCCTCGATACGAACAGAGCGATACGAATGGAGCCCGTCCCTGTTCGAAGTCCTCTATAGCGATTGCAGGAAAGCAATCAACTGCTGCTGCTGCGTGGGCGTCAAGGCCTGGAATTTTGCGGTGACACCCTGCGCCTCTCCTCCGTGCCGCGAAATGGCATCGTTCAAGGTCGACGATGCATTATCGTGCATGAAACGGGCCTTTATACGCAGACCCCATAGCGGCACGGTCCGCAGCTTGTTTGCCGTGTCCGCGGGCCCCGCCTGCACGATTCCGTCTCCGGTGCCAACGTCGTGAAGCAAGAAGTCGCCGTAGGGATGAAATATCTTATTTCCGAGGGCCGCGGGAACGGTGTAGGCACCCGCGTTGATTACTGTCCCGGGAGGAAGCGTGGTCAGAGTCGGGACATGACAGATGGCGCAGCCAATCGAATTGAAGAGGTTCTGTCCCGCGACGGCATCCGCGGTCGCCGACAGCACCGCATCGCGCGGCGGAACTCGACTCCCGCGGATGAATTGAGCGAAGTGGTCGATATCCGCCAGCCCCAGAGCATCGGGAATATCTTCCACGTCGGGCGTGACTTTGCAAACCGTAGTTACATCTTTCGGCTTGAGGCGATTAGTTACTCCCATCTCGTTCAGATAAGCATCGCCGGAAAACGATAGGATGGTCGCATCCTGATCTTTCCAGCCGAACTTCCCGATAGCCGTTTGTCCGGGCGCCTCGAAAACCGGCACTTGGATCGCCTCGCCGTGAATCAATCCGTTACTCTGACCGGGCTGGGCGGCAGCGATCGCCATGTACGTTTGGTCGCCGGCGGCCTCTACGAATCCATCGCCGAGCGTGTTGAGTACCGCGCGTAGAGCGTGGATGGTTTCGGTGCTCGCTACATGCTCCTGGGCTTGCGGACAAATGGACCGGTCGTTAACAATGGAACGGCCGGTGATAGTGCTCGCGCCGTTATTGATCGTAACGGTGGGATTGACAAAGTTGCCGTTTGCGTCCGTATGGCCAAAGCGCTGTTCGGTAAACTGGCTGGCCGCTCCAGTTACACCGTTATTATGGCACTCGGCGCACGACGTTCCGTTGAAAACCGGACCCAGGCCAGTGCTGGCATCGTGTCTTCGTTCAAACTGTGCCTGATCCAGAGCAAATGTGTCGCCGGGCGGCTCCGCGATCCCGTTACTGATGCTCTGCGAGCCGGCATTCCCCGTTACTTCCCCTGTTGGGCCGATAGTTTGCCCAAGTGTGGGGGTAGTGAACCCGGCTGGTGCCTCAGTGGTTTGCTGTGCGATGAGGGATATTGCGGCGACGCCAATGATAAGTAAAGCGATAGTCACCTTTTTGTGTTTCATCAAGCTATAGTCTCCTTTTAGTTATCGAAGAAGTTCTTAATAAGTAAGCGATCGTTGAGGCGGAGGAAAGCTCGCGCAAAAGGCAGTCGCACCGTCCGGCCAAGTCAGGTTCTAGTTGCCTATACAAGGCAATGGCGGGAGATATTCCCGCTCGAAGCCCTCACTTCGGAATTTAACTTCCATGAACGAGTTTTCGGTCCCGCTCGGCCGGCCGGTAAGTTTACACTTGGAAGGCTATGAATGAGGAATATTGTCGGTCGGCGCCAAGTCTTTTCCGGTGTGAAGACGAACATTACTCGCAGACGTGCCGCGCGTCTCTCGAAATACATTCGAATGAATTGGGTCTGCGCGGCGCTGGTGTTAGGAACTGCCGCAGGCTCAGCTGCCGCTCAAACAAACGGCGCTCCACCAAATAACTATCTGGTTCACAACCTGGTTTCCGATCTCGCGAACATCGCCGACCATCAGGATCCGCATCTGGTGAATCCGTGGGGCGTGGGACTGGGCTCCACTCCGTTTTGGTCGGGAAATAACGGCACCGGCACTACCACGCTCTACGATGGAACCGGCGCTGTGATTCCCCTGGTGGCCACGATTCCTCAAGCGGGTAGCGCCGGCACAGCCGGCCCGATCACGGGGGTGATCTTCAACCCTTTCGCCTCGAACCCGAATGCCTTTGACGTCCAGCCCGGGAAACCGGCCCTTTTCATTTTCTGCTCGGAAGACGGTGTAATCTCGGGATGGAATCAATCCGTGAGCGGCACCAAGGCGTCGATCCTCTTCGACAATTCCAAGTCTGGCGCAGTGTATACGGGATGCGCAGTGGGCGGAACCGCCGCGGCGCCGTATATCTACGCTGCTAATTTTAGTGCCGGAACAATTGATGTGTATGATGCCAATCTCAACCTGAATCCGGCGCCGTTCAACCAGAACGGCACTCCGCAGCCATTTTCCGGCGGCTCGTCGTTTTCGAATCAACCGATTCCGCCGGGCTTCGCCCCATACAACATACAAAACATCAATGGCACGCTGTTTGTGACTTACGCTCAGCAGAACGCCCAGAAAAACGCGAGTGTTGGGGGGGCGGGCAATGGCTACGTTGCCATGTTTAGCCTGGGCGGCGGCCTGATCGCCAATCTCATTGCTCAGGGGCCGCTCAACTCGCCCTGGGGAATGGCAATCGCGCCTCCCAATTTCGGGCCCTTCGCCGGCGCCCTTATAGTCGGGAACTTCAGTGACGGTAGAATTAACGCCTTCAACGCGACCACCGGTGTGTTTCTCGGTACGCTGAATGACACTACCGGCACGGCAATTGCGATCCCAGGGTTGTGGTCCCTGAATTTCGGCAGCGGCGCCGCTAACGAGGACCCCGGCACGCTCTACATTACGGCAGGAATCGGCGGCGGCCCGAATCACGATCCGCTGCAATCGCACGGTCTGCTCGCAAGCATTCAGGCCGCACCCTCATTCGTTACATCCGGCGTCCTGAATGCCGGGAGCCTGATCGCCGGCCCGATCGCTCCCAATACCTGGATAACGCTTAAGGGAAATGGATTGTCCGCGACAACCGGAACATGGCAACTGACCGGCGGTACGCTTCCAACGGCAGTCAATGGTGTGGGCGTCACCATCAACGGCACTCCCGCTCCTGTAAGCTTCGTGAGCAATTCGCAGGTGAACTTCCTCGTTCCTTCCACCCTGTTGCCGGGCCCGGCGCTGATCCAGACCACTAATAACGGCCTGACCAGCGCGACCGCGAAAGTGAACGTGAACCCTCTGGCGCCGGCCTTCTTCACGTTTGGAACGAACGCCGCCAGCGGCAACGCTTACGTCGCTGCGGAGCATGCCGACGGGACCTTGATCGGGCCGCCATCGACAGTCAAAGGCGGTACGCCTGCGGAACCAGGCGAGACCATCGCGTTGTTCGCCACCGGTTTCGGGCCTACTCTCGCGTCAGGAGAAACGCTCGCGGTGACACCCTCGATCGTGATCGATGGAATCCCCGCACAAGTCACATTCGCCGGCCTGGTGGGACCGGGCCTTTATCAATTGAACGTGGTGGTGCCCTCTTCGATCGCACTCGGACAGGACGTGCTGGTGGTCGGACTGTCCGGCGACTTTGAAACGCAGCCCGGCGTGTTCCTCACTATCGCCGCTCAGTGAGCTGGGGCTGAAACCGTGGCCGGTGGCAAGACCACCGGCCCCACTCCTACGACGTGACATTTCCCGTAGCGCGGGTCCTACCCACATCTTCGATATCCAACGGATCGTGAAGGAACTGTCCTGGACCGCAGAACGCCCTGTTCTGCCAGCCTGGTTCTTCGGCACCACACACTCCGCCAGGAGCATTACCCGCCGCGACCTCGCGGCGGCCTTCCGCGGTCTGTGAACGTAGCCGGGGCTCACACCATCCAAACTGGCATGAATACCCGGGCAACAACATGTTCAACACCCTGGACGATCGTGTCGCACCGTCCCATCGTCGGGTCCGTCGTTATGGTTGCTGTTGGCGGGCTTTTTCACGACGTGGCATTTTATTGGTGTGATCTCAGCCCAGCCAGGATGTGCCAAGGACGGCAAGGCAGAACTGCCCAAGAAGGATTCACCCGCGATAGGGAGGAGCACTTGCGGAGGCCCATCCACGGTCCTCTGTCGAGCTGCAAAGTCAGCGGCGCCGATGGACGACCATGTGGCATCCGTTTCCGCCCAAACCGTTTTGGGCGGAGTTTTGGGCGGAAACTTGGCGTTTTATACGATGATTACGTCAAGAACAGGGTTGTAAGTGGCTGCGCAATCAATAAAAAGGACGAGGAGGTAGTGCTTCACACGCAGGAGGTCACAGGTTCGAGTCCTGTCGCGCCCACCATGTCAACACACTGCAATGGCCGGACGCGGACACGCCG
>CAZKVF010000013.1:0-5924 GCA_964556085.1 uncultured Solibacteraceae bacterium
CGGCGGGCTTCACCGACAAACGTCGGATCGGTGACGGGAACGCGCATGGCACAGGTCATGGTTTCCACCGCGTAATGCTGACGGTCGTGCCCTTCCCCACTTCCGATTGAATGTGGAACTCGCTGGAGAGCCGCTTGGCGCCGCTCAGACCGAGACCCAATCCGCCGCCAGTAGTGTAACCGTCCTTCAAGGCGAGTTCAATGTCAGGAATCCCGGGCCCCCGGTCCTCGAACGTCAGCCGCACTCCTCGCCGCCCACCCTCATTCAGGCATTCGATCCGCACCAGGCCGCCGCCGCCGTGCACAACCGTATTGCGGGCTAATTCACTAGCCGCGGTTACGAGCTTGGTCTGATCGACGATAGAGAGGCCGGTTTCCAAGGCCGCTGTCCGGACCATCTGCCGGGCTTTGACGATGTCCTCAGCGGAGTTCAATGGGAGAGATTCAATCGCCAAGCCGGCCGTCATATTGCGATCGCTCCGCGTCGACCGGCATCCGCAGCATCTCCATCCCCCGTTCTACATTCAAAGCAGTTCGGACGCCGGGCAGCGACAGGCCAAGTTCCACCAGCGTGATGGCCACCGAAGGACGCATTCCCACGACAACCGTTTCGGCATCCAGCACGCGCGACATGGAGGCAATGTTTCCCAGCATGCGGCCGATGAAGGAATCGACTATATCCAGGGAAGAAATATCGATGAGGACTCCGCGGGACTCGGCGGCGACGATCTTATCCGTAAGATCCTCTTGCAGAGCCGTTGCCATCCGGTCATGCATATCGACCTGGATGGTGACGAGCAGAAACTCGCCCATCTTCAATATAGGGATGCGCTCCATGGCTAATTCGGTACCTGCATCAGAAACTGGTTGGCAGGCGAAAGCGCCTGCCCCACAAATCAATGAGCCTCAGGGCGTGGAGAAGGAGCGGGCGCGGGCGCTTCCTTACGAATCACCACGTTTTGACGCCGGAGCGCCAGCGCGAACGCATCGGCCAGACTGGACTTGGTGCTGACCTGGCCCAGTTCGACTCCGAGATGCACGATGGTCTGAGCGATCTGGGGACGAATGCCGCTGATGATGCAGTCCGCACCCATCAAGCGGGCCGCCGCCACAGTCTTCAGAAGGTGCTGCGCCACGAGTGTATCGACAGTGGGCACACCGGTGATGTCGATGATGGCGATGGACGCACCCGTTTCCACGATCCGCTGCAGCAGGCTCTCCATTACCACTTGCGTACGCGAGCTATCGAGCGTACCGATAAGCGGAAGCGCCAGGATACCCTCAAACAGCTTGACCACCGGTGTGGATAGCTCGAGCATTTCAATCTGCTGCCGGCGAATAAACTCCTCCCGGCTTTTAGTGAAAGCCTCCATCGTGTAAAGGCCCAGCTTGTCCAGCAGCACGGTGGTGTTCCAGAGGGCTTCGTCGTACGTTTGCCTGGAATCTCCGATGTGGGTTCTCAGGCGCGAAAAGAGAGGCTGTTTGAGTGAGAAGACAAAGGTTGCTGTCTCGCTGGGAGTAAACCCCTGGGCTGCCCGCTCGCGCGACAAGTCTGTGAGCACATCTCGGACGCTGGACCAAGGAGCGGCTGTTATGTCGGAGGTGCCGCTCTGCGCGGCCGGCCGAAAAACAGAAAGAAAGCGCCGCGATTGTTCCCACAACTGCGATTCCTTGAGCAGATCGCGCCGCATAGTACTGGCAGCCATCTGCTCGCTTACCCATTGTGTTAGGATCTCCGTCTCAAACCTCTCCAGAACTTCGGTTATCGCGTTGTGTCCGGTGACTTGCACCTTTTCCGAAGCCATGGTCCGTGCCCCCCAAAAAATATCTTAATGTTAAAAGATCTCACACAAAACGAAGACATTCCGTGATGTCGCGAACTTTTTCCCTGATCTTTATTCCACTTAGGGTCAGGCAAGAAGAGCGGAGCTCAATTCACGCCATTCCCTTAAGGGTAGAGACTTCGGGTCTTTGGTTAAGACCTGGATGCAGACATGATCGGCGCCGGCCGCGTGATGGGCGCGAACACGGCTGCGAATCTGTGCCAAATCGCCCCAGGCAATGATGGCGTCGATGAGGCGGTCGCTGCCGCCGTTTTGGAAATCGGCCTCGCTGAATCCCAGGCGCAGGAAGTTATTGGTGTAGTTCGGCAGTGTCAGATAAAGCGCGAGGAACTCGCGGCCTATGGCGCGCGCCGTGGCGGCGTCGGTTTCCAAAATGACGGCCTGTTCGGGACAGAGTTTCGGGCCCTTGCCCAGGATGGCGCGAGCCTGCGCGGTGTGCTCCGGATTGGTGTTATAGGGATGGGCGCCATCCGTGCGCTGCGCGGCGAGTTCGAGCATTTTCGGACCGAGGGCGGCCAGCATGCGAACTGGTTTTTCAACGGGTCGAACCGAGCGGTACGGGGCCTTGTCCATGGCATCCAGATAGGCACGCATGGTGGCGACCGGTTTTTCGTAACGGTGCCCGCGCAACTGTTCCACCAGGGGAACGTGGCTCACGCCCATCCCCAGGACAAAGCGTCCAGGGTAGGCTTCGCTGAGTGTCTTCTGGCCGTTAGCCATGGCCATTGGATCGCGGGCGTAAATATTGGCAATGCCTGTGGCAATGACAATCTTCTTTGTACCGGCCAGGAGCAAGCCCGCGTTAGAGAGGGCCTCGCGCCCGAATGCTTCGCCGAACCAGATGGCGCCATAGCCGAGTTGTTCCAATTCCGCCGCGACTTCCTGTGCCTTGGCGGCCGGGTAATCCTCAAATTTGAATGTCCAGATTCCGATGGTTCCGAGTTCGCTCATGTGTGCCCTTTCCTTATGAGAAGGCTTAGCTTAAGTGTGATCGAGGATAATCTTCAGGCGCCGTTCCGCGCCATCCTCCACCATGCCGATGGCCGTTTCCAGCTCGCCCAGTGACATACGGTGCGTGATTAGCGGCTCGAGGCGGACCGCTCCGCGCTCAACCAGCCCGATCATATCGGGAAAATCCTCGGCGTTGGCAGCGCGCCCGTTGCGCAACGTTAGCTCCTTGAAATAGAGGTCGTAGAACGGCAATGCGCCTTCGCGCGCGCTGATGATGCCGAACATAAGAATCTGGCCGCCGAAGCGGGCCATGCGGATGGCATCGGCGACCGCTGGCATCACTCCGGTGGATTCGATAACGACATCGGCGCCACGGCCTTCTGTCGCTTCGAGCACTTTGGCTACTGCGCCTTCGCCGGCGCGGATGGTCAGGTCCGCACCGAGGGCGCGCGCCATCTCGTTTTTAAATTCGCTGCGGCTGATTCCGATCACTGTGCCGGCGCCGCGCGCTTTGGCGATCTGTACATGCAACTGGCCCGAAACACCGAGCCCGATTACCGCCACCGATTCGCCGGCGAACAGCGGCGTCCGGCGCTGCCCGTGAAGACAGGTGGTGGCCACTTGCAGCAAGGGCGCCGTTCGAGTGTCCATGGATGCCGGTAGGCGGAAGGCGTGGCTCGCCGGGATTACGGCAAATTCAGCGAAACCGCCATCGGTATCGCGGCCGATCAAGCCGCCGTTGGGACAGAGACTGAACCGCGCCTTGCGGCAGTGAAAGCAGGTGCCGCAGAACAGGACAGGGTCGATAATGACGCGATCGCCGCGCGAAAGGCCGGCGGGCAGATCGCCGCCCATCACTTCGCCCGCCAGCTCGTGGCCCATGATGCGCGGGTAACGCACGGGAATCGCGCCGTTGTAAATTTTCAGGTCGGTGCCGCATAGCCCACTGTGAGTGATGCGCACAAGAACCTGTTTTTCGAGGGTAGCGGGCAGCGCGACTTCGTCCAGCGCCAGTTCGCCGGCAGCCCGCAGGACCATGGCTTTCACCCTTCTCTCTTACCATGTTTCCTGGTGGGGCAGGCGCTTCCGCCTGACAACAGCATCAGTCAAGCAGCCGGCGTGCTCCTCCGAACACCGGATTTCGCTACGCAGTTGACACCCCCTGAAGCATCGAGCAGCCTTGAGGTATGGAATTTCAAGAATTATTCCGTTCGCTGGTGAATCAGGCCGGAGCCAGAACGGTCTACGCCGATCCGATCTCCAGCGAAGGCAGAACGATTGTGCCGGTTGCCAAAGTGAGGTGCGGATTCGGCGGAGGCTCCGGCAGAAAGCCAGGTGAAAAGGGAGAAGGCGGAGGCGGAGGCGGGGGATTCGTATCTAAACCGCTGGGATACATCGAAGTCTCGGCGCAGGGGACGCGGTTCGTTCCGATCATCGACCCGCGAGATGTAGCTTTGGCGGTCGGGGTCGGTTTTTGTCTGGGGTGGCTGGCCGCCAGGCGGAACCGCTAGCCGAAAGCCTGAGCGGACAACCGCCGGCAGGACCGCCGGCGTTAGAAGCTAGCGCGTGCTTACCACACCCGGCAAGCCTGGGCGCGCACCATGGGCTGGCCCGCTTTGCACGAGAACGCCTTTTGAAACTCGGGCATGTTCGAAACAACGCCGTTGATGCGGTACTCGTTGGGTGAGTGCGGGTTGGTGATGGCGCCGACACGCTTGCTCTCCGGCCGCTCATCGCCGCAAGCCCATTGCGCCATACCGATGAAATAGCGTTGGTCGGGGGTGAAGCCGCCGACCGGCTTCAGATCGTTGCCGCGCGTGGCATCCTTCCAGGCCATGTACGCCAGCAGCGTCCCGCCGAGATCGGCCACATCTTCGCCCTCGGTCAGTTTGCTGTTGATCTTGATGTCGTCCACCACCTTATATTGCGCGTACTGATTGACTACGCAGGCCGCGCGCTGCTCGAATTGCTTCCCGTCCTGGGTCGTCCACCAGTCCTTCAAGTTGCCTTTCGCATCGAACTGGCGGCCCTCGTCGTCAAAGCCGTGAGTCAGTTCATGGCCGATGGTGGCGCCGGTATTGCCGTAGTTGGGCGCGTCGTCCAACTTGGGGTCGAATAGCGGCGGCTGCAGCACGCCGGCGGGAAAGTTGATGTCGTTCATCTGTGGATCGTAATAGGCGTTGACCGTGGGCGGCGTCATTTCCCACTCCGTGCGGTCCACAGGCTTACCGATTTTGTTCAACTGGCGGCGGGATTCGAAGACCGCGGCGCGATTCGCGTTGCCCAGGAAGTCGCCGGGGGCGATGGTCAGGGAGCTATAGTCGCGCCACTTATCCGGGTAGCCGATCTTGTTGACGATAGTGTGCAGCTTCGCAAGCGCCTGCTTCTTGGTTTCAGGACCCATCCACGTGATCTGGTTGAGATCGGCCTCCATAGCCTTCTCGACTTCCTTCGTCATGGCGAGCGCTCGCGCCTTGGTATCGGGCGTGAACGTCTTCTCGACGAAAACCTGTCCCAGCGCCTCGCCCAAGTCGCGATCCACGAAGCGCACGCAACGCTTCCAGCGCGGCTGCATCTCGGCTACTCCGCGAAGATATTTGGAGTAAAAATCGAAGTCCGCGCGCACGAAGGGCGCCGAAAGGTAGCGGGATTTGTCGCGCGCGAGGTGCCAGCGCAGGTAGACCTTCCAATCGGCAATACTTCGCGCTTTTAACTGGCGCTCCACCTCTTCGAAGAACTTCGGCTCGGTCACGTTGATCTCATTCTGAGCGGGAAGGCCCAGGGCCATCCAATAAGCCGGCCAGTTGAAAGACGGCGTGAGCTTCGCCAGATCGGCGGCGTTCAACTTGTGGAAAAGCTTGTAGGGATCGCGTTTATCGACGCGCGTGAGAGACGCCTTGGCCAGAGCGGTCTCAATTTCCATGACAGTCTGCGCCTCGCTTTTGGCCTGCGGGGCGGTATCCCCGAGCAACTGAAAAGTGCGCGCCACATGATCGACATACTTTGCGCGTGTCTCGACGGACTTGGCGTCCGTTTTGGTGTAATAGTCGCGGTCGGGGAGACCAAGGCCGTCAGCCGTGGCAAAGGCGATTACGCGGTTCGAATCGGCATAGTCCTGCGACGAACTGAA
>CAZKVF010000014.1:0-6074 GCA_964556085.1 uncultured Solibacteraceae bacterium
GAACCCGGCCCCAGGGTAATGAGGTCTGCATCGGCGATGGCCGCCAGTGTGTCGGGCAACGGGCGGCAGCGGCGCGGACAGAGCCGCACGGTCTCGATGCGCCGCCGGCTTCTGCTGATCTTGGTTTCTCCCTGCACATGCCGGCCGTCCTCGAGAATGGCTTCAAGAGACACGCGCGAAGCAGTCGCGGGAAAAATCTTCCCCTTAATGGCGAGCACATCGGAACATTCCTTTACAGCATCGGGAAAATCTCCGGTAATGTGCGTGAGGGCGGTGAGGAACAGGTTGCCGAAGCTGTGTCCTTTCAGGCCGCGTCCCGATTCGAACCGGTATTGAAACAGACGGGAGAGCAGAGCCTCGTCCTCCGAAAGAGCCACCAGACAGTTGCGTATGTCGCCGGGAGGCAGCACATCGAATTCCCGGCGGAGCCGGCCGGAGCTGCCTCCGTCGTCGGAGACCGTGACGATCGCCACGATGTCCACCGAGCAGTTGCGCCGAGCCGGGCTGTGCCCGCCTGCGTATAGCTTGAGGCCGTGCAGCAGCGCGGAGAGTCCGGTGCCGCCGCCTATGGAAACCACGCGCAGTGGATCGGCCGGCGCTTCCACTAATCTTGACGAGGCTTGGAACTCAGGCATGTCCATGCGCCTCGCACCGTTCCGTGGAGCCGGCCGGCTGGGCGCGGCAGCTAAACCGCGCCGGTTTTGTCGGGGAACAACAATTGTTGGATCTGCGGATAGCTTGAAAATCCACCGAAGTCTGCGTCCTGCCGTGCTGAGATCCGGTTCCGGGGCTCCAGATCGATGGCGCGCTTCAGGTTCTCATAAGCGCCATCAATGTCGCCGGAAAGCCCTTTGCAAAGAGCCAGAGCGTAATACACGTGATCGGCGTCGGGTTGGAGCTTCAAAGCCGTCTCGAGATGCTGGCGCGCGTCCGTCAAGTTGCGCGCATTGACCATCGCGACACCGTAATTGTAGTGCTCCTCCGCGGTCTTCAGGTCCACAACCGGCTTGGCGAGACGCCGTTCACACATCCGAATGTGCAGTTCGGCGTTGTGCCCCATCTCGCGGTTGGGGCCGCTGACAGCTTTAGCAAACTGTTCTCGCGCGTCAGCGAATTTGGCGGCGTGAAAAAGGCGGACGGCCTGCTCAAAAGCCTTCAACTGGGCCTGAGCGAGGTTCCGCGCTTCGGTGGCAGCCGCAGATGCAGCGGTTTCCGCCGGGCGGCGTCGCGCCGGGCCGTCAAGCCTTACTGGGGGTTCGGGGTCGGGTTTTCCTGTGCTCTTTGCCACGGCCGTCTTCTTCTTCAAAGGCATCTTACGCCAGTTCGAAAGCGACTTAGAGTACGCTAGCAGACCGCAAATCGGAAGTCAAAAAGCAAGCGCCTGAGCCGTATGGCCCGTCACGCCACCCGCTATGATGGGCGTATGAAGCACCTCGTGTGCGGCATCCTGCTGGCAGCCAGCGCCTGTGGTGAAACCTTTTCCGGCGGGACGGCTCTCGATGACGCCATTGAGCAGGCCATTCGGGAGAATCGCATTCCCGGCGCGGTTCTGCTGGTGGGCCATAACGGACAGGTTGTCTATCGCAAAGCCTACGGGAACCGCGCCCTGCTTCCTTCGCCCGAGCCCATGACCGTCGATACGATTTTCGACTGCGCTTCGCTCACTAAGGTCGTCGCCAGCACATCGGCCTTGATGAAGCTTTTCGAAGAGGGCAAGCTGAGGCTCAACGACCGGGTGACACAATATCTGCCGGAATTTCAGGACGGCAAGAGCGAAATCACGGTACGGAACTTGATGACGCACTTTTCGGGTCTCCGGCCTGATCTGGATCTCGAACCCGAATGGAGCGGCTACGAAACCGGCATTCACCGCGCGCTGGTGGACAAACCTGCCGGTCCCCCGGGCGGGCGTTTCGTTTATAGCGACATCAACTTCATCCTGCTGGGCGAAATCGTACACCGGCTCAGCGGTGCAATGCTGCCGGATTTTGCCGGCCAGACGGTTTTCCAGCCTCTGGGGATGCGTGACACCATGTTCCAACCCCCGGATTCACTGCGGCCGCGCATCGCGCCCACCGAGATGCTGGAGAAGAGCCACATGATTCTAAGGGGCGTGGTGCATGATCCAACCGCACGCAACATGGGTGGCATCGCCGGGCATGCCGGGCTGTTTTCGACGGCCGACGATCTGGGACGGTTCTGCCAGATGATGCTCGATAAGGGCTCGTGGCAAGGCCAGCGGATTTTCAGCCCGCTCACTGTCGAAAAATTCACAACTCCGCAAAGTCCTCCCGATCAGCCCATTTTGCGCGGTCTGGGATGGGACATCGACTCGCCATACTCGGGCGAGCGTGGTGATCTATTTCCTATCGGTTCGTATGGACACACCGGATTTACCGGCACGTCGTTGTGGCTGGATCCCACATCCGACACCTACGTGATCCTGCTGACCAACGCCGTGCACCCGCATTTGCGGCCCGCCATCACGTCTCTTCGCGGCAAGGTTGCGACCATCGTGGCCGCCTCCGTGGGCATCGCAAAGCAGGGAGCGAGTCTCACTGGATACAACGAGACGTTGACCGGTGCGGGCCTGCATCGTGAGTTCGTGCGAAACGGCCAGGTCGAAACAGGGCTCGATGTGTGGGCGGATGAAGACTTCCGCGCCGTCAATGGAAAGCGGGTTGGCCTGATCACCAATCCAACCGGCATCGACCGCCAGGGCCGCCGAAACGTGGACCGCATGCTCGCAGCCGGAATCCGCGTGGTGGCGCTCTATTCGCCGGAGCATGGTTTTTTAGGGAAGGAAGACCACGAGGGAATCGGCAACACCACGGATGCCACGACCGGCATTAGGGTCTGGAGTTTGTTTCGCGACCAGAGCCGGCGGCCCACTGGAGAAATGCTGCGCGGCATCGACGCGATGGTTTTCGATATTCAGGATATTGGAGCGCGCTTCTACACGTATGTGTCAACCATGGCCTACGCTATGGAGGAATCGGCCAAAGCGCACATTCCGTTTTATGTGCTCGACCGGCCCAACCCGATCACCGGCGTACACGTCGAACCCCCTTTGCTCGATCGCGACCAACTGTCCTTTGTCGGCTATTATCCTCTGCCCTTGCGGCATGGTATGACGATCGGCGAGTTGGCCCGGCTTTTCAACGCCGAAAACCACATCGGCGCCGACCTTACTGTTGTACCCATGAAAGGTTGGGAACGCGGTGACTGGTTTGACTCTACGGGCCTGCCTTGGGTAAATCCTTCGCCCAACTTGCGCAGCCTCACCGCCGCGCTGCTATATCCGGGAGTCGCGATGCTGGAGTATTCGCCCGAATACTCGGTGGGCCGCGGAACAGACGCGCCTTTCGAGATGATCGGGGCGGCGTTCATCCGCGGGCCGGAGCTGGCCGCGTACTTAAACCGGCAGTGGATCCCAGGGGTCCGGTTCTATCCCGTCCGGTTTCAGCCCTCAACCTCTCACCTGGCTGCACAAGAGATTGATGGAGTGCGCATTATCGTGACGAACCGGGAATCCTTCGATTCCGCACGGCTGGGGTTCGAAATCGCTTCAGCTCTGCTGAAACTTTATCCCGGCAAAATGTCCCTGGAACCCAATCGCAAGCTTATCGGCAACGAGCAGGTGATAAGGGCGCTTGCCGCGGGGGAGGATCCTGAATCGATTCGGCAGCAACAGCAAGACGCCCTGGACGGCTTTCTGCAAATGCGCGAGAAATACCTGCTCTATCGTTAAACGTGCCTCGAAGCCCGCTTAGACCATTCCCATCGCTTTCTGAATGGTGGAAGTTTTGTTCTTGCTGCCGGGCGGGCGACCGCGCTTCTTTTCGATCTCCGCCATCCAGGCCGGGGGCCGTCCGCGGCGGCGGCCGCGCCCCCTAGCCAAACGCTCCAAACTCATAATTGCTTCTTCGATCTGTTCGCGTTCCTGACGCAATTCCGTCAGGATTTTGGTAACATCCATCTTGCCCCCCCGCAAAAGTAAATTGACCACGCCGGAAATCGGCACTGTTCCGATAGCAGAACAAGAATCGTGCCGCATAGTGTGCGTGTAACTCTGTTTTTATCCCACATCCATTAACAATTCAAGCATTTTGTTCTGAATTCGGAACACAATTTGGAGTACAGGGGTGAACCGGACCGGCAGGCGGGCGCCCGATTACGATCGAGGGCGCTGCTTTCGCCAATGAAAATAAAAGGGTAACCCGGCAAAAATCAGCGCCAGACCCATCAACGATTCGCGCGGAGAGTTGTACAGAGCGGATACTACGATGGCGGCAGCCATGATGACAAACAGTACTGGTACGACGGGATAGCCAATCGTTTTATATGGCCGTGGGAGATCGGGCCGCTTGCGGCGAAGCACCAGAACCGTGGCGGTGGTCATGCCGTACAGAATCCAACTGGCGAAGATCACATAATCCAGCAGCTGATCGTAAGTCCCGGAAAGGACCACGACCGCGCCCCACAGGCTCAAGCCCATAATCGCCACGCCAGGGGTATGGTAAGCGGCGTTGACGCGTGCCAGAGAAGGGAAAAAGTATCCTCCCCGCGCCAGTGCGAAAGGAACGCGGGCGCCCGAGAGAATCGAACCGTTCAAAGCCGCAAATATCGAGATCATGGCTGCCACTGAAACCAGGTTTGCCCCGCCCTGTCCCAGCAACTGGCGCATCATCGTCGCTGCCACCCGATTGCTGCCCGCCACCTGTTGAGGCGTGAGCACATAGAAATAGGCCATATTAGCGAGCAGGTAAATGGCAATTACCGCCGCTGTACCCCAAATCAGCGCGAGCGGCAAATTCCGTTGCGGCCTGCGAATCTCCGACGCCACCATGCTGACGTTATTCCATCCGTCATACGCCCACAACGATTTCACCAGCGCGGCGAAAAAACCAAGCACGGTAAGCGGGGCAAGAACCGATTGGTGCGCCGCGGCCGGATGGCCCCAACCAAGCCCAGCGATTACAATCAGCAGGATTAAACCGACTTTGACGACGGTCACCGCCACCTGAACGCCGCCGCCGATTTTCACCCCGAAATAATTCAGCACACCAAGAAAAAAAATCAGGCCCATCCCGAATAATTGGCCATAACGAATATCCAGCGGCGCCCCGTGTGCACCCAGTGGGAGAGGCACGGCAAAGACCACTTGCTCGAGTGCCGGCGCAAAATTCGCGAGGTAATAAAAGAACCCGGTCGCGAGAATGGCGATCGAACCGCTCTTTGCCACCCACATCTGAGTCCATCCATAGACGAATCCCCAGAAAGGACCATAACCTTCCGTGAGGTAAACGTACTCTCCACCTGCTTCGGGCATAGCGGCAGCTAACTCCGCGTAGCTAAGCGCGCCGGCCAAAGAGAGTAGGCCTCCCACAATCCAAACCACAAAGACCAGGGAGGGAGATCCGACCAGTTTCACCATCGTCTGCGGCACGATAAAAATCCCGCTGCCAATGACGGTTCCAACTACAATGGCGACGGCGCTCCACAGTCCGAGGTCGCGCTTCAATTCAACTGCGGACCCCGGCTGCGATGAGAGATTCATATGGTTGACGCGCGCTTCACACTGCCGCGCTCAAACCATGATGCAAAATATCCGGCCGCGAAGGTACTGACGCTTCCGATCAACACCCACCAGGTCCAGGCGATAGGCGTGAACCCGCGGACATAGAGAATGGTGACCAGTCCCGCGACGACGCCGAATGACGCCGCGTTCTGGCCAACCCGTCGTGTCAGCACACCCAGCAGAAATATGCCCAGCAGAAGACCCAGGGTGACGGAGGCGATCGACAGGCCCGACTCGAGGACGGATCCCCAGTGCCGCGCCACGATGCCGATCGCCACCAGCACCACGGCCCAGACAACCGTTGCCCATCTTGCCCAGCCTAGATAACGGGCGTCGTCATCTCCTTTGCCCGAACCGGCGATGGGCCGCAAGAAATCCATGACCGTGGTGGACGCCAGCGAGTTCAGAGCGGCGCTCAGATTGGCCATGGCCGCTGCGACAATGGCGGCGATCACCAGGCCGGCAACGCCGGGCGGCAGGTTTTCCCAGACGA
>CAZKVF010000015.1:0-10958 GCA_964556085.1 uncultured Solibacteraceae bacterium
GGAGGCGCCCTGCCCGGCCAGGAACATGACTGTCAGAGCTGCCATCTCGCGCGTGCTGCGCCCCGCCAGCACCAGCGCGGCCAGGAAAAGAATCTGCACCAGGCCTCCCAGGGCCCGCACAAAACCGGCGCCGGTCTGGGTCACCCCGATTTCCAGCGGTGTGGGCGGGCGGAACCGCAGAGTCGCCCGGGAAAACGACAGGTCGAATACGGCCTGGTCTTGCTTGCTTTCGCCCTGCGTCACGAGGGCGGCACGCAGCAGGTGAACATGATTGGGCACGGTGATGGCTGGATACGCGCAGGTAACGTCGATCGCTTCCGGCGGCGCTGCAAATTCATAGTCGCCCGCGCACAGGTACGAGTCGGCTGATGTGTCCGTGCGGCAGCTTTTGTCCAATAGCTTCGCCTCCCGCAGTCCACTCGAAAAATGAATGCTGCGAAAAATGGAGTTCTCCGGGTCCTTGATATGCGCCACTTCGTAGAGCGGCATGCGCAGTTCGTAGCGCGCCCGGGCGCCGGTCACTGTCAGATCCCCCGAGCTCATGCTCATCACGTGAGCGGCGGCCGGCCAGCACGCCACGACCAAAAACACGCCACGGCACTTCAGAAAGAAGCGCCGGCGCGTCAAAGAAAAGCCTCGGCGCTTCAAAGCTCGCTCCTTACAGGTGTCAACGTGGCGGCCCGGCGGCCCTTGCGAATGCGCTCATACATCACGCGTACCAGCGCCAGAACCGGCACTGAGAGGAATGCTCCTGCAACACCCGCGATTTCGGCGCCGGCGAAGACGCCGAACATCACCATAAGCGGATGCAGCTCCATACCCTGTTTCATTAGCAGGGGCGACAGGATGTAGTCCTGAAATACCCGGTAGGCGAGCAGGAAAATCAGGATCGCCAATACGGGCCCGCCGGAGATCGCGCCCACCAGGACGATGGCTGCCCCCGCGGCAAACGGGCCCAGCGTGGGAATGAACTCCAGCATCCCGGCCATGACCGCCAGCAGTACCGCGTACGGCACTCCCATGATCGAAAAAGAGATGGTGTATGCCGTAAACGTGGCCAGCGACAACAGCACCAGGTTCCGAATGTATCGTGCCAGCAGGAGGTGAATATCTGCGAGTACGTCATCGATCAGCTCGCGCCGCGGCCCTTCCTCCACCAGATCGAGGATGCGCTGGCGAATCACTTGGGCATCCTTCAAGAAGAAGAAAGCCAAGATAGGTATGACGACAATATAGAGCAAATCCTCGGCCGCCGTGAGCGCCTTCAGGCCCGCCCTGGAGACCACACTCACGATGTCGCCGGATCGGGCGGCGATTTCGGCCTTGGCTCTGTCCAGGAGTTGATCCCGTAGAGAGGTCGCCGCCGTGGGTGGGTTCTGGCTTCCCTTTTGCCAGCTCTCCACTAGCATTGGCAATCTCTGTCCCAGGGAGTTTGCCTGCGCCACTACCCGCGAACCGATCTGCGATCCAATCAGGACCACCACACCCACAAAGATGATGTAAGCCAGTCCCAGGGCCAGCCCTCGGGTCCGGTTACCATACAGCGCGCGGTCCAGCAGGTTAACGAGTGGAGACAAAAGGTAGGCGAACAGCAGCGCCAGGACGAAGACGAAAAGTGTCTTGCGAACCAGGTACACCAGGCAGATCGCCAACAATGTAATCGCAACTGTCCAGGCGTAACGAGCGGCGCGGCGATCAATACCAAGCATGCCAGTGAGCCAATTTTAACAGGGCCGTTAAAACATACCACCCGCTCGGGCCTTGGCTCGACTCCCTAACATTGGCTCACCGGCCCGGCTGCGTCCGTGAGCTTTTCAATCCGCACACGCGCGATCCGGTTGCGCTCCATGGCCGCTACCGTGAAGCGGCGCCCATCGTAATCGAGCGTGTCACCCACCTGCGGGATTCTACTCATTTTGTAGAGCAGGAATCCCGCCAGAGTTTCGAATCCGGCATCGGCGGGAATCTCCACGCCGAACTCCGAATCCAGGTCGAGAATCCGTGTGGCGCCGTCCAGTTCCAGTTCGTCCGTCTCTGCGGCGCGTGGCCCGGGTTTAATGTGTTCATCTTCTATCCGCCCGACGATCTGTTCCAGAACGTTCTTGACCGTAATCAGCCCGGTGATCGTGCCGAATTCGTCCACCACCATCGCCATATGCGAACGGCTCTGCCGGAAGTCGTCCAGCATCTGGGAGAGGGGTTTCGTCTCAGGCACCACCATATGTTTGCGCGCCAGACGGCCGATGCGAAAGGCACGGCTCGGGCGCCCCGATCGAATTGCCTGCCGCCTTTCTTCCCAGACCGGTAGCAGGTCCTTGTAGTGCAGAATTCCGATAATGTGTTCCGGCGCGCCCTCGTAGACGGGCAATCGCGAATGGCGCCGGCTGATCATGGTCTCCAGCACTTCATCCAATGTGGCGTCTGCGGGAATCGAAATCATGGCATTACGCGGTATCATCACCTCGCGTACCGCGATGCCGCCGAGGTCCAGCACCCGGTGGATGATCTCCTCTTGAGCCTCGGGCAGGAAGCCCAGCCCGCGGCTGGAACTGACAATCAGCTTCAGTTCTTCCGACGAATGCCCGCCGCTGTGCGGCGCCAGTTGCACGCGCCCGAGGCGTGTGAGGAGCGCCGCGGACCGCTCTATTGTCACCACGAACGCCGTGGACAGCCTGTAGAACACCAGCAGTACGGGGGCCACCAGAACCGCCATTCGGTCGGCCCTGGCGATCGCCAGGTTCTTTGGCACCACCTCTCCCAGCACCACATGGAAGTAGCTGATGATCAGGAACGCCAGCACCAGGCTGATGACGTGCAGCACGCGTGTTCCGCCAGGAATGGAAACCAGCGGACTGACCCAGGAGAAGAGGATCTGGTAAACCGTGTCCTCGCCCGCCCATCCCAGCCCCAGGCTGGCCAGCGTTACACCCACCTGTGTCACCGAAAGCAGCCGGCTGGGATGGGCCAGCAGACTCAGTGCCGCTTGCGCGCCTAAGTTCCCCTCCTCCGCCAGTTGCCTCAGCCGCGAATGCCTTACCGATACCAGCGACACCTCGGCTGCCGCGAAGAAGCCGTTGACGGCAATCAGCAGCACTACCAGCAAAAGACGGAGCGGCGTGTAAATCACGGTTCAGGCGTCATCTATTGTGCGCCCGCGTTCAGGATGGCGGCAAGCCGCACCCCCGCCTTCTCCAGTTGCTCCTCGACCACGGGCTGCGCCATCTGCTCGTACCATTCGCCCAGTTGCGCCGCCTGTCCAGCGGTTGCGCTCGGCAAAAGCCCATAAACCGTTGTCTGCGACGCGTGGAACGATTCGTTGGCCCACTCCTCAACGGTCCCAACCGACCAGGCGGCCGTCTCTTCCGCTGTAATGGCTTGCCGGAGCGTGGCCAGCAGGTGATCTTCCCCTTCCATGTCGCGCAGCAGTCCCGTATCCCATAGCGCGTGCAGGTTGGTGTGGGCTTTGAGAAACTGAACCGGCACGTCGTTGCCGCCGCGGTCGCCGTTATCCTCACAATGCAGCGGCTGGTGGAGATCGCCTACGAAGTGGACCAGAAACAGCAGCGCCTCGCGCCGGTTTTCTGCGCTCAGGGACGGGTCTACCCACGCTTTGCGGAAATCGGAAATCTTGGCGACCACGCAGTTCCCTTTCGGGCAGTCCCGCTTCATGTCCAGCCCGGAGCTTGTCAGCGGAATATCCACGTAGTGCCACTCCTCCGTCTCCTTCCGCGACCGCCGGACCTCATCCGCCCATGTGGCCAATTCCTCCAGGGTCTCTCCGGGCATCAGGGTTGCCGCTACCCGCGCCTTGGCCTCCGGGGTCATCAGCCCTTCGGCAATCGCCACGACCAGCCGGTGCCCTTCTTCCCCCCATCCGAAACATGGCGCAGCGCAGCCTACTACCGCTGCGATCGCCAGCCCGATTCGGTACATGAGACTTGAGCGTATCATGTGCACCTTATCGGCCCATAACGACGGTTTTCGAGCCGATTCCGTGACCTCGGGGTCCGCACGGACTCAGACCGACGGTTCATACGTGTTCACCGGCCTGCCTTCCGGGCAAGTTCACGGTCAGATTGACCGCTCGCGCCGTCCGTTGCGCGAGCAAGGCGACTATCTCCTACAGCTTGCGTCCAATCCATAACTAACTCCGGAATCGGCTTACATTTCCGATGCAAATGCGGAGCCACTGGCGCGCCAACACCGGTTGCCCCGTCGAGCCGCAGCCAATATACTTACGAGTGGCCTGCCCAAGGAGGGGAAATGACACGTCTTCCCTTTGTGATCTTGCTCGCGGTTCCGGCATTCGCCGCCGGCGCGCCGGGTGTTACTTTCCATAAAGACATCGAGCCAATTCTCCAGAAGAATTGCCAGGGCTGCCACCGCCCCGGCCAGGTTGCTCCGATGTCCTTCCTGAACTATCAGAACGCCCGGCCCTGGGCCAAAGCCATGAAGGCCGCGGTGGCGTTGCGAAAAATGCCGCCCTGGTTTGCCGATGCGCAGTACGGTCCTTATTTGAACGATCGCTCGCTTAAGCAGAGCGAGATCGACGCCATCGCAGCCTGGGCCGACCAGGGAGCGCCGGAGGGCGACATCAAGGACGCCCCGCCGCCGGTCCAGTGGCCCGAGGGGTGGCTCATCCAGCCGGATATCGTGGTGGATGGTCCCGTTCACGACGTTCCGGCTAGTCCCAAAAACAACGTGGTCGAGTGGATCACGGTAATCATGCCCACCGGTTTCACCAAGGACACGTGGGTCACCTCGGTGCAGATCAAGCCCGAGTTTCCTGCCGTAACGCATCACATCTGCATCGGCTACATTCCGCACAACCCGGCGTATAAGTACGGTGTCGCCTACTGGACTGACAAAGAGCGTGGCGAAGACGGGTCGGCGCTGCCGGACAAAGGTCCCACATTCTTAGGTGCTGGAACAGCCAGGAGCAGCGACGGCGACCCCACTCCGGTCATCAACCGCGGTACCGGGCGCGGCCTGCCGCCTCCGGGTGGTGCCGAGGATTGTTATCTGCCGGGTAACTTTGCCGCGGATTACCGGCCGATCGACGCAGCCAAGCTGATCCCCGCCGGCTCCGACATCACTTTCAACCTGCACTACACGCCAAACGGTACCGCCGTGACGGACCACGTGAAGGTCGGGTTCACGGTGGCGGAGAAGCCTCCCGAGCGCCGCTACATTTCCTTTCTGACCACTTCCCCCACGGACGCCAAACGCTTCGCCATTCCTCCCAATACTCCGGACTGGGAGAGTCCTCCCGCCGAAGTGACGTTCCTTCAGGACGCCGAGCTGGTCTACCTGATGCCCCACATGCACTTCCGCGGCAAGGATATGACGTACGTGCTGGAATTCCCCGATGGGCGGAAGCAGACCATCTTGAGCGTGCCCCACTATGACTTCAACTGGCAGCTTGGCTATAACGTCTCCATCAAGGTGCCTAAGGGAACCGTCATGCGCGTGGATGCGCACTTCGATAACTCGGTGAACAACAAGTTCAATCCCAATCCGAACCGCACGGTGTTTTACGGCAGCATGACCTGGGAAGAGATGATGAATCCCTTTTACAGTGTCGTAGTTCCGAAGGACGCCAACGCGCGGGAGATCGTGCGCAGCAAGTATCAGCAGGTGGGCGGCGGCGGATAGCTAGGTTGAAGTGGGGCAGGCGCTTCCGCCTGCCAGTTGAGGCGGAGAGGTGAAGGCCTTAACCGCTACAATCCCGTCGGTAAAGTTCCTCACAGTCTGAGAGGCCGGCACCCGCTAGCGTGGTTGTATGAGCCTTGGAGGGAAGCGCGCCCTGTGAGTTACCTGCCTATCTCAGATTACGGCGTGATCGGCGACATGCGATCCGTAGCCCTGGTGGGAAACAATGGCTCGATTGATTGGTGCTGCCTCCCGCGTTTCGATTCTCCGAGCCTGTTCGGCGCCTTACTGGACGAACACAAGGGCGGCCGTTTTTGCCTGCAACCCGTCTGTGAATGCGGTGTCAAGCAGATGTACCTGCCCGATACCAATGTCCTGGTGACGCGGTTCATGGGCGATGAAGGCCTCGCGGAGCTGACCGATTTCATGCCTATCGGGCGTGAAGCGGGTGGCGAAACCGAACAGCCGGCGCGCCAATTGTTGAGGATTGCGAAAGCCATTCGCGGCCCGATCCGTTTTCGCCTCGAGTGCCGGCCGGCATTCGATTACGCCCGCCAGAAGCACGAACTCGAGCTTCATCCGGATGGAAACAGCGCGGCCTTTTCAGTTGCCGGCCACACTTTGGTGTTGAAGGGTTCGCAGCGGTTAACGTGCCACGGCGATGGTGTCCGGGCAGAGTTTGTTCTCCAGTCCGGCCAGGAAGCGGCGTTCGCGTTGCGATACAGCGACTCGCGGCCGCACACGCCTCTCTACGAGGAGCCGATCGATTCGGAACAGCGGCTCATCGAGACAGCCCGCTTCTGGCGGAACTGGGCGGGAAAGAGCCGGTATCACGGACGCTGGCGGGAGATGGTCACTCGTTCAGCCCTGGTTCTGAAGCTGTTGAGCTACTTACCCTCGGGAGCGATCGTCGCGGCGCCTACCACCAGCCTGCCCGAGCGCATCGGCGGAGAACGGAATTGGGATTACCGGTTTACCTGGATCCGCGACGCCGCGTTCACGGTCTATTCCATGATGCGGCTGGGATACACCGAGGAGGCCGCCGCTTTTGCCCAATTCATTCAGAAGCGGGCACATGAGCAGGAAGGCGATAATGGCCCGCTGAACGTGTTGTACGGTATCGATGGCCGCCATGATTTGTACGAGGAAACGCTGGATCACCTCGAGGGCTATTGCGGCTCGCGGCCCGTCCGCATAGGCAACGCCGCGTTTGGCCATCTGCAGCTCGACATATACGGCGAGCTGCTGGATTCCTTGTACCTATACGATAAGTACGGCACTCCCGTTTCCTATGAGATGTGGAGCGTTATCACTTTCCTGCTCGATTGGGTGGCCAAAAACTGGGAGCAGCCGGACCAGAGCATCTGGGAGGTTCGCGGCGGCCGCCGCGATTTCACTTATTCCAAAATGCAGTGCTGGGTGGCCTTCGATCGCGGGTTGAGGCTCGCTACAAAACGTTCTCTTCCGGCTCGAGCGTCCTGGCAGACGGAGCGGGATCGTATCTACGAGGCCGTCATGACGCGATCCTGGAACGAAGAAATCGGCGCGTTCACGCAATACTTCGGCTCGAACGCTTTGGATGCCAGCAACCTCCTGATGCCGCTCATGCGCTTTGTCTCCCCAACCGACCGTCGCATGGTTTCCACCATCCGCGCTATTAACCGGCAGCTGACGATGGGAAGTCTCGTTCTGCGCTACGAGATTGGTACGGCGGCCGATGACGGTTTAACCGGAAGAGAGGGCTATTTCACTGCGTGCGCCCTATGGCTGGTCGAAGCAATGGCGCGCGCGGGCTTCGCCGAGGAGGCGCAACTCATGTTTGAAAAACTGCATACATTCGCCAACCACCTGGGGCTGTTTTCTGAGGAAATCAGTTCGCGGGGCGAACTGGTCGGCAATTTCCCGCAGGCTCTGACGCACCTCGCCCTCATCAGCGCCGCTTATAGCCTCGACCGTATCCTAGACGAAGGCAAATACGGCCAAATCTGAGCGCGCTCTGCTTTGGTAGCGCCGGCGATCTTGCCGCCGGCCCTCGGTGGGGCAGGCGCTTTCGCCTGCCAACAATAGGAAAAACCGTACCTGCTGGCCTTGCCCAGTCGGAGCCGCGACCGTAAGGGAGCGCCTGGGTGGGGCAGGCGCTTTCGCCTGCCAATGTTCCCCGCTCGTGCCTGTTCTACCCCGGGTACTTCCCCGCAATATAACTGCTCAGGTGGTCAATCGCGTCCGCCTGCGCCGAGATGATCCAGTTCACCAGGTCCCCAATCGAAACGATGCCCACCACCCTTCCATCCTCTACCACCGGCAGGTGCCGCACGCGGTTCACGGTCATGATCCGCATGCATCCCTCCACCGTTGCCTCAGGGATTACAGACACCACAGGAGTGGTCATGATTTCTGCGACCTGCGTCTCTTTTGAGGACCTTCCTTTTAGAATGACTCTGCGGGCATAATCACGCTCGGAGATGATGCCGACCAGCCTCCCGCCTTCCATAACGGGGAGCGCCCCGACCTGCCTTTCCGACATGGCAGCGATGGCCTCGTAGACCGACTCCCACGGGGTTACTGACCAAACACAGTCGCCCTTCACTTTCAATAGCGAGCGGATTTCGTCACTCAATTCCATAGTTGCGCGTGATGGAACAGCTACATTCACAATCTACTGTGTAAGATGGGTTCCAATTCAACCGTGATTCTTTTTACAGGGCTTCTCCAGGAGCGTACCGAGCAACTGCCATCCGGTCTCCGAGCTTGCGCGAGAGGGAAAATATCTCCGCGACCGGCACGATCCCCGCCAGTTTATAACGGCCGATGGCGGCCAGACCCGCTGAAGCCACGCACCCGCACTCCGAGCAGACCGGCTGGCCCCCGAACTGGCACGGTGTAACCCGTGTCGCAAGGTCGGCCGAAAGACATAGCGTGCTCTGGGCGAAGATGCACTCGGCTGGGGAGGCCGGCGGGCGCAAGTACCCATCTAAAACCACCTTGGGCAGATGGACCTTTGGGAATCGACGCGCCAAACCGGCAAGTTCGTCCAAAACACGGGCGCGGTCGGCGCTCGTGAGCCGCTCGGCGGAGTCGTGGCCCATCTGCGGCGTGAACAGGCTGAACCAGATCTTGCGGGCCTCGGGACGTTCCGACCAGAACTGGGCAAACTCCGCAAGATAACCCGCACGCATCACCTGCTGCCGGGTAATCGTGCAGTGCACAATCACACGGTGGCCGCTGATGTTTTCGAGAATACGTTCATAGGTGGCAGGCGCGCGCCGGCGGTCATGTTCCGCCGGCAGCCCGTCCACGGAAATCACAAGATGAAGGTTGCGGAGACTCGCCCAGTCAGCAGGAATGCGCCGGACCGCGCTGGTGACTAGCTGTATTTCGATACCCATTCGTTCCAGCCTGGGGAGCAACTCACCCAGCTCGCGGTACCGAACCAGTGGTTCTCCTCCAACGATTGAGACGTGAATAGGCCGGTACCTGCGAACCAGGCCGAGCACCCCATCCACCAGTTGCGCTCCACGGTAATCCGCCAGCTGGCGCAGCGGGGTTTCCTTGAGATGTTCCGGCTCGTACGCATAACACCCCGGGCAGCGTAGAGGACACTCTTTGGTGATCTCAATCGAAAGCAGCGGCTTCCGTCCTCGCAGGACCCGGCCCCAGGCAACCAGGATGGCGCTTTTGGTCAAGTTCGCTTCCTCTTTGGTTCTGACGGGAAGGGAGTGGCGCCGGGTGCGATGTTGGCGGAAAGATGCCTCAACCCGCGCTCTCGTTTATGGTGTTTTAAGCACCTTCGCTTCCGCCATGCGTATGTTGCATTACCACAACTTCAGCGCTACCGCGTAACCTGTCAGCAGCCCGTGAAAGAACGCCTTGCGTTCCTTTTGTGTCGAACTCTTGTATCGCTCGGCTGCCTCGTCCAGCGCTTTGAGAAGTTTCTCCCGGCGCTGTTGGTGCGAACCTGCGCCGACGAGCTTGTTGAGGAGAACCATAACGGCTTCGTCGTCTGCGATCGTGTATTGGTGACTGTGTCTAGGCTGGATACGGTTGGTCATCGTACCTCCTCGAATCACCAAGCAAGCAGGAGACCGTGAATATGCACAATGCTCGGCTTTCCTTTTTGCGAGACTGATTTGCGAGACTGAACCAGTATGGCTAACCTCGAGCCTTGGCCGGCGCTGCCGTTAAATGAATGGCAGGATACATATCGTACCCTCCACATGTGGACCCAGATCGTCGGGAAGACCCGCATGGTGCTCTCGCCGCCGCTCAATCATTGGTGGCACGTCACACTATACGTTAACGCCCGCGGTCTGACTACCGGACCGGTGCCTTACCCGCGTGGCATCTTTGAAATCCAGTTCGACTTTCTGGCACATACACTGAGTATCTCCACCAGCGAAGGCGGCAGTGCCTCGCGGCCCTTGCGAGCTGAGTGCGTGGCCGCATTCTATCGCGGGCTCTTCGAAACGCTGGCGTCCCTGGGCATTTCGGTCGAAATCAACCCGAAGCCCCAGGAAATAGCCGATCCGGTGCCCTTCGACCGCGACACCGCCAATACTTCGTACGATCCCCTGTATGCGCAGCGCTTCTGGCGCATCCTGGTTTCGAGCGCCAAGGTTCTCGAGCGATTCCGTTCACAGTTCATTGGCAAGTGCAGCCCGGTTCACTTCTTCTGGGGCAGCTTTGACCTGGCCTGCACCCGCTTTTCCGGCCGCCCCGCGCCTCCGCGCAAAGGCGCCATCAGCGGACCTGCTTATTCTCATGAAGTGTCGAGTGCTGGTTTTTGGCCCGGAGGCGGCGCCGTTACTGGCCCCGCATACTACTCCTACACCATTCCCCAGCCCCAAGGGATCGAAAGCGCGTCAATACGGCCTGCGGCCGCGGGTTGGAACCACCAGCTTTCGGAATTCATCCTGATGTACGACGACCTTCGCCGCGCCGCTTCTCCCGAGCAGACTTTATTCGACTTTCTTCAAACCACCTACGACGCCGGCGCAACCCTCGCGCACTGGAACCGCGTAGCCCTCGAAGTTTAAGTTGTCTAGCTGTTAGCCGGTGAGTGGGGCAGGCGCTTCCGCCTGCCGCTGGTAGCACCGGCGGTCTTGCCGCCGGCTCTTCCGCCAGCACCTGGTTGACAGTTACATCCTTGCTCGCGGGGAATTGCAAATAACCGACCCTGCCCAGGAATTGCAGCATCTCTAATTGTCGGCAGGGGACTCAACAGTAGCTAGCGGTAGCATCAGGTAAACCCTCGTATTGTGTTACCGCAGTTAATGGGTGCAAGATGAAGCCTCAAAGGAGGAGGCCCG
>CAZKVF010000016.1:0-22182 GCA_964556085.1 uncultured Solibacteraceae bacterium
AGCGGAGTGGTTGGCTCGACATCCACCGTGTGCCTGTTGCCGTTGACCTTTAGGCTGATACTGCTCATTTTGAATGCTCCTTCCCAACCGCGCGCTGATGCGATGTACTTATTCTATCGGGTCCGTCGGGGAACGAATCGCCACCATTTGTATTTGCAGCCGACGCGAGATCACGGCCTCCTCGACGGATCGAATCGGACTACGCGCCCGCCCTTCATAACGAACGTCACCCGACGGACGGCGGTAATGTCGTCCAGAGGGTTGCCCTCCACTGCCACGAGGTCCGCCTCGAACCCGGGCGCAACCCTCCCGATCCTGCCGCCCAGCCCCAGGGACTCGGCCGCCACTGAAGTCCCGCTCAGGATCGCATCCATCGGCTTATCGCCACCCTCGTTTACGCGGTAGATGAATTCCTCGTAGTTGCGGCCGTGTGCTCCGGCGTTAGCGTCAGTGCCGAGCACTACTTTCACTTGGTGAGCGCGCGCCCGCCGCAGGGAATTGCCCAGCTCCGGCAGCACCTTCACCATGTTCGTGAACCCCGCCTCGGTGTAGTTGCTTATGCCCAGATACTTCGGCTTATTGTCAAGGTAGTTGTGGAACACGAGAAAATTCGGATCGAAGAAAATGCCGCGGTCGTGCATTAGTTCGAGCGTCGCGTCGTCGAGAAACGCTCCATGTTCGATCCCGGTACAACCAGCCAAGATTACCTTGCGCGTGGTATCAGCGGTATACACGTGCACTACCGCCCGCATCCCCTGCGCCTTGGACTCCCCGCACACTGCGTTGATCTGCTCGTCTGTCAGGGTTTGCTTGCCGCCGTCACGGATGCTCGCGCTGGCAAAGATCTTGATCACGTCGGCGCCTTCGGCCTTCCACTGCCGCACCAGTTCCCGTAGCTTAGCCGGATCGCCGGAGTTGTCGCGGATCTGATGAATCGATGTCAGAACTCGAGGCCCCGGCAGCGCACCGGCGTTGATGGCATCGCGCACCGTCTTGTCTACGGGCGCCGCAAGCGTCTGCACCGTCGTAAATCCGGACTGGAGTGTCGCCAGCAGATTGCCCGCTTCATATAGTGCTTCCTGTTCCACTGGCTCCTTGCCGTCCACGAAGCGGTTATTCTTGTCGAAATGTGTGTTCGGATGGGAATGTGTGTCGATCCATCCGGGCATCAGCGTGAGTGTACTCAGATCGTAGGTGGACTTGGCAGCGCCGGCCGGTTCGATACGGGTAATCTTCGAACCCTCCACGCTGACGACAACGTTCCGTTGCACGCCGCCCTTGCCGTCGATGAGCGTTCCTGTCTTAATCGTGATGGACTGCGCCGCGCACAAGCTTGCGCAAGCAAATAAACACAGCTTCATTGGCTCCTCCCAAGCCCAGATTCGGTGCCGCTATCGCAGCCCGGCTGTAGGCTTATGCAGTGCCGCGTCCGGGCCCGGGCGCGAACGGAGGATACGTTCGCGGATGCAGAATCTGCCGCTCCAAAAAGAAATCCGTGAGCGCCGCGCAGCTCTCGGCGAATTCCGGATGCGAGTCAAATGCATGTGGAACGCCGGCGAAGGTGTGCAACTCGGAAGGAACTTTGACCGAGCGAAGTGCCTGCAGCAGACGCTCGCTGTTCTCCGGAGCGATGGTCACATCCGACAAACCGTGGAAAATCACGGTGGGTGGATAACCCTCTCGGATATGCGTGAGGGGGCTCGCGTCACGGATGGCCGCCTCATCGCTTCCGGGAGGCATCAGCTCCTGCGCGACGTTTTTAACATCCGTCGCCGGATAAAACGCGACGCAAGCGGCAAGCGCCATATCGGGCTGTCCGGCAGTAAATAGCGCGATGTGCCCTCCCGCCGAATAGCCCACGATCCCGATTCGAGCCGGGTCTATGCCTAACGAGCTGGCGTTGGCGCGCACCCAGCGGATATGGGTCCGGGCGTCATCGATCTGGGAAGGCCACTTCGCAACGCCGCTCAGGCGGTACTGCGCCGCAATGGAGACGTAGCCGCGCGCGGTGATGGGCGTGACCCTATCGCCCATCGTGTCCTTGCTCCCCCGGGCAAACCCTCCGCCATGAAAGTGCACCAGGGCCATCCGTTTCTCGGTTTCCGCTGGCGGTTTGTAGATGTCGCAGTGCAGTTCGGTATCGCCACCCTTGCCAACAACGATATTCTTTTCCACCTTGACGGCGGACGCACCGGACACCCTGGAAGCCTGCGCGAACGCCCAACCGCTCAGTGAGTGCCCAAGCCCGGCGGCGCCGCCCAGTCCGAGAAGAGTTCTGCGAAGTATCGGCTGGTTAGACATGGGCGGATTATACAACACGCTCGAGCGCATCATAGGCAGTCGTTCACGTCCCGCGGTGGCTGGGTCGCCGCAGTGCGTGGCGCGGTTCCTGGAGCGCGGTCCAGAATGTAGGCCCAGCCGGTCTTGCTGGCGCCGGCGGGCGTGATTTTGGCCTCACGGCAGGGTCAACGCCACGACCTCCGGCACCTCGCCGGGTGGGCCACTCACCGTCAGGGCGATATATTGCTTATCCCCCAATTTGTAAGTCATCGGCGTACCAATCGCGACACCCGGAATATCCACCGAAGCTACTTCTTTGCCGCTTGCCTTGTCATAAGCCACAAGGCGCGGCCCGTCGTTCGTTCCGCCGGCTGACAGCGGGTAGATTAATAAAGTTTTGGTGAGGAGCGGTCCGGCGGCCGTGCTGTCTCCGCCCACGGGCGGAAGATTAAGCGGCTTCAGTAGGGTACTGTTACGCAATCGGTCGCCGTTTCCTGTGGGCGTCATCCAGATGTGCTCGCCCTTGTTCATGTCGATAGCGGTCATGCGCGAATAGGGCGGCTTGAAGAGCTGCACGCCCTGCGGCATGCGCGGCGGCCCTTTCCTCGATTCCACATACCGGAGATTCCCCTTGAGCGCGGGATCCGGAAGTTGCAATCCGTTTACCGACCAGGCATTGCGGGAAGGCACGTACAGGATTCCGGTTTCCGGGTCGGCCGCCGCGCCGCCCCAGTTTCCGCCGCCGCCCGAGCTCGGTCGTTGGATGGTGCCTTCCAGCGACGGCGGAGTAAACAACGGCCCTAGCCGGTATCCTTTGGTCGCCTCCACGGCCGAGGCACGGATCTGCGGCGTGAAGTCCACGAAGTCGCTCACTTCAGCACCCTGATATTCGTAGGGCGCGGGCTTTGTGGGAAACGGTTGAGTACGCGAGGCTTCCTCGCCTGGGATGTCCGACGGTGGCACAGGGCGCTCTTCGATCGGCCAGATCGGCTTTCCCGTGACGCGGTCGAAGGCGAAGAGGAATCCCTGCTTGGTCACTTGGGCGAGCATCTTTACCGCCCTGCCATCCACAATCACATTCATCAGGGTGGGCGCGGCGGGGTTGTCATAGTCCCAAAGCCCGTGGTGAACGGTCTGGAAGTGCCAGACGCGCTTGCCTGTATCCGCATCCAGGCAGAGCACGGTTTCCGCGAACAGGTTATCGCCGTGGCGATGCCCGCCGTAGTAATCGGGCGCGGTAGTGTTGGTAGGAATATAGATGTAGCCCAACTCTTCGTCGGCGCTCATCATGGACCACGGTGTAGCCTTGCCGGCGTAAGCCCACGAATCGTCCTTCCAGGTATCGATGCCGTAATCGCCCGGCTGCGGCACAGTGCGGAAGGTCCACCGCAGTTTTCCGGTGCGGACATCGAAAGCGCGAATCCAGCCGGGGATCTGTTCCTTGTTGATGATGTAGGAAGAGATGGAAGCGGGAGTGAGCACCACATCGCGCACCACCAGCGGAGGGGACTGCACGGAATATGTGAGCGCGTTCAGCCAATCACGCTCGCCACGCTTGGCGCGCGGCAGACCTTCCATCAAGTCCACGCGGCCGTTCTGGCCGAAGCCGGCGGAAGGACGGCCTGTCTTGGCGTCCACGGCGATCAGGTAGCCGTCGCCGGTGCCCCAAAGGATGCGCTCTTCGCCTCCATCGGTCCAGTAGGCGACGCCGCGCTCATTCCAGCGTGCGCTCATAGTGGTCGTGCCGGATTCGTAGCTCTTGGGGTTGTACACCCACTTGACCGCTCCAGTACGCGCATCGAGCGCAGCGCCCACGGAGGAGGGCGAGTTGAGATACAGGACTCCCCCAACCATCAGCGGTGTCGCTTTGAAGTTGGAGGTGAAGGGCGGCGCGCCTTCGCGCCAGCGCTTCGGGTCCAGGCGGTTCAGGTCCGCGAAGATGCTGCGCGAATCGGCAGTCCATTCGCCGCCGCCGGGAATCGTCAAGCTCAGGGTCGCATCGGGAGACTTAGCGCGCCAAGCCACGCGCAGCTTGGAGAAGTTATCCTTACTGATCTGGTCGAGCGGCGAATACTTGGAACTCGCCAGGTCGCCGCCGTAGGTGGGCCATTCCCCCCGCGCCGTGCTGGGCCGATTCACTGTTTGCGCGCTGAGGAGCGCCGTCACCGCGATCCCAAGAACGGTGAACCTTGCACGAATCATCTTGACCCCGATCCCGCCTCCAGAAGGGAAAGCGGGGCAACACCCGCGCCCTGGAGGCTCCGGACATTATATGCCCGATATGCCCGCCTGAGCGCGCACACTTACCTGGCCAGCCTACGGCCGTAGCCGTGTGTCCACAGTGGGGAGGCGCGCCAAGCGTCAGGATTCGGAGAGTTGCGCTGGGGGCGGAACGATGCGGGGGCGAGGCTACCCACAGAGTTCAGCCTGTCGGGAACTTATGAAAAACGTGTGCGGTTCCAGAGCAGCCGACCGCCGCCGACGAGGAATGCGAGTGTAGCTGCAATCAGTATCGCCATCGGGACGGGGCTAATAGCTACGGGCTGACGCCGCGCGCCTGTCGCCAGCCAGACGAAAATAGCGATCGCTCCCAGCAGAATGGCCAGGTCGAACGTGCTTCGCCAGGGGCGATTCGGCTTGGATCCATTCTCCGCACTGTCGCGCCCTTGCATACTCGCGATCAAGCGATCGCGTTTCAGCCCGTACCGGCGGCACTCCCGTTCCACGGCCCCGATCCACCGAGCGCGTTCGGAATCCGGCGCCTCAGCCGAACTGACGGCCCATGCACCGGCCGCCAGGACGATCGATCCGCATACAATCAGCATCCGGGCCATGGCGTCCTTTCCGGCCATCTCGCCGAACACCAGCGCTCCCCAGGCAAGCCCCCACAGCTGATTTGTATTGGATAGAGGAATGCCACGACTCAAACCGATGTACTTGGCCGCATATTGTTGAAACAGGTCGCCCACGACCCAGCAGAATCCGCCGAGAAACAACCAGAACAGCGCAGATCGGGCGCTGACCAGTTCCGCCGCGAGATGCTGAAATCCCCCATCCAGAGCGAGTGCCAGCGCTAGCATCGATCCCAACTCGCCGAATGTGAAAACCGTAACGAATGACAATGGGTTCATACCGCTGATATATGCCTTGCGGTATGGGATGTACATCGTGCCCCAAAGCATGCCTGCCCCTAACGCCGCCGTGATTCCGACTCCGACTCTCGAGGCGGAACTGCCGGTGTGCACGGACGAGGCATAGGCCAGGACCCATGCTCCCGCCGTGATTGCGGCTGCTCCTCCGATTACTCGATACCATTGTCGCGAGCCTGATAGTTCACCGAACAGAAGCCAGCCCCACACCAGTCCGATCAGACTATTGGTATTCCACAGTGGAAACGCGATCGATAGCCCGACGTCACGAATCGCGACTATCGTGAGCGTGTTCGCTACAGCCCATAAGCTTCCAGCCAGAATTGCCCAGACAATCAGGTGCGGCTTTTCGCGAATGTCTTGGAAGACGTAGCCGGTCCCTTTCAACACCATTGGCACTGTCCATCGCGCGACAAATACTCCGGCCACCATACCGAGGGACACCAGGAATGGAGACAGGCCGGCGCCAACCAGCTTCGTGGGAACTTCGGCCGCTCCCAGCCACGCACCTGCCGCAATGCCACAGACGACGCCCACGCGATCGAGCGATCCCGTCGGAACTCCAAACGCTTGCGACGTTCCTTGCCTCATATTCTGGTAAGGAAAAACAGAAGGCCCACACCAAGTGCGAGAACCGCAGCTGGCAGCCATAAATGCAAATCTGTGAGAACGTTTCTTGCGAGTGAACGCTTGGACGACTGTCTCATGGGTGAACTCGCTATTCTCACATCTTTCGAGGGCTGGAACAGCGTCGCAGTCGGCGCGTGTTCCTGGGCGGAACGCGACGGGATCGACAAATACTGAGAACAGGGCGCGGCATCCACCCGAAACGGTAGACGTCACGGTCTTTATTCGGCATCGTGGAAAATGATGCCGAGCGTGAAGCGTTCCCCGGACTCGACGGGACTCACCCCATGGCGGTAGTTGGTTCGATAGAAGCCCCGGTTGCCCCGCGCTGGCCGGTATCGCGTCGTGATGACGACCGCCTCGCCTTGCACGAGGCGAACCGCGCGTCCTACGGATTGGGCCCTGGGCTGCTGTTCCATCAGGAGCAGTTCGCCGCCGGTGAATTCGGTTTCGGGCTGGCTGAGGCAGCAAATCACCTGGAATGGAAAGAAGATTCTCCCGTACAAATCCTGGTGAAGCGCGTTGTAGTCGCCTTCGCGGTAGCGGAGCAACAGCGGAGTCGGCCGCTGCTGGCCGCCCGAGTGGCACAAGCGAAGGAACTGGACGAGTTCATCCGGGTAGTCGGCCGGGATCCGTAAGTTCTCCATCCATTGTCGGGCGATGGGCGCTAGGTCTCGATAAAGCGAGGTCCGTAAGCGATCGACCAGTGGAGGGAGGGGATACGCAAAATACTGGTACTCACCTCTTCCGAAGCGGTAGCGAGCCATATCGATACGGCTGCGGAAATGGCCGCTATTATCGTACAGACTCCGGAGATACCGGCACTGTTCCTCTGTGAGAAGGGCAGCGAGCCGTTGGTAGCCTTGTTCCTTCAGCTTCTCGAAGCTAACCATCACAGATCCATCATGTCGCACGCGCGCAGCATAGAATATCCGTTTCTTGCGGCGAATTTCCGAAAGGTTAGATGACCGACTTCGACACCGCGGCCGTACCGGCCAGAGTACCGTTTGTTCCGCTGCCGTGGTGGTGGATGCCGGCACGGCCTGATGGCACAATGTTACATGCCTGGCGGTCGAAACCTACCCCTGGCCTCTGTTTCTGTGTGCAGGACAAAAACGAAATTGACCGAGAATGGCAAGATGCAGGAAAACGAACACGCACTTCTCTCTATGGAGCCGATCGGGTATGTCAGAACCCCTTACCGAGATGCACGCGAAATTCCTAAAGGTTTAGGGACAAAGCACGGCGCGGAAGGGTCGCTCGAGCTTAGGGCGCAATTTGAGCCAGGCCTCACGGATATTGAAGGCTTTTCTCACCTGTTCGTAATCTGGGCGTTCGATCGTTCCATTGGATACGAGCTGCTAGGAACACCCCCAAGCGACGACCGGCCACACGGCGTGTTTGCGACCCGCTCGCCACGACGTCCAAATCCAATTGGTTTAACAGTAGTCAAATTGCTGTACCGGGAAGGACCGATTCTTCGCGTCCGTGGCGTTGATATGCTCGACGGGAGCCCAATTCTCGACATCAAGCCCTACTTGTCAAGCATCCCAGAGGAACAGCTGTGCCGAGGATGGCTCGCGGAAGCTGAAGCGCGTGCCCAACAAGAGCCATAACGCGAGTCGTTTTCACCAAAACGGCCTTTCAAACAGCCGGTTCCGTTACAGACACGCTCCAACTTCCGCAAAGCGAATTCAACGATAATCGGCGTGGCAGGAGGCACAACTTTTGGGAAGTACCCTAAGGGCCTCTTGCGCAGCTGAAAAATCCCGCCGTTCAATAGCGTGTAACAGCGTTTGGGCCGCGGTGCGAAATTCGATTGCCCGCTCTCGCCATCCGACTACTGTACCTTTCGGGGGGCGGAGGACAAGCAATAAGTTCCCAGCCTCTGCCAGGATCGCTGCCTCGGATCGCGTTTGATCCCACTGTTCATCTCCCGAAGGCGGAGACGCGAGCGAGCTACTCAAGCGGCCTCTCACTCCGTTGTCAGAGTTAATCACACGCATGATGTCTGCGATGCGCACAAACTGGTTTTCTGGCTGGCGCGAAGACTCAGTCTTGGCGTCGCGAGTATCCTCCACGTGCTTGCCAAGAAACTCGTAGATTTTGACCCATGCCTCGTCGTCTGCTGTTCCTCCGCCTGGAGTTCCTGGGAAAGCTCCACTGGGGCCGCCATAGAAATCGACGTTATGGGGAAGACCGGCGGCGACGACTCTTTGCTGCAGCTCGTTCACGATCGATGGGGTGCAGCCGGAACGACGGCCTCCGATCACGAGCAGCGGCGTTGCCGATATTCGAAGCACCTCATCCGGCTGCGAGCAGATAGGCCCACCAGATACGACGGCTGCTTGTAGTTTGCCTTCGTGGGCTAGCTGAATGGCCCAAACAGCACCTCCAGCCCAGCCAACAGCGGCGACCCACTGTGCATCCACAAACGGCTGCTCCGAGATCCACGCGATCGCAGCATCTACGCGATCGCCGAGCTGCCCTGCGGTAACCGTTTGCACCAGCGGGGACGTCCCGGCCGTATTATCAGGATCGTAATCGATCGCGAGTGCGGCAAATCCAATGTCCGCGAATTCCCGCGCAACCTGCAGCGTGGACACGCTAAGTCCCTTAGCTCCCGCTAAGATCAGGACAGCTGGAAGAGGTTTATCCGAGGCGGGATAGGCCAGATAACCGTGAACCTGCGTGGCGCCTCGATTAATCAGGACTGAGGCTGCCTCGACCTTTGGAGTTGTCGGCTGATTGAAAGCCTCCATGAAAGGGAGCGTCAGCTGCGAAGCCTTGGCCGAAGCCGATCCTCTTTCCGGATCATCGGCTGCCATCAACGCAGCACCCAACCAAACCGCCGACGCCAGCACCTTCTTTGGAAAACGATTATTCCGAAGCACAAGGCAAAGCTCTCACTGGATTTGGAGGTCGATCGCTGAGAAATGCTCGTGCTCTCGCTGAGTACGAAGCGTCTCGACACGGAGCAGGTAAGCACCCGGTTGGTTTATTACAAAGCGCTCCCGCGCGCCGATCCGAGCCTTGGGCTTGAGGTCGAAAGTCAGACGACCTTCGATAATCGGACGTTCCTCCGCGGGCGGCAACGTTTTCTGGCCTATCTCGCGTTCCCGAACCAGGTAATAGTGCACGCCGGCATTCTTGGCGCTGCCGTGCGGATAGACATTCGTCAGGACGAACTGAAATGTGATGTTATCGCCGGCACGGGCCTTAAGAACCGGCCGAGGATTCAAACCGGACACTGGCGGCGATTGGTCAGCATACGCTTCACGGGTCACCTGGTCCGGGCCGGCCGCCACTAGCGTGATGTCAAAATGCTCGGCGAGGAAAACCTGAGGGAAGCAGATGACGAGCGCCCCTGCGGTCGCTAAATACAGTACCCTCATTGAATCTTCACGTCTATCGCAGCGGAATACTCCCTGCCTAGCTTTGTGGCGGCCCCGATGGTCTCAATCTTCAGCACATAGTTCCCTGCTGAGGGAACTTGAATCAATAGCTCGGCCGATCCCTTCGACCCAGGCTCGAAGTTCATTACGAGAGCGCTTTCATAAACTGTGTCAGCGTCACTCTTTGCATTCCGGTTCAGAGAGAGGTGCAGGGTGACATCCGGAACGGAACCGCCTTTGTCGGGATTCAGAACGGACCACTGGACGTTTAATGAGTCCCCGGCCTTCAATGCCAGTGTGGCAGGATTCCGGCTGTTGTTGGCCCGCACCATGTCCTGATGGCCGGTCGCGCCTGCTTGTAGTTCCACCGTGAAATCCTTCTCCGCGGCGCTGCAAGATAAGCAAGCGGCGAGGAGTGCGATCAAGGCCGAAACTATTACGTGCATTGGTCTTTCAGTATATCTCCGGTCTGAGATGCATGGATCCTTCGGGCCGCTATCCAGAATTGTTCCATGCAACTTCGAAGCTTGCGACGGCATCAATTGTGCTCTCATGATGGTAGCGGAGACTTCATAACGGAAGATGTCCGTCCAAAAACACCTCGGGTGGATTTCGGGCCTCGTTATTGCGGGAGCTGGTTTGGTTGGTCTTCTGTCGTGGCCTAAAGCATCTCAGGTATTCTCTAGGCCGGCTCCACGCATCTCCAGTCAAGGAATAGGCAACGCCTCGCCCTTTGGGCGCCGCAGTCTATTGGATGAAGTTGCTCCAAAGGCTGGATCGCCGGATACGGACTTGTCAGGGCCGGTGCCAACAACTCGGCAACTAGAAGAGCAGCTCCGACTCATCAAAGAAAATCAGCGGCAGGTCAACGAACTCAAGTCTCGTTCGGCTGCGGCCGTGCAGGCAAAGAATGGGGAACTCGTCAAAGCGATCGCCGAGCAGGGGAAGCAGTCGGTGTCGTTGCTCAACTTGCGTCTCAGCGCGCTACAAACAGATCTGGAAGCGGCCCGGCGAGCAAGGCCTGAAGACCCCACAGTGCAGTGGCTCACGGGTGAGCTACTTCTGGTAGCGGGCGGCGAGCCAGACCAGATTCGACCCTATTTCGAGCGGGCCGTCGTCGCCGGGCTGAAGCAGCCGCAACTGTTCGCCAGCCTTGCCAAGGTGGAGTTTGACTCCAATCACTTCCAGGCCGCTTACGATTATGCCCAAAAAGCGCTCGAGGGAGATCGTCACAGCCAGTCTGTTTGGGAAATTTACGCGCGCGCGAGCTTCGGTATCAACCGTTTTAACGAAGTGGTTAGGGGCTTGGATCGAGCATTCCCGGAGACGAAGCCGCCCTGGGCCGTGGAAATGCGGAGCACAGCCCAGCATCTCGTTGGAGACTGGCTGCGGGAATCGGCCCTGCGGCAGGAAGAAGAAGAGCACGGGAATTTGCCGATGGTGCGGTTCACGATTGAGCATCGCGGCTTCGTGAACGGAGCTGCCAATCGGATGCAGGGCAACAATCAGAGCGCCGGCGAGAGAAGTACCGGACGCGGCATTGTGGAGATTGAGCTCTTTGAAGATCAGGCTCCGCTAGCGGTGGCAAATTTCGTGAATCTGGTCGAACACGGGTTTTACGATGGCACCCGCTTTCATTGGGCGGAGGCTGGCCATATGGTGGTGGGCGGAGATCCAAACACAAAGGGTGAAAACCGTGCAAGAGATGGAACGGGGGGACCAGGCTACTCTATTCCCGACGAATCGAATTCTGCTCTCGCGCGGGGGCACTTTCGGGGATCGATCTCCATGGTCCAGCGCGGGCCGACGGCGGGCAGCCAGTTCCTAATCACCTTGGTTCCCTGTCCCGAGTTTAACGGTCACTTTACGGTGTTTGGCCGCGTAGTCGGCGGGCAGGACGTAATTGACGAAGTGACTCAAGGACGAACAAATCGAGAAGTTGGCGCGTTCGGCAAGATCATTCCCGGCGACCTGCTGGTGCGGGCCGAGGTGACCCGCAAGCGCGCGCACCAGTACGAGGTTACCAAGGTTCTTCCTTAATCATCGCGAGCCGAAGGTGCTCGTTTTCGATTCTCCTCCTGGCCTAGGCCTTATTCTCTCGCAGCATCCAGTTGGTGACGACGAACTGTAAAGCGTATCAAACTGCAGGCAAGGGAAGCCGCTCTTTGGTCAATTTGCCGGTTGAATCATCTCGCCCGCGACCGTGACTGGGAACTCAGCCGCGAGTGAGAAGGCATAAACCAGGCAACAACGCTTTTCAAACGCTCTTAAAGCTCTTCACCTGAGATGCCCATTTTTCAATGGCTTAGAGGGGCCTATAGTGTTTCCTGGAATTTGCTGCTGATTTTCTTCACGTTTTCTCGGAGCTTTTAAATAAGCGCGGCGCGGCCTTAGGGGTTATATTCCAAAAAATCGAATTTGTTCAGAGGGCGAAAAGAGTAGGACTCGGCTCGACTTCCACCCCGGCTTCACGAGACGGAATTAGGAGGTAAATTTTTCATGGTTAGCCAAGCTCTTCAAACATTCTGGCCTCGGGTGGGCCGCACCTCCTGGGCTGTATTGACCGTTCTGATGGTCTTAGTGGCGCTTCAGCACCGTTCGGCGGCTCAGAAGACGCTCCTTACGGAAAAAGACATCCTGCCGATTGTCCAGCGTTGTTTCCAGTGTCACGGGGAGGGCCTGCAGATGTCCGGCCTGGATCTACATACGCGAGCCGGAATGCTGAAGGGCGGCGCAACCGGGCCGGCGATCATTCCTGGTGATAGCGCGGGCAGCCTGGTTGTGAAACGTGTCACGGGAGAGGTGCAGCCCGTTATGCCGATGCCACCGGTGGCGGCTCTCACAGCGATGGAAATCGCCACTTTAAAGGATTGGATCGACCAAGGTGCGAAGTGGGAGGAAGCGTCCTCTTTGGCGCCGGCTGCGCCCGCTCCCACCGCAGCTAATTATAGTCCGGCGGCTTACAAGGAGAAGCAATTCACCGAGGCCGACCGGAAATGGTGGGCTTTCCAGAAGCCGGTGCGCCACCCAAGCCCTCAGGTTAGCGATAGCCGCTGGAGTCGCGACTCAATCGACACGTTTGTCCGGGACATGATGGACAAAAAAGGGCTGGTTCCCGCGCCGGAAGCCGATCGGAGGACTTTGATCCGGCGCGCATACCTGGATTTGTTGGGGTTGCTGCCGCCGGTCGCAGAAGTGGAAGCGTTCGCCAAAGATCCGGCCCCGGACGCCTACGAAAAGCTGGTGGATCGGCTGCTCGCGTCGCCGCATTACGGCGAGCGCTGGGGACGCAACTGGCTGGACGTGGTTCGATATGCGGACAGTTCCGGTTTTGAATTTGACATCACCGTCCAGAACGCATGGCGCTACCGGGATTACGTGATCAAGGCCTTCAATGAAGATAAGCCTTATAACCAGTTCATCCTGGAGCAGCTTGCCGGCGACGAATTGGATCACCCAACGTACGACAGCCTCACTGCCACCACCTACTATAGGATTGGCCCGCGGGTCCGTTTCCGAGAGGCGAATTACCCCAGCTACCGCTACGATTACATGGACGACGATGTCCGGACCACGTTCCAGGGCTTTATGGGTCTTTCGGTCAATTGCGCCCGCTGCCATGTCACAAGTTCGATCCCATCACCCGCTTGGATTATTACCGCTCAGTCGCGGCCTTCTGGTCGCAGGTGAATTACGATTGGCCGCTCGCGCCGCAGGACAAAGTCGACGCGCAGGAGCGAGCCAAGAAGGCTGCGGAGGCAGGGATCACGCCGCTGCAGCAACAGATCGCTCGCATCGAGAAACCGTATCGTGACAAGCAGCGCGAACAGCAAATCCAGGCCGCTTTGAAAAAGTTTCCCGCAGATATTCAGGCCGCCATTAAGACGCCCGAAAATGAGCGCACCCCAGGCCAAAAGCTGCTCGTGGCGCAAGTGTTGATTGGCCCGGACGACGCAGATCCGGATCAGATTCAGGCCGACCTGGACGCCATTGCAAAGAACAAGGCTCTCCAAAAAGCCAACATGGTTTTTGGTGTTGCCGGTAGCGAAGGCGGGCGGCGGCAGCTCAAACTGAGTCCGGAGGACGAGGCGAAACGCGCTGCACTGCAAGCTAAGATCGACGAGATCATCAACAAAATGCCGGACCCGTTGCCGGTCGCAGACGGCGTGCGTGATGGGGATTACCGGCTGACCCCCGATGGTTTAGGAGATTCGCATATCCCCGGAACGGGGCGGCCTGACTATGGTTTAGAGTGTTGCTTCATTCCCGAGCCGGGTCAGAAGTATGAGGTGCCCCCGGTGTTCTTCGCCGCCGCCGGAGATGACATTAAATTCAACGAGAGCACGTTTCCGGTGCAGCCAGGATTTCTGAAGATCATCGACGAAGCGGAAGGGAAGACGCCGCCGGCCTCCGACCCGCCAAATCGGCCCGAGTATGTCACCAGCGGGCGCCGTCGAGCGCTAGCAGAAGCGATTGCCTCGCCGGACAATCCGCTTACCGCGCGGGTCATGGCCAATCGGATCTGGGGTTGGCATTTTGGAACGGGTATTGTGTCCACCCCCGGCAACTTCGGGAAAATGGGCGGCCTTCCATCGAATCCTGAACTGCTCGACTGGCTGGCCGCCGAATTTGTTCGCCAAGGCTGGAGCGTCAAGCAAATGCACCGCCTCATCATGAATTCGCAGACGTACAAAATGGCTTCTGCTTTTTATCAGGCTGGCGATCTGGAAAAGGATCCCACTGACGTCTACTTATGGAGATTTCCGGCGAGGCGTATGGAGGCCGAGATCGTTCGCGACACGGTTCTGGACGCCAGCGGCAATCTGAATCTGCAGGCGGGTGGTCCGGCCTTCTTCCCCTCAATCCCCATCTCGGTGCGAGCCGACCAGCCACGGGGAACCTGGGATCTCACGAAGGAGGGTCCGGATACCTGGCGGCGGAGCGTTTACGCATACGTCAAGCGAGGCCTGAAGTATCCAATGTTCGAGGAATACGACTTACCTGACCTGAATGTTACTTGCGAGAGGCGGGCGGTCAGCACCGTGCCCACACAGGCCCTCACGATGCTGAACAATGAATTCACCCTCATGCAGGCAGCCGCCTTCGCCAAGCGGGTAGCGAAGTTGGCTGGCGACGATGCCAGCCAGCAGGTAAAAGTCATGTACCAGATCGCGTTGAGCCGGGAACCAAAACCAAGGGAACTGGAGAGCAATGTGGCGTTCCTGAAGAAACAAAGGGAACAAGCGGCGAATGAGGGCGCCACGAACGGCGTACAGGCGTCTCTTTCCGCCTTGACCGACCTCGCCCACGTGACCCTAAACCTTAACGAATTTGTCTACATACATTGAGCAGGAGAGTCGGAAATGAGCTATGTCTTCGACAGCATGAGCGATCACCATAAGAAGAGAGAGTTTCTCTCGCGGCGACGATTCTGGATGGAAGCCGGAATGGGTATCGGCGGATTGGCGCTGATCGATCTCTTGAACCAGGACAAGCTGTTGGGTGCGGAGACTGAATTGGGGCCCAAAGCCTGTGTTGGCTCTGCGACTCCCGGCGATTCCCCGCTTGCCCCTAAGCCGCCGCACTTTAAACCGCGGGCGAAGGCGATGATCTCGCTATTCATGAGCGGCGGAGTCAGCGCGGTCGACACTTTCCAGTACAAACCGGCGCTGCAAAAATACAACCGTCTGCCGATGGAGGGCAAGGGCGAGATAAAAGTGCGCCAGGGCTATCCTGGACCACTAATGGAGAGCCCGTTCAGCTTTAAGCAATATGGCCAGTCGGGCGCATGGGTTTCCGAGATTTTCCCTAACATGGCCACGATGGTGGATGACCTCGCCTTCATTCACTCCTGTCAGGGACTGTCCAACGACCACGTGATCTCGCATTACGAGTGGAACACAGGTTCTATTCAGATGGGCTATCCGAGCGTGGGGGCGTGGGTCACCTATGGGTTGGGTAGCGTGAATCAAAGTCTGCCGGGCTATGTGGTTCTGCTCGATCAGAAGGGCGGTCCCTACGCCGGTCCACCCAATTGGCAATCGGGATTCCTACCGGCGGCATATCAAGGCACTGTGTTCCGCTCCAAAGGCGACGCCATCCTCGACCTCTCCGCTCCTAAAGGGTATATGTCGCCAGAACAGGAACGCGCGAGGCTCGATCAGCTTGCTCGCTTGAACCAGAGCTTTGACGAGCAGTATCCTGGCAACTCGGAGTTATCCGCGCGCATCGCTTCCTATGAGCTCGCGTACCGCATGCAAGCTTGCGCTCCGGAAGCAGTGGACCTCGACAAAGAGAGTGAAGCGACTAAGAAGCTGTACGGGTTGGACGATCCGGTCACGGCTGGTTACGGTCGGCAGTGTCTCCTTGCCCGCCGACTGATCGAGCGCGGCGTGCGCTTCGTTCAAGTAATCAGCGGCGCATACGTAAGCATCGAAGACACATGGGACGCACATGCCAATATCGTCACCAATCACCGGCAGCATGCCAAAGAAGTAGACAAGCCGATCACCGGCCTGATCACAGACCTCAAGCAGCGCGGTTTGCTGGACGACACAGTGGTGCTCTGGCACAGCGAGTTTGGCCGGATGCCCATCTCGCAGCGCGGCCTGGGCCGCGACCACAACCCGGGCGCTATGACCGTCTGGATGACGGGAGCCGGGATTCAGGGCGGACAAAGAATCGGCGCGAGCGATGACGTGGGTTATAAGGCTGCGGAACAAACCGTGACCAATCACGACTTGCACGCCACGCTTCTTCATTTATTGGGAGTCGACCACAAGAAGCTAACGTTCTACTTCAACGGGCGCAATATGCGCCTGACGGATGTTTCCGGCGAGTTGATCCCGCAAATCGTTGGCGCCACGGCGGCGAGGGCATGAGTTCTCGAAGCGGATCCGCCATGTTTGATTCCCTCAGCGGCGGGCGGGCCAAGGACAGGGAAGCGGCCAAAAAGCAGTAAGTGGGGAAGGAAGACCTGACAGGCCACGAGGCCTGTCTTAGGAAGAGAGGAGTTTCGGGATGAACCGTCAATTTTCAGTAGTGGCGCTTAGTATGGCGCTGGGACTAACTACTCAGGCCTGGGGGCAAGGGCAGCAGGGCCAGAGGCCCTCCACCGCGGATCCGTATTTGAACAACGCGGACGGCGGGAAAACGCAATTTCCGCTGGCGGCGCCCGCCGGCAAGGACTCGGGGGCGATTTCAGTGGCGCCCCCCAACGCCACGAATCAGGGGACGCTCGATCCGGCCAAGTGGAAGTACGGACCGGATTTCAGTGCCCCGGCGAATTCCAAGATCTGGAACCCGGTGCTGCTCAAAATGATGAAGGGCGAGAAGGTGACCGGCGGGACGGTATTCAGCAGCGACAGCCCGGAAACCTATTGCGCCATGGCTAATGCCGGGTATGACTTCATCTGGACGGAAATGCAGCATTCCCCGCGCGATTGGGAAAACGTGGCCCGCATGTGGCGGGCATGCCCGCATGCCAAGGCGGTGCCCGGAGTACGGGTGGCGTATACCGATGAGCGGGAGATCCAGCATGCCATGGATGCGGGCGCCCTGGTTCTTGTAGTGCCCACGGTACGCTCGGTGGAAGAAGGCAAAGCCGCGCGCGATTGGGCGTACTTCCCACCTCTCGGCAAACGCAGCCAGGGCGGTGGGCAGGCTTTCGATCCGGATGTGTGGGGCAACGTGCCCGGCGGCTACCGGAATACGATCAACGACAATGTCGTGCTGATCGAGATGATTGAGACGCTGGATGGCGCGGCGGCAGCGCGTGAAATCGCGGCCATCCCGGGCGTGACGGCCGTCTTCGCGGCCAGCGGAGACCTGGGCAATTTCTCCGGCTACAAGCAGGGGACCCCGGACTACGAGCGCCTGATTAACATCGTGCACGACGCAGCGCTGGGTGCAGGCAAGCGGCTCTGCGGACCGTTCGCGTGGCGCGACCGTGCCGATTTTACCTGCTTCCAGGCCGGAAGCGAGATAGCGGCCATTACCCGCGGTGTCGCCGCGGAATTGGGGAACTTGAAGGACACGCAGGGCAAGCCCGAAGTCGGGCCGTACGCGCCGAAGAAGTAGGAGCCAGCGGGGACGGCTGATGGAAACGCGGCGTCTGCGCGCCGGGTGCGCACGCAGGCGTCGCGCGCGGAAGAACCATAACTGACGGCGGGCGGCAGGCTCGGCCGCAAACGTTTCTTTACTTTCAACCCCTTAGGATGGTAGCCTAAGTGTCTCAAAATGCGTACAGTTGACTTGATCCAGCGGAAACGCGACGGGGAAGAACTCGCTCCGGAAGAGATCGACTTTATGGTGGACGGCTACACCAGCGCCGAAATTCCGGATTACCAGATGGCCGCTTTTCTGATGTCGGTATATTTCGCGGGAATGACGGATCGCGAAGTCAGCCGCCTGACGGAATGCATGCTGCGCTCAGGCGAAACAGTAGACCTGTCGGCGGTTTCGGGCATCAAGGTCGACAAGCACTCGACAGGCGGGGTTGGCGACAAGACCAGCCTGATCGTAGCCCCGCTGGCGGCGGCAGCCGGCGTGGTGGTGCCCATGATGTCGGGCCGCGCCTTGGGCCATACAGGCGGGACTCTGGACAAGCTTGAATCGATCCCGGGATTTCGTACCGACCTTAGCCCGGAGGAAGTGCAGAAACAGCTCGCGGAAGTGGGGCTGTGCTACATGAGCCAGACAGACCGCCTCGCACCGGCCGATGGCAAGCTTTATGCCCTGCGCGACGTCACGGCGACAGTGGAATCGATTCCGCTAATTGCGTCGTCCATCATGTCCAAGAAGCTGGCTGAAGGGCTGGATGCGCTGGTGCTGGACGTGAAAGTAGGCAATGGCGCATTCATGAAAAAGCAGGTGGATGCGCGGCGGCTGGCGCAAATGATGGTCGGCATCGGACGCCGGATGGACAAGCGGGTACAGGCTTTGATTACGGATATGAGCCAGCCGCTGGGCTACGCAGTGGGCAATGCGCTGGAAGTGATGGAAGCCTCGCAGACGCTGCAGAACGCCGGGCCGAACGACCTGACCAAGCTCTCGATCGAACTGGCGGCGCGCATGATCTTCCTAGCGAAGAAAACGGGCTCACTGGAAGAGGCGCGCCGCATGGCGGAGGAGCGGCTGGTTGATGGCTCCGGCTATCGCAAGTTCAAGCAGGTCGTGTTGGCTCAGGGCGGCAACCCGCAGGCCCTGGACCGCTTCGAACTGCTGCCCAACGCCACGGGGATGCGCGAAGTAACATCGCCGCGCGGCGGTTATATCAGCTCGATCGACGCCGAAGATATCGGCTTGGCCTCCAACATGATCGGCGCGGGCCGCGACCGCAAGGAAGATGTAATCGACCCGGCCGTAGGCATCATTCTCGAAGTGAAGGTGGGCGAGAAAGTGGACGCCGGCTCGGTGCTGTGCCGGCTGTATTACACGCGGGAGGACCGCGTGGAAGAGGCGGCCGAGATGGTGGAAGATGCGTTCCGCATATCGGCGCAAAAGCCGGAAGAGCGGGAGCTGATCCTCGAAGTCGTTGGATAGTTGTGGGGCACGCGCTTCCGCCTGCCAACCCGATAGGATAGTCCAATGTCCCGCTTTACTGGCCTCCTTGGCCTGGTCCTCATCGTTGCTTCGGCCTGGCTTTTTTCCACGGATAAACGTGCCATTAAGGGACGCATCATTGCCTGGGGACTGGGCCTGCAGATTCTTTTCGCGCTGATCGTATTGAAAACCGATTTCGGCAAGCTTTTCCAGGGCATCAGCCGGGGAGTCACGGCGATGCTGGATTATTCCCAGGCGGGGAGCAGCTTCGTCTTCGGGGACCAGCTGGGCAAACCCGGCGGCTCGTTCGGCGTGGTGTTCGCCTTTCAGGTACTCACGCTGATCATCTTCATTGCGTCGTTCTTTTCGATTCTGTACTACTTGGGCATCATGCAATGGATCGTGCGCGCCATGGCGATCGGGATGCAGAAAGTGATGGGAGTCAGCGGGGCGGAGTCGCTCAACGTGGCCGCAAGCATCTTCATGGGGCAAACCGAGGCGCCGCTCACAATCAAGCCGTTTCTCGCCGGCCTTACGGAGAGCGAGCTATTCACGGTGATGACCAGCGGGATGGCGCACATTTCCGGCGCGGTAATGGCGGCATACGTTCTGATCGCTCATGTGCAGATCGAGCACCTGCTGACGGCCGTCATCATGACGGCTCCGGCCACCATCATGCTGTCCAAAATCCTGATACCGGAAACGCAAAAGCCGGCTACGGCGGGCCGGGTGATAGTTAAGGTGGAGAAGACCGCAGTGAACGTGATTGACGCGGCGGCTCAGGGGGCCGGCGACGGGCTGCGCCTGGCGCTAAACGTGGGGGCGATGCTGATCGCGTTTATTTCTCTGATCGCCATGGTGAACGGCATCCTGGGCTGGGTGCACACCTTGCCGTTGCTGGGTTGGGTGCCGGACACGCTTCAGAAAACCTTCGGCATCATTTTCTCGCCGGTGGCATGGGTGATGGGAGTGCCGTGGAAGGACGCGGCCGACATCGGAAACTTGCTGGGGACGCGCCTGGTCCTCAACGAATTCGTGGCTTTCACCCAGCTTGGCCCCATGCAGGCGCGGCTCGATCCACGGTCGTTCACAATCGCGACTTATGCGTTGTGCGGCTTCGCCAATTTCAGCTCGATCGCGATACAGATCGGCGGTATCGGCGGTCTGGCGCCGAACCGCAAGTCGGACCTGGCGCGTCTGGGCCTGAAGGCGGTGGCTGCGGGGTCAATGGCCAACTTCATGTCGGCGTGTATCGCTGGAATGCTGCTGTGATCGAAGACGCGGTCCGGCACATTCGCGCATGCACAGACCTTAACCCCGCAGTTGCGGTGGTGCTGGGCAGCGGACTCGGCGGTTTTGCCGAGGAGCTTACTGAAAGCGTGGATATTCCGTACGGGCAGATTCCCGGCTGGCCGTGTTCCACCGCTGTGGGACATGCGGGCACGCTGATCCTCGGCCGCCTGGATCGGATGCCTCTAGCGGTGATGGCCGGCCGCGCACATCTTTATGAGGGCTACACACCGGCGCAAGTGACGCATGGCGTACGGGTGCTGGGGTTGCTGGGGATACGCTCGATCGTATTTACAAATGCGGCGGGGGGCATCAACACCGGTCTGGCGCCGGGCCGCCTGGCGTTGATAGCCGACCACATCAACCTGCAAGGCTCGAATCCGCTGGTAGGACCGAACGACGAACGGTTCGGGCCGCGGTTCCCGGATATGTCGGAGGTGTATTGCGAGTCGTACCGCGAAGTCGCGCGACAGGCTGCGGCCGAACTGGGCATCGTGCTCACCGAAGGTGTGTATGCCGCGATGTTGGGACCCTCCTATGAGACTCCGGCGGAGATCCGGTTTTTGCGCGCGATCGGGGCGGACCTCGTGGGCATGTCCACCGTGCCCGAAGCGATCGTAGCCAATCAGATGGGAATCAGGGTTCTGGGAATTTCGTGCGTCACCAATATGGCCGCCGGAATCCTGGAGCGGAAGATCACGCATCAAGAGGTGCTGGAAACGGGCGCAATGGTTCGAGATACGTTGGTGCGGCTACTCAAGCGGGTGCTGCCGAGACTAACAGCGGCATGAATGATCTTCTCGTGTCCGCCGCGCTCTCTGTCCGCGAACGTGCGCACGCGCCCTTCTCCAAATTCAAAGTGGGCGCAGCCATAGAAGACGCGGAAGGCCGCATTCACACCGGTTGCAACATCGAGAACGCGACATACGGCTTGACGATGTGCGCTGAGCGAGTGGCCTTGTTCAAGGCAATATCCGAGGGGGCTCGCCGGTTCCGCCGTGTAGCCGTCGCGGCCGATACCGACAGCCTGACGCCACCCTGCGGGGCCTGCCGGCAGGTACTGTGGGAGTTTTGCGGTGATATCCAAATCGCGCTTGTGAACCCGCGCGGCAAAGTGGAGACGTGCCGCTTGAAAGATCTGTTTCCGAGGCCGTTCGATGCGACGTATCTGTAAGTGGGGCAGGCGCTTTCGCCTGCCAACTCTTGCCCTTTCCTGGTGGGGCAGGCGCTTCCGCCTGCCAACTCTCATCTTCTTTCTACTCCCCTTCACCCTCTCCGCCGAGCCCACTGACTGGGTCTGGAGCGCGCGCTACGTCATTACCATGGACGGGCCGCGGCGCGTGCTCGAAAATGGCGCGGTGGCTGTGCGCGGGGAGCGCATCGTCGGCGTCGGTTCGAAGGCCGAAATCGATGGCCGTTTCCAACCCAAGCAGCGCCTCGACCGGCCTGACGCCATTCTCGCTCCAGGCCTCATCAACACGCATACACACGCCGCCATGTCCCTGTTCCGTGGCGTAGCGGATGACCTGAAGTTGCAGGACTGGCTCAATCGCTTCATCTTCCCGGCGGAAGCGAAGAACCTCTCCGCCGAGTTCGTGCGTTGGGGGACGCGGCTAGGGGTGTTGGAAATGCTGCTGGGAGGCACCACCACGTTCACCGATATGTACTATTTCGAAGACGTCGTGGCCGAAGTGGCGAAGGAAAGCGGCATGCGCGGTGTGCTGGGCGAAACCATCATCGGGTTTCCGGTGGCGGATGCCAGGACGCCGGCTGATTCGCTGCGATTCACCGAGGGCTACCTGAAGCGCTTCCGGAACGATCCGCTGGTGGTACCGGCCGTCGCGCCGCACGCCATCTATACCAATTCCGATGAGACGCTGCGCTCCGCGCGCGCGCTG
>CAZKVF010000017.1:0-9229 GCA_964556085.1 uncultured Solibacteraceae bacterium
TCCAGTGTGAGCTGAGACTTCTGCGGCCGCGAATGCCTTTGAACGCGAGAACTTTCGAAACGCTCGGAAGGCTGTCAGCGCACTCGAACAAGGCTCGAAATCGCGTCCACTACTCTCTCGGCGGAGTCTGTCGTGAGCGACCATGAGTTTGGCTGCCGCACGATCCGTAGTGTCTGGTTGCAAACGCACTGACAGGAGGCCCGACACGCGTTACGCTATCGACTGACTCTTATTTTCCATTCTCGTGGAGGAATGATGAAAGAAAACATGGGATCAAGGGAACAGAAGATTCGTATGGGAATCGGCTCGGCGGCAGCTGCCGCGGCGATCTTCGTCCCACTTCGCTACAAGTGGAAGGTCCTCCTTGCTGTTGCGGCATTTAGCGGGCTATTCACGGGCACAACCGGCTTCTCGCCCATGAGGAAGGCGTTGGGCGTCCGGCGTTAAGCGCTGTGGAGAACGGAGAGAGGATTTCCGCATGGCAAAGAGGAAACCAACGCCGACTGAACCCGTTACACCCAAGCCGCCGCAACAAAAGGGCGAGGCTGAGGCCGGGCAATCCGGCGATCTCCAAGGATTACCGGGCCAGGAGGACGTGGACAGCGAGAGCGTTCGCGAACTGGTCGAAGAGGGGCAATACTACGAAGCATCCCTGGTGGACAGCATCGAAAATCCGCCACCGAGTGAAGCTCCTTTGCGGCCGCGCCGTAGACGGGAAGATGATCTGGCACGAGAGTATCCCGAACCAGATCCGGACGAACCGAAGGAGTGAACCAGCCGGTAGAAATAGCTGCAGCGGGCGGCGAGCTGTTGTAACCCGCGCCCGCAAACGAGTCGCTTATCTTGCAGCGGCGTTCGCCATGGCAGCCGATTCCTTGAGCACTTCGGCCTTGTCGGTGGCTTCCCAGCTAAAACTAGGTTCGTTGCGGCCAAAGTGGCCGAAGGCAGCGGTTTTGCGATAAATCGGACGCCGCAGATTCAATGTCTCGATGATCCCCCGCGGGGTGAGTTTGAAATTCTCACGCACCAGTTCCGTGAACCGGGAGTCCGGGATCGTGCCAGTGCCGAATGTGTTAACGGTCACCGACACGGGCTCGGCGACGCCGATGGCGTACGCCAGCTGCACTTCGCAACGTGAAGCCAATTTCGCAGCCACCAGGTTCTTTGCGATGTATCGAGCCATGTAGCAGGCCGAACGATCAACCTTCGTGGGATCCTTGCCGGAGAATGCGCCACCGCCGTGGCGGCCCATGCCGCCGTAGGTGTCCACGATGATCTTGCGGCCGGTCAAGCCCGTGTCCCCGTGAGGTCCTCCCACCACAAAGCGGCCGGTCGGGTTGATGTGGTATTTGGTCTGCGAGTCGACCATATTCGAAGGAATCACCGCGTCGATAATGTGCTTCTTGACTTCCTTGCGCAGTTCTTCGGTGCCGATTTCCGGCGCGTGTTGCGTCGAGATGACTACGGCTTCGATGCGCTTGGGTTTATTGTCCACGTATTCCACCGAAACCTGGCTCTTGCCATCAGGCCGCAGGAATTCGAGGGTACCTTGGCGGCGCGCCTCCGAAAGACGCTGCACCAGCTTGTGCGCCATCTCGATGGGGAGGGGCATAAGCTCGGGTGTCTCGTCGCAGGCGTAGCCGAACATGAGGCCCTGGTCGCCGGCGCCACCGGTGTCAACGCCCATGGCGATGTCGGGCGATTGCGTCTGGATCAGGTTGTGCACGCCGCAGGTGTGGCAATCGAAGCCGTAGCTGGCATCGTTGTAGCCGACGTACTCAATCGTGCCGCGTGCCAGCCGTGGGATATCCAAATGAGCCGTGGTGGTGATCTCCCCCGCCACGATGCAGGTGCCCGTGGTCACCAGGGTTTCGCATGCCACGCGGCCGGTGGGATCCTCAGCCATAACGGCGTCGAGCACGGCGTCTGAAATTTGGTCCGCGATCTTATCCGGATGGCCTTCCGTAACCGATTCTGAAGTGAAGAGAAATCTCTGAGTCTCTGCCAAATTGTCCTCCTGCGGAAATCAACTGCCTTCTATATTAGTACCGAGTGGGGCAGGCGCTTCCGCCTGCCAACCCGTCGCATCCTTAGTACCGATAATGATCCGCCTTGTACGGCCCCTCAACGGACACTCCCAGGTATTCGGCCTGCTTGGCCGTTAGCGTGGTAAGCTTGGCGCCGATCTTCTCCAGGTGCAAGCGCGCAACTTCCTCGTCAAGCTTCTTGGGAAGGGTGTAGACACCCGGCTTGTAGGTATCGCGATTTTTCCAGAGATCGAGCTGCGCCAGCGTCTGGTTGGAGAAGCTGTTGCTCATCACAAAGCTGGGATGGCCCGTGGCGCAGCCCAGGTTCACCAGGCGGCCTTCGGCCAGGATGAAAATGCTGCGGCCATCGGGGAAGGTATACATATCCACCTGCGGCTTGATATTGGTCTTTCGGGCGCCGGAGGTGTTCAGCGCATCCATCTGGATTTCGTTATCGAAGTGGCCAATGTTGCAGACGATCGCCTGGTCCTTCATGTTTTTCATGTGTTCCAGGGTGATGATATCGACGTTGCCCGTGCAGGTTACGTAAATGTCGCCGCGTCCCAGCGTCTCTTCCAAGGTAGTTACTTCGAAGCCTTCCATGGCTGCCTGTAGAGCGTTGATGGGATCGATCTCGGTGACCACCACGCGCGCGCCCATGCCGCGCAGGGAATGTGCGGAGCCCTTGCCCACATCGCCGTACCCGCAGATCACGCAGACTTTACCGGCCAGCATGACGTCGGTCGCGCGCTTAATGCCATCTGCCAGCGACTCACGGCAGCCGTAGAGGTTGTCGAACTTGGATTTGGTTACCGAGTCGTTCACGTTGATCGCCGGCACCAGCAGTGCGCCGGCTTCCTGCATCTTGTACAGGCGATGCACGCCGGTCGTGGTTTCCTCGGAAACGCCTCGCCAATCCTTCACAATCCCATGCCAGCGCCGGGGGTTCTGGTTGTGGATATGCTTCAAAAGGTTCTTGATAACGGTCTCTTCATGGCTGGTCGAAGGTGTATTTACCCAATCACCGCCATTCTCGAGTTCGTAGCCTTTGTGGATGAGAAGCGTCGCGTCACCGCCGTCGTCCACCACCAGTTCCGGGCCTTTGCCATCGGGGTGGCTGATGGCCTGGTAGGTGCACCACCAATATTCTTCGAGCGACTCACCCTTCCAGGCAAACACCGGGATGCCGGCGGCTGCGATGGCGGCGGCGGCATGATCCTGCGTGGAAAAAATGTTGCAGCTTGCCCAGCGTACGGAAGCACCCAGGTCGGCCAGCGTTTCGATCAGGACCGCGGTCTGGATGGTCATATGGAGGGATCCAGTAATGCGGACCCCGGCCAGCAGCTGCTCCTTCGCGTATTTGCGTCGAATCGCCATGAGCCCGGGCATTTCGTGCTCGGCGATGGATATCTCCTTGCGGCCCCAATCGGCCAGCGCGAGGTCGGCAACTTTGAAGTCGGTAGCGGTTTGGTTCAGTGTCGCAGTACCCATTTAGCCCTCGTATCTATAAATCTTGATAGGTTGATATTATACTGGCGAAGGGGATGGCGTCAATCCTCAAATCGTTGCGTTTGGCGGCGGACCCGAACCGCCTCCGTCTTCTGCTGCTCCTCGAACAGGAGGAGCTGTCTGTAAACGAACTGCAGGAGATTCTAGGCAAAGGCCAAAGCCAGATTTCGACCCACCTTTCCCAACTGAAGCAGGCCGGCATGGTGGACGACCGCCGCACCGGTAAGAACGCCTTTTACCGCCTGGATGCGCCCAACGGTGTGATGGACCTGCTGCGGCAGGCGGCGAGGGAAGTGCCCGAAGCAGCGCAGGACCGCGACGCGCTGCGCCTGGTCCTGCGCAAGCGCAAAGACAAGATGCGCCGCTACTTCGATGAACTGGCGGGCCGCTTCGGGCGCGCGTACGTGCCAGGCCGCTCCTGGAAAGGCGTCGCCGAAGCCCTCCTGAAGCTGCTGCCGCCGCTGGTGGTTGCCGATCTCGGGGCAGGAGAGGGTACGCTATCGCAGCTCTTGGCGCAGCGCGCCAAGAAAGTGATCGCCATCGATAATTCCGAGAAAATGGTGGAATTCGGACGGGATCTGGCCCGCCGCCACGGCATCCGCAACCTGGAGTACCGGCTGGGCGATTTGGAAGAGGTGCCGATACGGAGTTCGACAGTGGACCTCGCCTTCCTGAGCCAGGCGCTGCACCACGCTACTCACCCGCAGCGCGCTATCGCGGAAGCCTGGCGCATTCTCAAGCCGGGCGGCCGCATTGCGATCCTCGATTTGAACCGCCACCACTTCGAAGAGGCACGGGAACTCTACGCCGACCTGTGGCTCGGCTTCACCGAACTAGAATTGGAACAGTATCTCCGCGCCGCCGGATTCGAGAAGCTGGAAACTACCATCGTCCATCGCGAAACCGAGCCCCCCTATTTCGAGACGATGCTGGCGCTAGGCGAGAAGACGGAACATAGTAGCTGAACGAGCTTGGGCAGGCGTTCCGGAACCGCCTGCCCGCAGGCTACGCTCCCACGTACCGGGCGTACAAACTGCGCGCCAGGCCGGCGTCGCTGGTTCCTTTGATGATTGCCCGGCCATCCGGGAAAACGGTCATCTCATAGGGCGCGATGCGGAAGCGCAAAGCGAACTCGTTCGCGCGGACTTCCCCCAGCGGTTCCAGTCTCGCCCGCAGCGCTGCGAGATCCAGGGCGCATTCCCGCTCGTGGATTTGGATTGCATTTCGTCCACACAAGCCGGCTGGGGCGCGGCGCGTTTCTGTCAAAAATGGGAACTCCCGGCGGGCACACGTCGGACAATCGGGATCGCGCGGGGGCACGCCGGTCTGGCGTACTCCGCCGTTCCACAGATCGACGCGCGTGATACGAGGCTCGACTTCCGCGGCGTGCCCGGTCAGAATTTGCAATGCTAGGGCCACTTGAATGGAAGCGACCAGCGACGTAATTACGTTGAGCACTCCAGCGGTTTCGCACGTCGGTTGGATTCCGGTGGGTGGATCGGGGTAGACGCATCGCAGGCACGCTGTGCGACCTGGGAACACCGGCATCGCCAGCCCGTAGCTGCCCACGGCTGCACCGTAAATCCACGGCAAGCCCCGGCTCACGGAGTAGTCATTCATCAGGTAACGCGCCTCGAAGTTGTCGGTGCCATCCAGGATCAGATCGGCTTGTCCCAGCAGGGTAGCAGCGTTCGAAGGTGTCAGGTCCGCGACCACCCCGCGCACGCCGATTGACGAGTTGATGCGCGTCAGGTGACGTTCGGCAGCGATCGCTTTGGGGATGGCTTCAGCGGCGTCGGATTCATCGAAGAGCCACTGGCGCTGCAGATTGCTCGGCTCCACGTAATCGCGATCGATGATGGCGATGCGGCCAATCCCGGCGCGCGCCAGCGCAGTTGCTTGAAAACTGCCCAACGCGCCGCAGCCTACAATGGCTACTTTGGAACGAAGCAAAGCTTCCTGCCCGTCCGCGCCGATGCCCTTGAAGAGGATCTGGCGGGAATAGCGCTCCCAACTGGTTTGGTTGAGGCCGCCGCCCGCATCCATGCGTACGATGGTAACAGAGGTGCTTCGGCAGCCGTACATAATAGAGGTGCTGCAACAGCCGTACATTATTATGATGAGGGTGCGGTCGTGGCTCGCCTTTACTTTATCGCTGTCATTGCTGTGGGCCACTGGTGCGCGCATCCTGGCCGCCCAGGATGCAAGCCGGGACGCCGTTAACCCGGAGCGGAAATACGAAGGCCGTCCCATCGCCTCGATTCAGTTCGTGCCTCCTGAGCAGCCCTTGTCCGCTGAAGCGCTGGAGAAATTGCTGGCTGTCGAGCGCGGCCGGCCTCTGGAAGGAACTGGCCTGCGCACCACCATCGAGCGCCTTTTCGCGACGGGGCGCTATAGCGATATTCAGGTCGATGCCGCTTCCTCCGATGGCGGCGTGGCCCTTCGCTTTATCACGAAGAATCGCTGGTTCATCGGAAATGTTTCCGCACGCGGGCGCATTTCCAGCCCGCCCAATGCGGCCCAAATCGAGAATGCCACTCAGCTCGATTTGGGAACCCCCTTTAACCCGGAGAAAGCGGACCAGGCGGTGGCCGGCGCGCGTAACTTACTGGAGAACAACGGCCTGTACCGGCCGATGATCCATCGCGTATTCGATTACGACACGGCGCACCAGCAGGTGAACGTCCGCCTCCTGGTGGATAGTGGGCCGCGGGCGCGCTTCACCACGCCCGTGTTGCGCGGCGATCCCAAAATGCCCCCGGATAAGCTGGTGGCCAGGACCGGGTGGCGTCGCTGGCTGCTCAATACCTGGAAGCCGATCACACAGGCCCGCGTGCGGGAAGGATTGGATGATATCCGCAAGTTATATCTGAAAGAGGACCGGCTGCAGGCCAAGGTACAACTCGACAAGCTCCAGTTCGATCCCGAAACGCGCACCGGGCAGCCGGCCTTGACTATCGATGCGGGGCCGCGCATCGAGGTGCGCACGATAGGGGCCAACATATCCCAGAAGAACCTGAGGCGCTTCGTGCCGGTGTTCCAGGAACATGCTGTGGACCAGGATCTGCTCACCGAGGGTTCGCGCAACCTCCGGGACTACTTGCAATCGCGCGGCTACTTTGACGCGGAAGTGGAATTCAAGCAGGGGCGCGTCACCAACGACCGCGCCTCGATCGATTACCTGATTAACACCGGCCAACGGTTCCGGCTGGTACGTGTGGAGGTGAAGGGGAACCGGTATTTCAGAACCGAAGCCATCCGCGAGCGGATGGTCCTGCAGCAAGCAGCGTTTCTGGCATCCCCGCGAGGCCGCTACAGTGAGTCACTTCTAAGCCAGGACGAACGCTCCATTGCCAATCTTTACGAATCAAACGGCTTTCGGGAGGTGAAAATTACCCATCTCATCGAGAACCCATACCGCGGAGCCCAAGGCGATATGGCCGTGATCATTCAGGTAAGTGAAGGCCCGCAGTACTTCGTCGACCGCCTGGTCATAGAAGGGATGTCGCCAGCGGAACAAGCCGTGATCGTGCCGAAGCTCAGTTCCATCGAAGGGCAGCCGTTCAGCGAATTCAACGTAGCCATTGACCGCGACACCATTCTGGCGGAATACTTCCGAAAAGGCTTTCCCAATGCTACCTTCGAGTGGAGCTTCGAGCCTGCGTCCCGACCCTACCGTGTCGATTTACGCTACGTCGTGAGCCAAGGCCAGCCCGAGTCGGTGCGCGATGTCCTCTTCAGCGGTCTCAAAGCCACTCGCCCCGATCTGGTGACACGTACGATTCGGCTGAAGCCCGGAGATCCGCTTTCGCCCACTGCGATCACCGACGCGCAGCGGCGCCTCTATGATCTGGGCATCTTCGAGAAAGTGGATACGGCCATTCAGAATCCGGACGGCGACACTCCGGACAAGTATGTGCTTTTTGACTTGCACGAAGCCGCTCGCTATTCGACGGCAGTAGGAGTCGGCGCCGAGATCGCGCGGATCGGCGGCTGCCAGACTTGCCTGGATGCCCCAGCTGGCGCCACCGGCTTCGCGCCCCGCGTCTCATTCAGCGTGACGCGCAACAATATGTGGGGCGTGGCCCATACTCTGAGCCTGCGGACACGGCTCTCCACCCTCGATCGCCTGGTGCTCTTGAATTACCAATGGCCCAGGCTTACGGGCACGGATCGATTCAGCCTCTCGTTCACGGGCTCCTACGAGGATTCCCGCGACGTGCGCACCTTTTCCTTCACGAGCTATCAAGGAACCGCGCAGTTGTCCCAGCGCATTTCCAAAGCCACGGCCGTGCTTTACAGCTATACTTTCCGGCAGGTTACCGTCGACCAGGAGACGCTCAAGATCTCCCCTCTGCTGATCCCGCTGCTGTCGCAGCCCGTGCACCTCGGGCTGGTATCCGCGGCTTTGATTCAGGACCACCGCGACGATCCGCTCGATCCACACCGCGGGATGTATAACACGGTAGATCTCGGGCTGGCTGAGAACGTATTCGGCTCGCAGCGGAATTTCCTGCGGTTTCTGGCGCGCAATTCCACCTATCATCCCATCACGCGGCGCGTGGTGCTGGCTCGTAACACGGAATTCGGAGACATTTACGCCTTCGACTATAACCTTGCGAATCCATCGGATGCTATTCCACTGCCGGAGCGGTTTTTCGCGGGCGGCGCCAGTTCCAATCGCGGCTTCCCGGATTTTCAAGCCGGCCCGCGCGACCTCAACACTGGATTTCCTCTGGGCGGCACCGCGCTCTTTTTCAACCAGACCGAACTGCGCTTCCCCCTCATGTTCGAAAACGTGGGCGGAGTCCTGTTTCATGATTTGGGGAACGTTTACTCAAGCCTCGGCAACCTGTCGTTTCGCGTAAATCAGCCGAACGTGCAGGACTTCGACTACATGGTGCATGCCGTTGGCTTCGGTCTGCGCTACCGCACGCCCATCGGACCGGTTCGCCTCGATCTGGCGTACAGCATCAACCCGCCGCGTTTTTTTGGTTTTAACGGCAGCGAACAGGACCTGGTCAACGCCGGCCAGAACCCCTGCGCCAATGTTCCCAGCCGGTGCTCAGTGACCGGCGTCAGCCATTTCCAGTTTTTCTTTTCAATAGGGCAGACGTTTTGAAGTCGAAAGACCGCCGATGAACGCAGATAAACGCAGATTGACTAGCAAGAAAGCATCTGTTTTCATCGGCGTAAATCTGCGGCTATTTTCTGCTTTCACGCTGCTGTTTGTGTCGCTGCCATGCAACGCAGAAATCATCGACCGCATCGCCGTTTCGGTAGCAAGCGGCGTGATCACCACCAGCGAAGTGGATCGCGAGATCCGTGTGACCGCATTTCAGAACAGAGTCGATCTCGATTTTCGGCCCGCAAGCCGGCGCGAGACTGCGGAGCGTCTGGTGGACCAGAAATTGATCCGGCGCGAGATGGAGCTGAGCCGCTATCCGCAGCCGGATCCTTCGGAGGCAAGTCCGCTCTTCGCCCAGGTGCGAAGCCGCTACCAGAGTGACACCGAATTCCAGAGAGCCCTTAAGGACTATGGTGTAACGGAACAGGAACTCCGCGACGCCTTGCTGTGGGAGCTCACACTCTTGCGGTTCATCGAAGTGCGGTTCCGGCCGGCCATCCAGGTAAGTAACCAGGACCTCGAGAACTATTTCGAAAAGGCCGTGAGGCCCGCGGCCCAGGCCGCG
>CAZKVF010000018.1:0-9903 GCA_964556085.1 uncultured Solibacteraceae bacterium
CAGGCAACTAGCTTAGGGTAGGATTTCTGCGGCATCAGGCCTCACCGGTCTAAATTCGTTAACCAGCCTTTTTAGAATAGCTGACTGCAATTCCGTCACGTTCGGCACCAGAGTGGCTGTGAAGCGCCATTTGCAGTTTCGCCCCAGTGAGAAGCGCCGGAGAGCGTAGCGCCCTGAATCGCAGCTGCGTGCTCACCGCCGCCCTACGGGTCGAGAGGATCACTGGCATCGGCCTGCAAGCTCCAAGCAGTGTACGTCAAGTCTCTCAACAGGGCCGCAGCCTGGCCCGGGCTGGAAGAAATCACGCCCTGGTGGTATGGCTCTTAATGCTTTACAATGTGGCCTGGAAGAGGCCCGATCGCCCTAGACCATCGGCCGGGTAGGAGCTAGCCTTTATGGACAGAATCGCGATATCCGCGACCCTCTATCTGCTGCTCCCCGCGGCTGTGTGCGCTCAATGGCTTAACCTGCCCACGCCAGGCATTCCCAGGACCCCTGACGGGAAGCCCAACCTTTCGGCTCCCGCGCCGCGAACAGCGGATGGCAGGCCGGACTTGTCCGGCATGTGGCGGCCGGAAGTGAACGCCTACCGTTTTGACGTGATTCAAGATCTAAAGGATGAGGTCGTCTTCCGGCCGCAGGCCGAGGCCATTTTCCTGAAGCGTGTAGCGGACTTCCGGCACGACGATCCCGTTACGCTCTGCTTGCCGGGAGGGCCTTCGGAGATGCTCAACACGATGTACCGGGTGGTTCAATCCCCTACCGTTATGGCGCTGCTTTACGAGAGCGGCACAGGGCGGTATCGGCAGATCTATCTTGACGGGCGCAAACTCCCCCAAGATCCGAACCCGACCTGGCTGGGGTACTCGGTCGGCCGCTGGGAAGACGACACACTGGTGGTCGAGTCTACAGGCTTCAATGACAGGAGTTGGCTCGATCGCGCAGGCCATCCTCATTCCGAGAACCTGCGTGTGACGGAGAGATTCCGGCGTGTTGATTTCGGACACATGCAATTTCAGATCACTTTCGAGGACCCCAAAACATTGACCAGGCCCTTGAGCTTTTCCCTGACGGCGAATTACGCAGCGGATACGGACATGCTGGAAAATGTGTGCAACGAATCCGAACGCACTAAGGTTCACATGGTAGCCACTGCAGAGGCGCGTGTGCAGGTCGGCTCCGCGGTTCTCGCGAAGTACACCGGAAAATATGCGTTTCACGACGGATCGCGAACTGTCGCTGGCTTCATGGGGATGACGCAAAACGTCACGGTGCACAATGGCCAGCTATACCTGAACGCCCTTCCTCTGATTCCACAGTCGGAAACAAGGTTTGAGTCGACAGGCGCCGCCGCTGACTTCCTTTTGGACGCTAACGGCAAGGTCACGCGACTGGTCTTAGGTCAAACCGAAGGCGACGCGATTTACGACCGCCTACCGTGAGGGTAGGTTGGCCGCGCGTGACCGCAACCTGCCGCGACGTACCCGAAATTGCCAACCGGCGCGCAACTGCCGTAACATTCAGTAAGCATTCGTCTTTGCCTGGGCGATTCGAAAAAGGAGGTGCCGAACATGCGTTTGTTTGTAGCGGCCTTACTAATGGCGCCGGTGGGAATCGCGACGCCCAATTTCTCAAAAGACGTCGCGCCCATTCTTTACAAAAATTGTGTGGCCTGCCATCGTCCCGGCGACGTTGCTCCTATGTCGCTGCTCGACTACACATCGGCCAGGCCTTGGGCGAAGTCCATTCGACTGGCGGTCGTGAACGGCAAAATGCCCCCTTGGTTCGCCGATCCGCGATACGGCGAGTTCGCCAATGACTCGCGGCTTAGCAAAATCGAAATCGACACCATCGCCGCTTGGGTCGATGGAGGCGCTCCGGAGGGTGATCCAAAGGATCTGCCCGCGCCGCCCAAGTTCATTGATGGATGGCAACTGGGCAGGCCGGATGTCGTGATCGATATCGGCCAGGATTTCACGGTTCCGGCCGGAAGCGATCTTTACCGAGACTTCATCGTCCCCACGAATTTCACCGAAGGGAAGTGGATTCGGGCCGCCCAGGTGCTCCCCGGGAATCGCAAGCTGGTTCATCATGGACACGTGTATGTGATCGAACCTGAAGTGAAGTCCGGCTCGGGGCCGCTTGCCGGGTTCGGCGCGTTCACGGAAAAAGTAGGGGACGGTGTATCGCGCGTGCGTGCCGACGCGCCGGTAATCGATGATGCGTGCAAGGGAGAGACCAAAGGGCTGCCCGCTATGGATGGGTTTGAAGAGGGCTCGCTCGCCACTATGCTTCCGGGAAAGCCGCCCGATGTGTACGACGTTTTCGGAGACGCCAGCACCGCCAAATATATTCCGGCCGGCTCCAAGCTGCGGTTTCAGATCCACTATGCAAAAGTTTCCCAGGCCGGAACCGACCGCACCAGCATCGGCCTGTACCTGGCAGATAAAACTCCTGAGAAGCCGCTCAAGCGCGTTGACCTGCGCAATCGCTTCTTTCTGATCCCAGCGGGAGCGGGCAATCATGAGGTGAAGCGGTGCTACGACGTGGAGGAGGATAAACAACTGATCGCCATCACTCCTCACATGCACTATCGGGGGAAGGACGCCACCTACGAGCTGGCCCATGTTGACGGCCGGCGCGAGACCTTGCTCGTGGTGCCCCACTACAGCTTTGAGTGGCAGCTCCAGTACCGTTTGAAGAAACCGGTGTTGATGGAAAGAGGCAGCCAGATGATCGTCACGTTCCACTACGACAACAGCCCGAACAATCCCTTCAACCCGGATCCGGCGAAGATGATCCGATGGGGCGACCGGAGCGAGGACGAGATGATGGTCACCTGGACCGAGACACTCGACGGCTCGAAGCGATAGAGTCACTTCGATTGCCTTCCGGAAAGCCGAAGACTTCCCCAAACTCGTTTAAGCTGTTGAAGCGGGGCGCACCCGGATAAAATACACGCATGGCTACCTTCGTTTCCCGTACGAGTCGCGAGCTGGATATCGAGCATTTATGGCACGGCAGCCTGCAGCATCAGGGCCTGGAAAAACACCCGCCGCTGGAGGTGGTTCAGGCTGAGGGTTGTTATGTTTTCGATTCGGAAGGACACCGGTACCTCGATGCGATGGCCGGGCTGTGGTGTGTAAACGTCGGCTACGGCCGGAAGGAGATCGTTGCTGCCGTCGCCGATCAGATGACCCGGCTTCCGTATTACCCGTTGACCCAGTCACATCCGCCGGCCGCGCAACTTGCCGCACGACTGGCGGAGTTGCTTCCGGCCGATCTGGGCCGTGTCTTCTTCCTCAATAGCGGCTCCGAAGCGGTGGAGACCGCGCTTAAAATGGCCCGGCAGTACGCGAGGCGGGTCAACCCCAGGCAAAATCGCTACAAAATCATTGCGCGGCATCGCGCCTATCACGGTTTCACAATGGGAGCACTCTCGGCCACGGGGCAGGTGTCCCGCAAGCGGGCCTTCGAGCCGCTGGTGCCGGGTTTCCTGCACGTCGCGCCTCCGGACCATTATCGTTGTGCGTTTTGCCAGCGAGAGCCGGGCTGCACGTTGACCTGTGCGGACGAATTCGACCGTGTGATCCGCCTCGAGGGACCCGAGACCGTGGCCGCTGTGATCCTCGAACCCACCATCGGCGGCGGGGGTGTTTTCCACGCGCCGGAAGGCTATCTGGAGCGAGTGCGCCAGATCTGCGACCGCCATGGTGTGCTGCTGATTCTCGATGAGGTTATCACCGGCTTCGGACGTACGGGCAAAATTTTTGCGTTTGAGCACGCTAATATTCGCCCCGATATTCTGGTTCTGGCGAAGGGAATTACTTCGGGCTACCTGCCCCTTGCGGCCACGGTCGCTACGGATGCGATCTTCGACGCCTTCCTGAGCGAAACCGAAGATTCGGCTAAGTTTGCCCAGCTCAGCACGTTTGGCGGTCACCCCTGTTCCTGTGCCGCGGGATTGGCGAATCTGGAGATCCTCACGCGGGAGCGGCTTTGGGAAAACGCAGCGCAGGTCGGCGCCCGATTGGCCGATCGCCTGCGCGCGCTCGACTCCCCTCGTATCGGTGAAGTGCGCGGCCGCGGACTGCTCATCGGACTGGAAATGGTCGCGGACAGCAATCGCACTCCAATGCCCGAGCGGGAAGTCGTCGCGCTTCAGGGAGCGATTCGGAAGGCTGGCGTAATCGTGGGGCGGAACAGCGACACGGTGCCCGGACTGGGTAATGTATTGACAATTGCTCCTCCGCTAACGATCACTGAGGAACAAGCTGAAGCGATTGTGGAAGTGGTTGGTAAGACGCTGGGGCCGTAACAGATGTAACATGCTGCCGGGACTCCCGCGCCGAAACTGGTGCCGCCGGTCCGCAGGGCGGTCCGATAGGAATTATGTTCAGGGACGGGCCGCGCCCGGCTTTACGAAGCCTTTACCTGGTGCGGCTAACTCGACGTCGAACTTGTGCTGTGTGTTTGCCAGCCATCGCCCACGGCGCACCTCGACGACGACATGCTGCCCGGGCTTCTTGTCCCAGAGAGCCACCCGCACATCGCCGGTCGTCTTAACGGGCTGGCCATCCACCGCAACCAAAACATCTCCTTTTTTCAATCCGGCCTCATCCGCCGCGCCAGCCGGATCCAAAGAACGGATGCGGCACAGTCCGCCTTCTTCCTCCAAGCTGGCTCCTAGAGTGCCGGCCGGTGGAAGTTGTTCTTCCCTGCTGAGCAGAACGTAGTCCGCGATTTGGGGCTCGATATTCTCGCCGCTACTGAGCACGATGGCATAGCTGCTATGTATCCGGCGCTCCAGCCGGCTCGGAATTCCGGAACCGAATGCAATATGCCCGGCACCAGCGAGGATCACCATCCGGCAACCCGGGTTTGCCTTGAGGTAATCGGCCGCGTTATTCGCCATACTTTCATCCCACGCCAGCTGCGCTTCGACGAAGTGATCGAAATCGGCAGGCCCCGCCGTATGGTGTCCCTCGAAGGCAGCGCGGAGGCGCCCCCTGTACGCTTCGTCGGCCGGCCCTATGTCCCGAGGCAAGGCTGCACGCTGTTCTTCCGAAAGACCCTTGATGCCAACCTTTGCTGTTGCCGATGCCAGGCTGCTGGGAATGTTCAAAGCACGTATCGGAATCTTTTGTTCGCGAGCGAATCGAAAAATAGGCGCATATAGACGATAGTCGTATCCCCACGTCCGGTAATAATCGACGGCGCGGAGGAATTCGTCTTCGGTGGTTCGTCCCGCAATATAGTCGTCCACCTTCGGCTGGAGCTGCTGCTGAAAATATTCGACCCCGATCACCAAATTGCCGTCCAACTGGTGAAGCTGCCGGATGACCTCGAGCTGGTTCAAGTGATGGTCGTAACGGCTATGCGTCTCGCCCACGAATACGACACGCTTGGTAGCGAGCTGTGTGATGACGCTCTCGATGGCGAGTGGCTTGTCCAAATCGAGCGCCTGGATGCCTCGGGGTTCCTGTGCGTTGCCGCCCGGCAAGAGGATGAACGGTACCGCGAAAATGAACCGAAACCAGCGACAGCGAAACCCCATGGCACTGTAATCTTAACGCGAGGCTGTCTCAGCCGGTGGTATGGAAACATTCCGCGCGGCGCATCCCGAGGGCATTCGACACAGATAAGGCTTGTTCCACCGAGCTCGGATTGACTTTCCCAACCGATGGGCCTAGGCTTGCCACATGGCTGCAAAGACGAGGAACGTTCCCTCCCGGCTTTTCGCCCTGCTGATCGCCGGCAGTTACCTTGTGCCCGGAGTTGCCAAGAACGTCGAGAAACCAATGCTCAGGGAAAACTATATTCGCGCGAACGGTGTCCGGCTCCACGTTGTAACCGCCGGGAAGGGGCCGCTTATCCTGTTCCTTCACGGATTCCCGGAATTCTGGTACGAGTGGAAGAATCAGCTGACGGAATTCAGCAAAGACCACCTGGCAGTCGCCCCCGACATGCGTGGCTACAACCTGTCCGACAAGCCCGAGCCGTTGAACCAGTACAAAATGAACGTGTTGGTGGAGGACATCCGTGCATTAGCCGATCATTTCTCACACCAGAAGAAGTTCGTCCTCGTGGGTCATGATTGGGGTGGCGTGGTGGCGTGGGCATTTGCCATCCAGCATCCAGACATGTTGGACCGGCTGGTGATCGTGAACGCCCCACATCCGGGAATCTTCGGCCGCCTACTGGTTTCTGATGCGGCCCAGCAACAAGCCAGCCAGTACATGTTGATGTTCCGCAGTCCGCAGGCCGAGCAGAATCTTTCCGCGAACAACTATTCGTTGCTGGTAAGGATTGTGCTGGAGACTGGGCTCAAGAGCGGAATTTTCACCGAAGATGATAAGCAAGCGTACGTCAAAGCGTGGTCGCAGCCGGGAGCCATTACCGGAGGGCTGAACTATTACCGGGCGAATGAAGTAGGGCCTCCAGCCTCGGGCCAGGCCGCTAGTGAGAATCGTGGAAATTTCGGGGCCGATCCGGAGAATCTAGCGGTCAAAGTGCCCACACTCGTGATCTGGGGCGAGAAGGACACGGCGCTGCTGATCCAAAATTTGGACGGGCTGGAAAAGCTCGTCCCTCAGTTGACCATCAAGCGAATCCCTGATGCTTCTCATTGGGTGGTACACGAGAAGCGCGCTGAAGTGAACGCCGCAATCCGTGATTTCATCCGGTAGGCGGCAGAAAACGCGGGGAAAATGGGAATGGTCCCGTGCCCGCCTGATAAGTCAGGCATCGCCCAGCCGCGACGCTGTCTCGTAATCCTGCTGTGCCGGAGATGCCTCGCCCATAGCGCTGTACACGCGGGCGCGCAGCAGGTACAGGTGCCGCTCTTTGGGCGCCAGGCGAATCGCTTCATCCAAATCTTCCAACGCCCCCCGATAGTCACCTTGCGAAACTCGCAACTGCGCACGGTACTGAGCGGCCTGCCAGAGCTTTCGATCCAGGCGGAGAGTTTTCGTTAATATCGAAATGGCTCTGGCCATTTTGCCCGATGCCGTCATCCGGAACGCGCGATCCATCATTTCGGCGCTATCCGGGATCGTTGGCGCCCGGCTACGGCTTCTGAGGTGTAGATAACCTGCGGCCGCGAAACAGATGACGGAGATCGCCGCGGCTTCCTGGAATGCCCAAACCCCCATAAGGAGTCTGGCGGCCACGGGCATGCTGGCAAATAAGAAGCCGATGCCGGCTGCCGTTCGGGTCCATTGCCTGAGTTGTTTTCTGTAAGCTGCCAATCAATTTCAACATAACCGAACGGCGAGCTCCGGAACGCTACCGCTTCGCGGACGAGTACACGCTCCTTGGAAGCGCCGGATAATTCTTGGTGAACCCGTTGCGCTCCCTGGTCATGATAAAGCTGCCATCCGCCTCTCCTGCAAAATTCGCAGATAGTACCGATAGTTCTAGAACATTACTGAGTCGCAAACTCTCGGAAAAACTTGTTCCTCCAGTATGATTTGAAGCAAATTAGTATACGGATACCCAAATAGGATTGAATTACCGATGCGAGCCCTTTCGAGGCTGGCCCCTGCGAACACGCTATGCCGGAGAGCGCCTCGTGATGTAAACTTTTGGTTTCAAAAACGCGCGTACACGGAAGCGTGAAGCCCCCCTAGTTCATAACTCGAATCGCGAAGACAGGGTTGTTGGGTCCGACTTATTGGCGTGCGCGTCTAGGGTGACGGAGGAGCGATGAGCTTATATCTTAGGGTCCTGCCCGCGTTAGTGCTTCTCGCCCTCGACGTCGGGGCCCAGGATACGCCACCAGATCCGCCCGCGCAGCCGCTACCGTTCAGCCACAAAACGCACGCAGACGCGAGTATGACGTGCCAGACGTGTCACCCGAATCCCGACCCCGGCAAGGACATGGGTATCGCCCGAGCTTCGGCCTGCATGAGTTGCCACCGGACCATTAAGGCCGAGAGTCAAGCGATCAAGCAGATCGCGGCATTAGCGAAGAAAAAGCAAGATATTCCCTGGACAAGAGTCTATCGAATACCGGCGTTCGTCAACTTCAGCCACCGTTCGCACCTCAAGACAGGCAATACCTGCGACGAATGTCATGGGCCAGTGGCAACGCGAACTCAGTTAGCTGTCGAATATGATATGAAGCAAACCGGTTGTTTGGCATGCCATCGAGTTAAGCAAGCGCCGATGCTGTGCTCGACCTGCCATGATTAACCCCGCTGCCTCAGAAACACGATGCCTCCAAACGCGGAGGCTTAGTAGTTCGTTGCGCCGATCCTCCGCTGTTCCAGCGGCCGGTAACCGTTAACTCGCCGGGATCCCTAGAGCACGTAACGTTTAATCAATGGGATTGTAGGTCACCGATGCGGAAAGCGTACAGTGTGTCACCGGCTGCGGCCAAGAGGTATTGCACGCCGTCGAGCATGTACGTGATGGGCGTGTTACTCATGTCTCGATCGAAGGACGTGTGCCAAAGTTGGCGGCCCGTTTCCGGATTGTAAGCGACCAGAAATCCGCCGGGCGCTCCCGCGAAGAGAAGTTTGCCGGCGGTGCTCAGCAACCCGCCCAGATGCTCTGGGCGCGGCGGATTCCACTCGGTACCGGCGTACCTGTGCACCCAGCGCAACCGGCCGGTCTTGGGATCGATCGCACGGAGCGAGGCTTCGAGCCCGCCCACGGGCTGTGACGTGTGTCCGGAACTGCCGAAGGAGGGTCCGCTGGTCTCGTATTGATAATGGAGCTCATATCCTTGCGCGGTGTTCAGATACATCAACTCCGTGTCCGGATCGTAGGTGGGCGGAGTCCAATTGGCAGCGCCGCCGTTGTTCGGCGAGATGAGGGTTCCGCCGGGCTGGGAATCCTTCTCGGGGTTCGGCATGGGCTGGCCGCGTTCATCGATGCCCTTGAACCAGTTCGGCGACTCTACGAACGTTTTCGTGACCAGGTTTTTCCCGTTGGTCCGGTCCAGCACGAAGAAGAACCCGTTGCGGCTGGCCTGCGCCAGAAGTTTCCGCCGCGTCCCGTCGATGTCCAAATCGAACAACACTGGCACCTGGGCGGCGTCCCAATCATGTGTGTCGTGCGGCGACGATTGAAAATACCACGCCATTTTTCCCGTGTCCGCATTCAGCGCCACGATTGACGCGGTGTACAGGTTCGAACCCTTGCGCAGATCGCCGCGGTAAACCGGATTCGGATTGCCGGTAGTTATATAAATGAGGTTGAGATCGGGGTCATAAGTGACCGGCTGCCACGGCATGCCGCCCCCGTGCTCGGCTGCGTACGGATCGGGCCAGGTCTCGATGCCCGGCTCGCCCGCGCGCGGCGTGGTATACCACTTCCACTGCACCTCGCCGGTTTCCGGATCGCGCGACTCCAGCCACCCCGGCACATCCAAAGCATCGCCCGACAGGCCGACGATCACATGATTGCGGATCACGACCGGCGGGGACGTGGCGAAGTACTCGGCTCGCACGTCCGCAATTTGCTTATGCCAGCGCTCCTTTCCGGCTTCGGCATCGAGGGAAACGATGTACCCGTCGGGCGTCTCGAGGTAGAGCCAGCGCCCGTACATTCCCAAGCCGCGATTGCCAATGTGGTCTCCGCCGCTCGTTTTCCAGAAATAGTGCCAGATTTGTTTGCCATTGCGGGCGTCGACGGCCCAAGCGTGGTCCGGCGCCGAAAAATAGAGGACACCGTTTACCAGCAGTGGCGTCGACTTGAGCAGACCTCCGGCCAGGGCTCCGGGGCCGAGGCGGATCGGCACGGACTCCGGAACCGATCCGCCTGTCTGGGCTCCCTGCGCGTTGGTGTTGGCGCGATAGAGCCAGGCAAGCCCCAGGTTCTTTACGTTTGTCTGATTGATCTGGCTGAGGGTGCTGTAGTGGCGGCCCGAGTAGTCGCCGTGATAGGTCGGCCAGG
>CAZKVF010000019.1:0-9576 GCA_964556085.1 uncultured Solibacteraceae bacterium
CGATCCGCGTATGTACATGGCCAACTATTCGTTCCGGTTCAAGATCGTCGCCTTGCTGGTGGCCATTCTTTATAACTACACTCTTCATCGACGGGTGGCCGTGGCTGGGGCCTCGCCTGCCCTCAGCAAATTGACCGGCGCGATCTCCCTGGCATTATGGGTCTCGGTGGTGGCGGGCGGGCTGTTTATCGCCTTCGTGTAGCTACAGGAGAAGATCCCATGACGATAGCCGAAACCATCCAGGACATCGGATTTTTGACCGACCTTCGCGAATCGGCGCTGGTCTACCCGATTATCATGGCCACGCACCTGGCGTGCATCGCGGTTTTTGGCGGCATGATCCTGATGACCGATCTCCGCCTGCTGGGTGTGACGATGACCGGCCGCTCGGTTACGGACGTAGTGACCCAGTTTCGCCTGTGGAAGCGCGTTGGGTTCTGCATCATGGTGACCATGGGCATCCTGCTGGCCGCCTCCGAAGCCGAAAAGTATTCCAATAACCCGTTCTTCTGGGCCAAAATGGCGTGCCTGGTCCTCGTCGCCGTGCACGCCGCGATCTTCCGCCCGCGGGTCTACAACAACACAGCGGCCATCGATAAGGCGCCTTCCCTGCCGGGAGTAGCTAAGGCGGCTGGAGCGATTTCGCTGATCCTGTGGCTTAGCGTTCTGACCTTTGGCCGCCTGATCGGTTACTACGAAGGGCCGGGTTCGCCCGGAAGGCCGGCAGCGCAAACCACGCATCAGACGGAAATTCGGACAGTAGCCACCAACCGAGCGACTCGGTGACCGCATAACCGGCCCGGACGGCCCATTCTGTACTGCAATCCGCGCTACCTCCCGAAAAGGAGTTACAATTTTCGGTATCTGCGATTTGTATTCATCCTCGCTTTCCTGACCCTCCTTGCCGCGGCTTCGCGGGCCGGTACTATCAGCGGCAAAGTAACCGCCGGTAAAGGCAATTCCGTAGTCTGGGTGGAGTCGGTGCCCGGAAAAACCTTCCCGAAGCCCGAAAAACCAGTCACCCTGGACCAGAAATCACTCCTCTTTCAACCGCACATTCTGGTGGTGCCGGTAGGGGCGACAGTCGAGTTCCGGAACAGCGACAACGTGCAGCACAACATCTTCTGGCCTTCCATCAGCGGCAATAAGAAGCTCATGCATAACCTGGGGACTTGGCCTAAGGGGCAGGCCCGCAGTTTCCAATTCGATATGCCTGGAGTGGTCCCGGTGCTGTGCAATGTGCATCCCGAGATGTCCGCGTACATCATTGTCACGCCAACGCCCTATTTCGCCGAAACGGACAGTTCCGTCAATTTCAAGATCGCCAACGTTCCCGATGGCAGCTATACGGTGTTGGCCTGGCACGAAGGCTACAAGAACCAGTCCAAATCTGTCACCGTGGCGGGAGACGCAACGGCCGATTTCATACTCACGAAGTGAATCCCCAGTTCCCGCCACGCGACCAGCTGTTTACTAAATGGATATACTTGTCCTTGATCGCGATCTTTCCTCCGGGCGCGACCGGTTCTGAATCACACAGCCGACTGAAGCCGGCGCCCCGGTCCAACAAATATGCGTAACCGCTGGCTGCACCGTTGTGCGATCCTCATGGCGGCAGTCGCCTTGTTGTCTGTGTTCACGGGAGCTGCGGTTACCAGCAACGAAGAGCGGCCGCTTTATTCCGTGGGGCAATGGCATCTCTGGTTGAGTGCGGGCGTAGCCGTGCTCGCGATTGCGGTGGTCCTCTGCCTGCGTTCCGCGGGCGCAGGCCTGTGGCTGCGGCGTCTCGGTTGGATGGTGCTGGCGGGCGTCGCGGTCGAAGCGGGCCTCGGCATCGTGCCGCTGCCGCAGGCGCCATTGGTGCGCATCGCGCACGCCTGCGTGGCCCAACTGCTCTTCCCGCTGACCGTGGCCATGGTCGCGCTGAGTTCCATGCGCTGGAAGCCGAACCCGGCGCCCATGGAGGGAGCGGGGCCATTGCTGTTGTGCGCCCGGATCACGCCGTTTGTCGTGCTAGGGCAAGTTGCGCTGGGCGCGCTGTTTCGCCACGGGGCTCTCGGCGTCGGCCTTCACCTGATCGGCGCGTTCGTGGTGGTTCTGTTCATGTTGGGCATGGCTTTGCCCCTGATCTACGGCCCGCCGCATCCCGCTCTGCAACTGGCCGCCAAATTGTTTCTGGCCGCCGCGTCGGTGCAGGTGTTTCTTGGCATGGCGCTGTTTACGATGCAATCCATGGATGTCGATCCGGCCGTGATGATCGTGGTCACGATGACGCACGCCGCCTTTGCCGCGTTAACGCTGACGACAACCCTTATGCTGGCCGTCCTCATCCGCCGCGACCTCCGCCGGATCACAGATCGCAGCATAGCGATGGGTGCCGAGCAGACCTCAACCTAGACCGCTCCCTTACGGTCGCGGCTCCGAAGGCTAGTTGCGATCAGTATTCACCAGATGACCGCCGTCGTGCTCCACGCAGGGCGCTTCCTCCAGGGCGTGCCCGCCTTCCAATCCGTGAATCAAGTGCCTGCTGAACACCCAGGGCCGCGTGAATACTTTGGGATCCTCGACGGTCAGTTCCCACGTGATTACGTTGCCTTCGCGCGTCAGTTTCTCGATCACGTGCATGGATTCGCTGTGGATGGTGCCATTCTGGCTCAGCCAGGTATCATCGACGAAATTCGCGACATCGATCACCATCGTGTTGCCTTCCCAGCGGCCGATGGAATCGCCGTAGTAAGAAGGATTGAGCGTGGGATCGTGTCTTCGACCGTCAGTCGAGATCACGCGAAACGCATTTTGTTCGGAGGAGTTGACTGTGTCGTAAAGGAACACGAGCGTCTTGGGATTTTCGATGATCTCGGTGGGAGGACCGACGCGCGGAAAGCCCTTCGGCGCGCAATAAAACGCGGGGTCTTTAGTGTTCTGGTGCTCCGCCAGGTCCTTCACCTTCGCCACCAGTTCCGGCTTATAAGGCGGGAGATTTGCGCCTTCCGAGCGTTTCTTCAATTCAGCCGCCTTCTGGACTGTTTGATTGGGGGCGTCTTCCTGGCGCTGAGTGTAGTAGGTCTTTCCGTCGGCGCTGAGTTTTCCCTGCGTCACGGCGTAACCCCAGCCGGCTGGGGCCCAGAAACCGGTCAGGTCCGGATGTCCATCGATCATGTGCGGAGTGGGCGCTTTGCGGGCGGCGGCGACCGCCTCGGAAGGGGGTTCTTTGAAAGGAAGGCCCGTTCCATCGGGATCGGCGCCAGCAAATGGTTGGTCCTTGTCGAGCCCGTAACCCACCCGAACCTTGCCGGGTGGAAGAGTGCCGGGGGCGGGCTTCGCGTTTTGAGCGGCAGCGGGATTCGCAAGCCATACCGCCATCGTGAAAGCCAGGCCGGATGCGGCATGCGCAAGAAAAGAGCGGTTCATTTCGGATCTCCTATCGCGGGCGATGCTGGGACGGGCTCACTCGGACTTGTTCAGCTTTTCGAGATCCGCAGGATCTTTCCCCATCACGATTTTGTGGCCATCGGAAAACGTGATGGATCGCATCAATCCAAGCTGCTTCGTTCCGTCTTTCGAGGCGTAGGCATCGATGGTCACCAGGTCGCCCACTATAAACATGCTTTTTACTATTCCGGCCCGTCGCAGATTGCCTGGAGGCCCGGCTTCAATGGAGTACGCGACCACCGCGCCTTTGTCGTCTTTGGAATCGACGTAAACATAGCTGTGCGGATTCACCCACTCGACCTTCGTAAGGGTTCCCTTGACGGTGAATGTTTTCGAGGTATCGAACTCGGCAGAGATCGAGTGGTGCGCCCCGAGAGGCATCGCCAAGAGGACACAGGCCAGCGGAAGCCAAAGCATTTCTCTCGATAGAGTTCTCATCGCCATTCTCCTGGTGGGACATTCTAACCCATCGGAGCCGCGGTGTGTATCGTGTGTGGGGCAGCGGGGGCAGCGCTCCTGGTGCCGCCTGGTTTGGTGGGGCCGGCGATCTTTCGCTGGCCCAGGGCAGACGCTTTCGCCTCTCCAGTATCCTATTCCGCCGCCAACTCCCGTAGTCGCCGTTTGAGAAACCGCAGTTCCACTGGATTGGTGGCCAGCGAGATCGCCGTGCGGTACGACTCCGCCGCCTCGCCGTTTCGCTGCATACGCCGTAGAAGATCCGCGCGAGCGGCATGGAACAGATAATACTGATCGAGGGCGCCGGTGCGCCCCAGTTCTTCGATGCGCTCAAGTCCTTGCCGAAGGCGCCCGCTCATGGCGATGGCCGCCGCCTGGTTCAACTCGATCACCGGAGACGGAGTCATCTCCTCGAGTTTTTCATAGAGCGCGGCGATCTGAGGCCAGTCAGTCTCTTCCGGCGTAGCGGCCTGGGCATGCAGAGCGGCGATGGCCGCCTGAAGCTGGTAAGGACCGGGGCGCCCGAGCCTGAGAGCCTTTTCGACCAGCTCCAATCCTTCGGCGATGGCGTCCCGGTCCCAGCGGGAGCGGTCCTGGTCTTCCAGGGTGATCAGCTCGCCGTCGATGACGCGCGCATCGCGACGCGAGTGTTGAATCAGCATGAGCGCCAGAAGGCCGGTGTTTTCGGCTTCGCCCGGAAGCAGTTCGCAGAGCACGCGGCCCAGGCGGATGCCTTCTTCGCAGAGGTCCCTGCGCACCAGTTCCGCTCCGGAACTGGAGGCATATCCTTCGTTGAAGATCAGGTAAATCACGGCTTGTACTGAGGCCAGCCGTTCCGGCAGGCGGTGCTGCGGCGGTACTTCATACGGAATGCCGGCTTCCTGGATTTTACGCTTGGCGCGCACCAGGCGTTGGGCGAGCGTGGCTTCGGGTTGGAGGAAAGCCTTGGCGATTTGAGCGGTACTCAGCCCGCCCAGGGTTCGCAACGTCAGCGCGATCTGCGCCGGGAGGTTCAGCGCGGGATGGCAGCAGGTGAAGATCAGGCGTAAGCGGTCATCGGGGAAGTCCATGGACGTCTGGTCCGGTTCGGCGGGAGGGGTGAAGCCGGATGATTCGAGTTCATACTTGAGCGCATCCTCTTTGTCGCGCCTGGTCCGCTCTCTCCGCGCGGCGTCGATCAGCTTGCGGCGGGCCGCGGTGATAATCCAGGCGGCCGGATTCTCGGGCATGCCTTTGACCGGCCACGAGGCGAGTGCGGACGCAAACGCCTCCTGCATCGCCTCCTCGGCGCGATCAAACGACCCACAAGAACGAATCAGGCTGGCAATGATCCGCCCCGATTCCTCGCGGAAGAGGGATTCCGCGGCGCAGCGGATGTCAACCATTAACAGAGGCCGCAGGTTCGCCCATCGCCTCCTGCCTGGCGCCCGTCGCTTGCCAGCGCATCGGCCGGATCTCGATCGATCCGGCGCGGCCCTGGCATTCGGTCGGGATCTTGGCCGCCCACTCGATGGCTTCATCGAGGTTCTCGCACTCGATGATGTAGTAGCCGGCGAGGTGCTCTTTGGTTTCGGCAAACGGGCCGTCGGTCACCAGCAATTTGCCGTTTTCGTGGCGAACCGTCGTGGCCGTGCTCGTGGGGGCCAACGGTTCGGCGCCGATTAGAACGCCCTTGCGTGTGGCTTCGCCGATCACTACCGCGTGGCCGGCCCGGATTCGTTCGGCTTCTTCCGGGGGCAGGCCGTCGGGGCCTTCGGTGGAATAGACCAGCATCATGTAGCGCATCGTGGTTTCCTACTGAATCATCGCAGCCCTGAGCACGGCGTGCCAACTACGCGGGATAGCCGGGCTCGGCCATGACTTCCAGCATCTGCTTGGTGTGACGCTCGGTGTGAGCGGCCGCGGCGAGGATCCATTGATAGCCGTCCATCAGCTCGAACGCGCCCTGTGAGACGGCTTTGAGCGGGGCCGCTGGTGCAACATGCCCGCGCAGGCCCGGCCGGGACTCGAGGCATTCGGCGAGCCGCGCGTAATCGACTGCCAGGCGGTTCAGCAGCTCGCCGGGGCTGATCTGGTCGGCGGGGCGAACGATTTCCGGGGCCTGGAACTTCAGGAGGCGGTTGGGAAACTGGTTGATGACGATTTTGTCTATCTGCTCCGAATCGCGATCGGGCGCCGGGGCGGGCGCATCCGCAAGCTGGTCTAGGATTGGTCCCAGAACGCGCTCGAGGACACTTACGATGTGATCCAGGTTTTCCGCGATGGACCACCGGTCCGGCGCCGGCTTGAATCTCCATTGCCCATCGGACAATGTCTTAGTAGCGCCGATGACGGCATTTTGCGTCTGTTCGAGGAATTTGCGCGCCTGATCCAATTCCTGCGCCGTAAGCTTCTGCTCCGACGCGGCCTCGACCGGTGTGGCGGTTATTGCTGGTGCGGTCATGAATTGCTCCTTTTACTTAGCAAATCTGGCGCGTTTGTGCGCCTTCATTAGAACGACGCGCGAAAACCGCCGGAATCGACATCGGGGGCTGAAATTCGCATAAAATCTTTGGAAGTTGAGGCAACAAGCCTCGGAGGAGGAAAACAGGAAAGTGCAGGCCATTGGCTTGATCACTATGGGGTTGACTCTTCTAGTTTCCACTCCCGGATCGGCGCCGACGAATACAACATAGATTGAATTAGTCCGGCCATGGCTTTAATTTTTGGGGATAAGTACAAATGGGAGCCGTGGGTGTCCGATCTGAAACCGTAGTTAAGGTGGATACATCACATTCGGTAGGGGAGTGTGGGCGCAGCCAAGGTGGTCTTTGGGGGGTATACGATGTTGAGCCAGAAGCACCACCACTTAGAATGGGGGCCCTACTTGGCCACGATAAGCGTTCTTTGTGCGCTGTTAATTTTCGCAGGTGTGCTACTGCATGATTGCGCGAGAGTACTGTCTCAAATGGCTCGCGGGTTCTAGCCAGCGCGCAATGGCAGATGGTCGGTGGGTCTGGCCCACCAGACGTAGAATGTGGGGAGCAGGAATATGCTCATCAGCAGATCTACGATTAAGCCTCCCACAATGACAATTGCAAACGGCCTCTGTGAATCGGAACCGATGGCATGAGATAGTGAGGCCGGAAGGAGACCGAGTGTCGCCACCAGCATAGTCATCATGATTGGCCTGAGCCGGCGCACGGCGCCTTCGATAGCGGCCTCGTCAGGAGAAAGTCCGCGCGCCCGCAGTTGGTTAATATACTCGACCATAATCACGCCGGTCTGAACCGAAGCTCCAAATAAAGCCAAAAAACCGACGCCGGATGACACACTGAAATGCGTGCCGGTGATATACAAAGCCAGAAGGCCACCTACTCTCGCCACGCCAACATTGACCAGGTGCAGGCACGCCCACTTGGCAGAGCCAAAGGCTGCATAAATGATCAGGAAGATCAGAAAAATGGTTACCGGTACAATGATCAGCAACCGTGCCTCGGACCGTTTCTGGCTTTCATACTCGCCCGCCCATTCGACGCTATAAAGGGGAGGAAGCTTTACTCTTTCATTGACCCGGTTCATAGCTTCTTCCACAGTTCCACCCAAGTCGCGCCCGCGCACACTGTATCGAATGGCAACGTAGCGCGAGTTCCGTTCCCGATAGAGCTGCGATGCGCCGTCCCGGACCTCAATGTTCGAAAGCTGGGCCAGTGAAACGCGTTCTCCGGATGGCGACAGCAGCCGGATATTCTTGATAGCGTCCTGAGTATCGCGGTAGCGGGGAAGATAGCGCGCCACGAGATCGTACCGCTGCTCGCCTACCAGCACTTGGCTGAGGGCACTACCCCCTACCGCGGTCTGGATGGCGTCCTGCACATCGGCGACATTGATCTGAAAACGCGCCGCCGCGTCGCGATCCACAGTAACGTTGAGATTCGGCTGGCCGGTCACGTGGAATACGCCCAAGTCGCCGATGCCCGGAACCTTCCGCATGACGGAGACCATCTGATCAGCCTTCTGTTCCAGGATTTTGAGATCGTCCCCATAGATCTTGACCGCGAGTTCTCCTTTGACACCGCTCACCGCCTCATCCATGTCGTCCGCAATCGGCTGAGAGAAGCCCCAGACGACGCCTGGAATTTTCTCAAGTTGCCGGTCCATAGCGGCGATCAGTTCCTCTTTATCTTCGTGGAACGCAGGCCGCCATTGTTCTTTGGGCTTGAGGTCGACGTAGTATTCGGTGTTGGAGAAACTCGTAGTGTCGGTGCCGTCATCGGGCCGCCCGACTTGCGAAACCACCTGGGTAACTTCAGGGAATGAGGCGAGAAGGATGCGTGCCCGATTCATCACGTTCGTGCCATCGGTAAGCCCGGTGCTGGGAGCGCTCGTGCCACGCAGCCAGATGGCGCCTTCGTCGAGGTGCGGTAGAAACTCAGAGCCGATGCGCCCAGGGGACAGAAGCCAAACACTGCACAAGACCGCGGCTGCGGCGACGCCAACCATTGCCCAACGATGATGGACAGTCCAGGTCAGGGCGGACCGGTACCCCCTGGTGGTATAACGGAGTACAGGATTTTCCCACGCGCGGATCGGCTTCGGGAATAAGAAGGTTACCAGAACCGGAGCAATCACCACGGAGAAAATCAATGCTCCCAGGAGCGCGAACGCCACCGTCCACGCCATCGGCCGGAACAGTTTCCCCTCTACTTTCTGCAATGTAAAGATGGGCAGATACGCTGTGATGATTATCGTGATGGCGTAGAAAACCGGCCTTTGCACTTCGTGCGCGGCAGTGCGAATCCGCTGGGAAATTGGTTGCGACGCTTCCTCCGGACTGCTCAAGTGCCGAAGGAGGTTTTCGACCATCACCACTGCGCCATCCACAACCATTCCGAAATCCAGAGCGCCGAGGGACAAGAGGTTCGCGGGTATCTGCCGAAGATCGAGGCAGATCGACGCGAACAGCAGAGAAAACGGAATCGTCAAAGCGACGATAAGGGCGCTGCGGAGGTTGCCGAGAAATAGGAACAGAACGACGGAGACAAGGATAAAGCCTGATGTAAGGTTGTGCAGCACCGTGTGGGTGGTGTAGTTCAGCAGATCACTCCGATCCAGAAAGGGAACGATCTTTACTCCACGTGGTAGAACGTGGTCGTTGAGTTCCTCGACCTTCTTGTGAATCGCCGCTAAAGTCGGTTCGGCATTCGCACCTTTGCGGAGCAGAACCACACCCTCCACCACGTCGTCGTCATCGATGATTTTTCCGTCTGCACGGTGAATCGCTTTGCCAATCCTTCCTAAACGGATCTTCGCTCCCTGCTGGATCGTACCTATATCACCCATGCGAAGCGGTGTTCCGCTCTGGGTTTTGAGGACGATTCTGCGGATGTCGCCTGCACTTCTAATGAGGCCAACCTCGCGAACGTTGACCTGCTGCAGCCCCACCTCCACGAAGCTGCCGCCGGCGTTGACGTTGTTGTTAGCCAGTTGCTGCTCTACCTGACCAAGGCTGAGGCCATACGCAACCAGTTTGTCGGGATCAATTTGCACTTGGTATTCCCGGGTGGTGCCGCCGAAACTGGACACGTCTACCACGTCGCGCACGGAACGGAATTGCTTTTGGAGGACCCAATCTTCGAGAGCCTTCAGCTCCATTAGGTCATATTGCGGATTCCTGCTCTGGAGCGTATACATGTAGATCTCGCCTAC
>CAZKVF010000020.1:0-9336 GCA_964556085.1 uncultured Solibacteraceae bacterium
CGCGGAGAAGCCGGCGCCCGCGCAGGCCGCATCGAGCGAGGCGCCCCCGTCTGCCAGGCCACCGATAACCGAGACCGTCAACAAGCTATCCAGTCCGGCCGCGAGTTCTTCGTTCGGGCGCGGCAAGGGAACGATTTTCCTTGTGGACCGTAAGTCGAAACAAGTGATCTGGTCGGTTTACGAAGTACCGAAAGGTTCCGCCGGCCCTCAACTCGATAAGGGGGCTTTGGACATTGTGACCCGCCTGAAACGCGATCTGAAGGGGTCCGAAACCTCCAAACAGTAGACTCTGGTTGGTGGGGCAGGCGCTTCGCCTGCCAACGTGGGACAGGCCTCCTGGCCTGTCATGGCCTTTTCTGCTTGCGGTTCTGCTGCTCTGTACCACCGGCGGTCTTGCCGCCGGTGATCTTACGCGGTACCGCCAGCCCCCGGCCGGCGTTCCTGTACGCGCGTCTTCTCGCGCCTCGCCGGCTGCCTCTTGCTGAGCCCCTCCGGCTGCGCCAGGTAATTCGTCCACCAGCGCTGCTGCCCGGGAGCATCGAAGACCGTTGTCCAATGCTGCTTGAATTTGTCGGCCTTCTCCTTCCCCTGCTCGCGCAGGAAGCGGGCCACTTTTTCCATTTCCGGCGTTCGCGCGCCTAGAGCCGCTTCAATTGTGCGTTCTCCAGCGACTGTGTCGTTAATCTCACCCAGCATCTGCTGTAACGATTTCAGGGCGCTGATGCGTTCTTCGAGCCTCGCGTCATAGCACGATTTGAAGAGTTCCAGCGTATAGCGGACCTTCTTCGTGGCCAGGCGAAGCGCGTGCAGTGCGGCCGGCGCTGGATTGCTTCCGAGCAGTTTGCGTCCCTCCGCAAAATAGGCGGTAATCAATTTCGGCAGACGCGTGCGCGCGTTCTCGGCCGCCTCCGCGCCGGCGGCCCATTCGATCTGGAACGGTTTATTCATGCTGCGCGGCGTCATGTCTTCTTTGCCCCGTTCAGGCCGAGCGTGGTCCTCCATTTTTTGGAAAAACCGTGCTCCTTCCATGTGCCTACCTCGCTCTCCAGTGCCCGCCGTGCGTCCCGCCGCGATTCCGCCAGCCGGTGAACCAGGGGAGAGCGTTTCCCGATTCCCATCTCGTCCAGGAATTCCATGGCGATGTCCATATCGCGAACCGAACCGGCCGCCTCCATCAGTGTTTTCAGGCGGCGCCGGATCTTCTTCACCGAGCCATCGGCGTAGAACTCCGAAAAGACCCGCAAGCAACGGTTCAGCCGCCGGATGGATACTCGCAAGTCGTGTACCGCCTCCTCGTCGCACGATTTGGCGGCCCGGTTCACTTGAATCGTAAGCCGCCGCAGCAGCACTCCGGTTTGAATCCGCGCGTGTTCTTCGATGGTCATTCACGCACCTGGGTTACAGCAATCGAGCGCTGATAGACCTGTTCGAAGGCGGTGGCTGCCCGTTCGGCGGCCCATTGTTCCAGGTCGATATCACCCTGGGCACGTACCTCCAGCCACACCTGACCGTTCCGGATCCGGCACGCCACGCCGCGGATGCGCTGATCGTGGCTGCGGTCAAGGTTGTCGGCCAGGCGCAGGATGGGAAATAGCAGCATCATCGTCCGCCTCTCCTCGGCGCTCAGTGACTGGTAAGCGGAGTGTTCCGGGCTGGGTAGAGATCTTCGATGATACCGGCACAGAGCCGCAATCAGCATTCGCTCGCGCTCCGTGAAACCGGCCAGATCCGAGTTCGCAACTACGTACCAGGAATGCTTGTGGTGGCTGATGTCGCTGACGAAATGGCCGACGTCGTGAAGATGAGCCGCGGCCTCCAAGAGTTTTCCCGTTCCGGGAGGCAGTTCGTGAAGCGGTTCGAGCGCGGTGAACAGCAGGTTGGCGATATCCGCCACCTTACGGGCGTGATCCAGCGCCACGCCATAACGGCGGCCCATGCTTTCCACTTCGCGCCGCTGATCGCGGCTCAGGCGCGACAACTCCGCCCCCACGTTGCGTGCGGCGAGATCCGCGATGATGCCGTCGCGCACTCCGGCGCGTGAGTAGTAAACGCCGGGCAGATGGAACCCCTGCAGGAACTCGAGCAGAACCGCCGTGCCCGGAACGATGATTTCGGCGCGTCGTGGGCCGATGCCTGTCACCCGGCGCCGCGTCGCAAGACTGGAATCGGCCAGTTTTTCGTAGAGCTTCCGCACCTGCGGAGTCGAGACCCGCAAGCGGTCCACGGTTTCGCGTTGCGACCGAGGCACTCGCGCAATGGCGCTCACCACCGCGGCTGCCGTCGCCGAAGTCGCTACCGCACGGTCCCATTTTCCTTGCCCGAGACGCTGCACCGCCCCACAAAACTTCTGCCGGACGTATTCGTGCATCTGATGCAATTGTTGGGGCGCCGGAGGATCCATCCGGAGGAAATTCTCCTTGAGCCGCACCGCCCCTACCGGTTTGGAGAACGATTCGAAAAGCTGTCCGTTTTCGGCGGCGATAATCTCGGCGCTGCCGCCGCCAATGTCTATTATGAGCACGTTTCGCCCGTTCTGAGGCCAAGTGCTCTCCACGCCCAGAAAAATGAGCCGCGCCTCTTCCCGGCCGGATATGATTTCCACAGGCGCTCCCGCGGCGAGCGATGCGCGTTCCACAAACTGTTTCTGATTGCGGGCATCGCGGATCGCGCTCGTGGCCACCACGCGCACGCCGGCGACCTCGAGCCTTCGATATAGGTCAGCCATCCGGGTCAGCACTGTGCAGGTGGCTTGCATGGCTTCCTCGCTGACGGAGCCGTTGCGGAACACGCTTTCCCCGAGCCGCGTAACCTCGCGATCCGAGGCTAGGATCCGGGTCGGCTGGCCCGGCTTCATCTCCGCCGCCTCCATCCGTATGGAGTTGCTGCCTATGTCGATCGCGGCGTAGCGTGGCACGATTTTATGGTAGCGGTATGCGCGGCGGCTTTGGTTACAAAATCCCCCCAACACTGGCGCCTGTCTGGATCGCCGCTCGGCTGACAGGACGTATAGAACCGCTTCAGGAAAATGCCGCGGTGAACCGAAGAAAGGCTTCTCCATGCTGAGTGCCCCCTTCGATCTCTCAAGACATCAGCGGACGCGGCGAATCGCGGTCGCTTCGATTACGGGTGGAGGCGGGCTCATTGGCGGGTTGGGAGGGGGTGCGGCCGGCCTTGGGCGCCGGTCGAGCAGGTTGGTGATAATTTCTTCCCGGATCTTTTCCACATTCCGGCGCGGTCCGGCCTTGCTTTCCGCTGCAGCCCACTCCTCCGGTGGAAATTCCTGAATAGTGGGAAGGTATTTCTGGAAATAGTTGCGGATGCGTTCCTGGACCGGCTTGTAAGCCGAATGATACAGCAGAAATAGGATCTCATCCGGCCGGGCTCTGCTAAGCAAAAAATATACTTGGGATGCTTTACGGATGCGGGCCGAGCGCAGCGACTGCTCCAGTTTCCGCGAGGCCGCGTCGAGCTTGTTCAAACGGTCCAGTTCCGCCTTTGGCAGTTCGGTCGATTTCATAACCGCTTGCTTCTCGCGGGCGCCCAGCTTCTCGGTAAACGCGTAAAGAAACGTTCCCAGCCTGGCGTTCCGGAAGCGGGGCTCATCCGGGGTCAAACGCACCAGCTTCTCCAGCTTGGATAGTCCTTGCCAGTTCAGTTTTGGACCGGTCAGTGCCGGGGAAAACAAGACCAGCAGACCCGCTTCGTCTAGTGCCCGGAGGATTTCAGCGGGGTTATCCTCAAGCGCGATATTCTTCAGCTCCTCGCCCAGTACACGCGGGGAAATCAGTTTTTCCACCTCGGCTTCCCGGGCGTTAGCCACCTGCATCTGCGTCCGTTCTTCAATGGTGAATCCCAGCCTCACTCGGAAACGCTGAAGGCGCAGCAGGCGTGACGGATCGTCGTACAAACCGTAGGGGCTGGTGAGGCGCAATTCGCGTCTCTCGATATCAGCCAGCCCGTTCATGGGGTCCAGCAGGAGGCCGCGGGAAGCCCGATTGAGCGAGAGAGCAATGGCGTTGCAAGTAAAATCTCTCCCCCGCAAATCCTCCTGGATCGTCGAGGCAGTGATTTGCGGTTTCGCTCCGGTCCGGGAATATTTCGCGTGGGACGCCATGCCAATTTGCAGGGTCACCCCGGAGGGAAGCACCAGTTCCACGGCCTTCCTCTGCTCGTCCTCGGAAACGACGCGCGCGCCAACCGACTCGGAGACGGCCTTGGTGACTTTAGCAGGGTTGCCCTCGACAACGAAGTCCAGATCGCGAATGCGGAATCCGGCGAGCATGTCGCGCATGGCGCCGCCGGTCAAAAACACATTGACATTGGCCTGCGCTGCCGCGGCTTGAACCACCTCTACCGCGCGGCTTTGATCCGTGCTCAGGTGGCTTTCGAGCATGAAAATGTAGTCGCTCATTCCAAGCCTCTACAGCGCCGCCCCGTGCCGGGCGGCCCGCTCCCAAGCGCGACCGGCCAAATCCGGTTATGCGCGGGGATGGTGCTTTTCGATCGTCTCCCGTAGTCTGGAACGTACCACATGGGTATAAATCTGCGTTGTTGCAATATCAGCGTGGCCCAGCATCACCTGTACACTGCGCAAATCGGCTCCCCCCTCGAGCAAGTGCGTGGCGAAGCTGTGACGCAGCACGTGCGGCGTGATTCCTCGAAATAGGCCGACCGTTCGGCCATACCCGGCCACGAGTTTCCAGAAAGCCTGCCGCGTCAGGCACCCGCCACGTGCAGTGACAAAGAAATACCGGCTGGCGCGGCCCTTCAAGAGGGTAGCCCGCCCCGCCCGCAAGTAGTCCGCCAAGGCCCGAAGGGCCTCCTTTCCAACTGGCACCAGCCGCTGCTTGTTCCCTTTACCGGTGGTGCGCACGATGCCCATTTCCAGGTTCAGGTCACCCATCCCCAGCCGGCACAATTCGGATACCCGGAGGCCGCTGGCATACAACAATTGCAGCATGGCACGGTCGCGAAGACCCGTTGGGCGGGACGCGTCCGGGGCCTCCAGGAGCTTACCGATTTCCTCTCGATTCAGGAACTTAGGCAAAGTCTGCCACTGCTTGGGCGGACGCAGGTGTTCCGCCGGATCGGCCTCGAGCACCCCCTCGCGTACCAGGTAAGACAAAAAATTGCGGACCGTCGTCAAGTGGCGTGCAATAGACCGGTTTCCCAGCCCGGACCGATGCAGCCCATCGATATACGCTCGTAAATCCTCCGTCGAAGCAGCCGTGGAGCGATTCTTTTCGAATGAATCAAACCTTTCCAGATCAGCGGCATAGGCCTTCAGCGTGTTCTCCGCCAGACCTTTCTCCGTCCGGCAGAAGTTCAGAAAGGAGCGTATGTGATCGCCCAAATTCGTTTTGGGGGGTGTGACCGCGGCTGCCACGAGCCAATGATACAATAAGGGCCGTTTTATTAACAACAACATGTTACCGTTATGTTTCGGGCTAACCAATTGATTTGGAAAGCAGCACCACCTGTCTCTGCGGCCGCGAGGTAGCCTTGCCGGCTTCCACCACCAAGAAAGCCGTCATCCGGCGATTCGAGAAGGAATCCCTGGCTGGCTATGTTAACCCGGTTTCTTATCTTCAGATTACGGGCGTTGAGCTACTTACCGCGCAGGGTAACGTGAGCGTCATCCCCTACCCGGAAATCAAGCTGGTGGCGTTCGTCCGCGATCTGGAAGGCATGGTCGAGCCGGGGCGCCAGCTGTTCCAGAACCGCCCCAAGATGGAGGGCTTGTGGGTTACTTTCGAGTATCGTGACGGCGAGGTGATGGAAGGTGTTATGCCCAATAACCTGCTCCAGATTGATATGTATGGGTTTACCGTAATTCCCCCGGACCCTTTCGGCAACATCCAGCGAGTGTTCATCCCCCGTATGGCGTTGCGCGCCGTGCAGGTTCTGGGTGTTGTGGGCAGCCCCCTGAAGAAGCGTAAGCCCAGAGCCGTACCAAAGGAGCAGATCGGACTGTTCGAGGAGTAGGTGTCGTGGGGATCAGGGGCTGGGTTCAGTCTGGTTCATAACTCATTAACCCACTCCGTGTCTGCGGCCCCGGACCGTTCCCAATCCTGATCCCCGGTCCCTGTTGCGCTGCGTTATACTCTGCTTTAAGACAAGATAATCTTTTGGAGGGTTTTATGAAGCTGCGGAACCTGGCCTTGGCGGCTACCAGTCTCGCTATGTTCGCGTTCACCGCGCTGGCGCAGCAAGGCTCGATGCAAGGCGACGTCAAGGGCCCGGACGGCAAACCATTGCCGGGGGCAATGGTGAAGATCGACCGCACCGATATCAAGGCCCATTACCAGGTGAAAACCGACAAAAAAGGCCACTATTTTCATGCCGGTTTGCCTTACGGCACCTACAACGTCTCTATCGACGTCGGGGGTAAGGACCAGGTGGTGACGCAGGGTGTGCCGCTGCGCGGGGGCGATCCGGTCAATGTGCCCATCGATCTTAGCCAGGCTGCGCAGGGCCAGGACCAGGCGAAGGCTCAGGCTGCGGCAGATGCCACGCGCGGTTTGACCAAGGAAGAGAAGGCTGCGCAGGAAAAGGCCAATAAAGAGCGCGAAGAAGCTCTGAAGAAAAACAAAGAACTGAACGATGCCTTTAACGCCGGCATCGCAGCCGCGCAAGCGAAACAGTACGACCAGGCTGTGGCCTCGTTCACCAAGGCCAGCGAACTGGACCCCAAACAGCACGTGGTTTGGGCGCAGTTGGCCGAAGCTGAAACGAATTTCGCCGGGACCAAGAGCGGCGCGGATGCCGACGCGGAAATGCAGAAAGGCCTCGGCGCCTATGCCAAAGCCATCGAGCTGAAACCGGACGACGCCGGGTATCACAACAACTACGCCCTGGCATTGGCGCGTGCCAAGAAATTTCCGGAAGCCCAGGCTGAGCTGACGAAAGCAGCCACGCTCGACCCTCCCAATGCCGGACGTTACTATTACAATCTGGGCGCGCTACTGGTGAATGCCGGCCAGAACGAGCCCGCTGGAGAGGCCTTCAAAAGCGCCATTGAAAAGGACCCCAACTATGCGGATGCCCAGTATCAGTACGGCGTGTATCTCTTGTCTAAAGCGACCGTGGGCGCCGATGGCAAAGTAACGCCCGTGCCGGGCACCGCGGATGCCTTCCAGAAATACCTGCAATTAAAGCCGGATGGTTCGTTTGCCGATTCCGCCAAATCCATGCTGGCCTCGCTCGGCTCGACCATCGACACCAGTTACAAGAATCCGGCTGCGGTTCCGCCCAAGAAGGGCAAGAAATAATCGAGCTATTGTAGATGTAGGAGCGGTGATTCGAACGCCGCCCCCTTGGCATGATTCGTTTTCTTGTCCTCCGGCTGCTTTTCCCTCTCCTGATTCTGTTCTTCCTCAGGGCGATCCTGCGAACCGTTTTCACCGTCCTGCGCCAGCGCGGCCTCGGACAGCCCGCCCCAAACGTGAATGGCGGACAGCGCCGGGATACGACGCCTGTTGCCGAACTGAAGAAAGACCCTGTCTGCGGCACCTATGTGCCTGCCGCAACCAGCCTCACCCGAACCGTGAACGGCAGCGTGGTGCACTTCTGCTCCCCGGAGTGCCGCGACAAGTATCGGGTGGCTAATCAGGCGCAGTAACACCATCCTCAAGCAGGCCTGCCACCGCGCTTTGCGCTAACTAACCCACGCCTTCCCCGGCTTTTCACCCACCGTGCTGTGGAAATCGATAGGGCAGATTCTTGCTGGATTTTCCAACACTCACATAATAAAAGGCTTTCGAATCTGTAAGGATTTAATACGCTTTTGGGCAGATGAATGCATCTCGGATTTTGCTCGGTAGCTGCGGTACTCGCTCCCAGAGAATTGATTCGGGGTCAAACATAAGCAAGGATGAGCCCGATCTTGCCTGGTAGCTGCGCGCCAACTACCGGTGATGCAGTAAAACGGAGAAACACATGCGACTACCTTCTTCGGTTTTCGTGGCAACCCGGTACGGCTTGGCGTTGTTGGCTCTCACGGGGTCGGTGGCCCTGGTGAGCGCGGCCCGGAAGACCGGGTTCACAATCCATGACAAGGCATACTACGCGGACTCGCATCTGATCCAGTTCGTCCGGCCCGGTTTAAACATTAATATCGTCTCGGCCAAGATCGCGGCGGATGGCACGATCAGCGTCGACTTCAAGGTGACGGACGTGCCTCCCTCGGGACAGCCTGCCCAACCGCTGGATATAACCGGTGTCAATACGCCAGGTCCCATCACGGTGAGCTTCCTCATCGCATCAATACCGCAAGGCCAAACGCAATACGTCTCTTACATTTCGCGGATGGCGACGGCGGCTCAGGGTGGGGCGACGGCTACGCAGGCGGCTGGCGAATCGATGACCACCGGAACGCTCCAGACCGTGACTCAAGGCGAGTACCTTTACACCTTTAAAGCCAAGGCGCCTGCCGGATTCGACGCGACCGCGACTCATCGCGCCGGTGTCTACGGATCGCGGAACCTTACGGAATTTGATCTGGGCACTAACTATGACGATGCTGTATTCGATTTCGTGCCCGCCGGTGGCACTCCCGCGCCGCGCGACATCGTGCGCACCGCGGATTGCAACAACTGCCACCAGTCGCTGGCAGCCCACGGCGGCTCACGCAAGAGCGTCGAACTGTGCATCATCTGCCACCAGCCTCAAACCGCCGACCCCAACAGCGGCAACACCGTGGACTTTAAGGTCTTTATTCACAAGATCCACATGGGCGCTCGTCTGCCCAGTGTGCAGGCAGGCAAGCCGTACCAGATCATCGGTTTCCAAAACTCGGTAAACGACTGGTCGACGGTCGTGTATCCATCAAATCCCCTGGATCCGCGCGACTGTGCCGGCAGTTGCCATAACCCCAAAAACGGCGCCGCCCAGACCAATGCCTGGCTGACCACGCCCAGCCGGGCTGCCTGCGGCGCGTGCCACGACGATGTGAATTTCGCCTCCGGCCAAAACCATCCCGGCGGCCCTCAAGTCGATGACAAACAATGCTCCATGTGCCATATTCCGCAAGGTGAACTGGAATTCGACGCCTCTATCCTGGGGGCCCACACCAATCCCACCGAGTCGGCCACTGCTCCCGGCATCAACTTCACCTTAGTAAAAGTGGACAACGGTGTCGCCGGCAGCGCTCCGACCGTAACTTTCACGGTTCGCGATAACGCCGGCAACGGCATCAGCCCGGCCCAGTTGACCGGGGGATCCAACCGCCTCGCTTTGGTTATGGCGGGTCCGACCTCGGATTACGGCTACACCAGTTTTGGCTCGGACGTGACCACCCCCGGTTATGTTTCCGAGAACCCGGTTCCCACTATGCAG
>CAZKVF010000021.1:0-5375 GCA_964556085.1 uncultured Solibacteraceae bacterium
GGTCTGATCCACGGCCCGCGCGCGCCAAGCGCCTCGGCTGCGTAAGATCGAATCAGTTTTGGCCAGTATTTTTCCAGGAGCGAGGCGCTGGCGAAAACATCGACCCACACAATCTCACCGTTCACCGCGACCACGGCCCCAACCGCATTTTGCGCCCGCAGCTCACGCATCAACTTTTCGTAGGACCGCTCAATGGGTGCGGCCACCGCTTCCACGCGCTCCTGCACGGCTCGGTTGCCCATGGTGACGGCGTATGAGGATGTGCCGGCAAGCGCCCGGGCCTCCGGGGCGGGAACCATCTGGGCGACTGCTGCCCGGGACTTGGCCACCTCATTCCAAACGCCCTGTTGATCCTTATCGGCCATCGCCTTCAGGCGCACGCTTGGCTGCGCCATGGAAAAGCCCAGGCCGCCAAATTGCGCGGACACTTCAACCCAGCGGTGCGGCTCCACGCAGAAGACGCCGAGGTCGACCGGTTCGCTATGAGCCGGTACGATGCGATCTTTTCCAACGACTCGGTCCTGCTTGCCACCCGTAACGATCTCACCGGCCAGCAGAATGAGCGGACGGTCCGAATTGTTCATCAGTACCAGCCGGTTGACCTCGGCCCCGCGGCGCCGTACCTCCCACGGAGCCGGCTGCCGTTGGGCTCGTGGGCGCACGAGTCCGACTGATCCTCCCCCCTCAGTGACCACCACCTGGCCGGAACGAAGCCCCTCGTCCAGCGTCAAAAGGCTGTGGGTGTCGGGAGAGGAGTCGGTAACAATCGGGAATATCGTCAGATTGTCCTGCGTGGTTCCGGTGAGGACCTTGTACCCGCCTCCAGCTGGTTTGGCTTGTCCGCCTGCGATGTGGCCGGTGAGGAGAAAGATTGCGGCCGTCCCAACAGCCAGCGCCGCGCCTGTTTTGCCGAGTAAGTGCTCAGTCTTCGCCATGTTTATCCTCCGGGAGCAACTTTGGAGTAACTTGTTCCGGCTCACTGCTCGTCAAAAGAACGCCCTCAGCCAGATTTCTTGCACGAAATTTTAAGAGGGCGGCACGAATGGCACATACTGGTGTTCGAGCCAGACCCTGGAAAGCGGCATGAAGCAGGCTGGGCAAGTGACTGCAACCCGCATGGATGTGGCGGCGGACGTGCGAAGGCACCCACCGTATTTTGCCGGCCTTTATTCCCTCTCTGGCGCGGAAAAGTACGGGCTGAGTTTCGACGAATTTGCGACGATCCTGGAGGATGTCGGCAGGCAGTATCTCCCCGATGCGCCTTCTGATGACGCTGCCCAGTTGCACCAAAGCTTGCGCGTGGAGGAGCTGGCGCTGGCGCGTGCGTGCGCGAAGGGGTGCGAGGCGGCTTGGGAATGTTTCGTGAACCGGTACCGCCAGAAGCTGTACGATGCCGCAGGAGCCATCGCGAAAGAGGAATCCGCCGCGAGGGAACTCGCGGATTCGCTCTACACGGAATTGTTCGGTACGCGGCAGAGTGCGGATGGGCAGCGCATCTCGAAGCTCACGTCGTATACAGGACGAGGTTCCCTCGAAGGCTGGCTGCGAACCGTGCTGGCGCAGGATTACATCAATCGATATCGCAGCCAACGCCGCCTGGTGAGCTTCGATGACAAGATACAAGCGGAGCAGCAATATCAGACAGGCGCCGAAGTTCCAGCGGACCCGCGGCTGGAGGCAGCCGTCGACGCGGCTCTGGTTGAACTCCCGGCTGAAGAGCGACTGATCCTGGCATCCTATTATCTGGATGGGCGCACGCTGGCTGAGATTGCTCGCATGCTGGGTGTGCATGAATCGACGATCAGCCGCCGCGTCGAGAAGATTACAGCGTCTTTGCGGAAGCGGATTGTGCGCGGCCTGCGGGAGCGTGGGATGGATGCGAGGGCTGCCGCGGAGGCGCTAGATGCCGACGTGCGCGACCTTACCCTGGATGTTCGCGCCCGGCTGCAAGAAAAGAAGGGATGAACGTTCAATAAATAGATGGCAGAATTGCCCAAAATCCTGAGATCGAGGCTGGCGGAGCAAAAGTTAGCTGACCAAGCGCACCCGGATGCCAATCTGCTAGCGGCATTCGCGGAGCAAACGCTGCTCGATCGGGAGCGCGCGGCAGTATCGGCTCACTTGGCCCAGTGTGCGGAATGCCGGGACTCTCTGGCGCTGGCGAGCCCGGCGCAGGAGCCTGCAGTTGTCAGCGTGACCACGAAACGGCACTGGTTTTTCGAATGGCGATGGGTTGGCGCGGCCGCTGTAGCGTGTTGCGTGATTGCGGTGGCGCTGCAGTATCGAGTTCAACCCGCGGCGGTTAAAAAGGCAAGCTACGCCGTTACGCTTCCTGCGGGGGCTGCACCAGCGCCATTGGCACAGCAGCCGGCCACTCAATTCGCGGCCACCCCGAAGTTGGAAGTTGAGCATCTAAAGAAAGCTCTGCAAGTTCCGCCCTCGCCGGCCGTTGCGCAGGAACAGAGTCCGCCCATTGTGATGCCACAGCTCGGCACGAGCGCCCCTGGCTCCGAGCAGGCCAAGAGTTTACTCCCGGCGCCGTCCGAACCCAAGCCGCTTCGACTGGGGACCGCGGATGTTATACGCGCTCAGAAAGATATAACGGCATTCGAGGCCCAACGTGGTCTCCGGCCCCAGGCCAACGCGTTCGCACAGGGCATGGTTGCCCGCGGGCGAGTGGCCGCTGCGCGGAGCGTATCCGGAGTCTCCGGGCCCGATGTTCTCTGGAGCATCGACGCATCACCAGCCACCGCGGGAAAGGCGCATGGAGTGGTCGAGCGCTCGCTCGACTCAGGCCAAACGTGGGAAGTGGCGCCGCTCAGTGATGACATAAGTTTCCGGGCGGTAGCATCGGCGGGAGCTCATGTGTGGGCTGGAGGCACGAACGGCGCCCTGTTCCACTCGCCGGACGCCGGCGCGCATTGGGACCGGATCGCCGTTTCTGACGAAAGTGCCAAACTGACCGGCACGATCGTACACATCGACGCGGGGGATGCAAACCTGATCAAGGTCACAACCAGTTCGGGCGAGAAATGGTTCAGCTCGGACGGTGGCCGCCAGTGGAAGCGCCAGTGAGGTTCGTAGCGCCGGGCCACGCCCGATTTTGGCGGGGACCTGCGGCCTTTTGGTCGTCATAGAAGCAGCCGCAGTATTCCTACGAAAGTGGGGCGGGCGCCCTCGCCCGCTGCCGACGCCCTCGTCGGCATAGATGCGGGGCTAGGGGGACCCGCGCGGACCGGGGGGTCCGCCCCACAACTTATCGGTCGTGAATTATTCGTAGCGGAGCGCGACCACGGGATCGACTCGCGTGGCGCGGCGCGCGGGAATGTAGCAGGCAACGGCCGCAATCATCATCAAGACCAATGAGACGGCGGCGAACGTAAGCGGATCGGTCGCGCTGACGCCGTAGAGCAAGCTCTTCATGACGGAATGGAGCGCCAGCGACGCTACCAGGCCCACAGCTACGCCTGCGGCGGCCAGCTTCATCCCCTGGCCCACCACGAGCCTCAGCACGTCGCCCAACTGCGCGCCAAGAGCTACGCGAACGCCGATTTCGTGTACGCGCTGGGTCACCGAATACGAGATCACTCCGTAGATCCCGACCGTGGCCAGCACCAGTGCCAGGGCGGCGAAGATTCCGACCAGCAGCAAGGCCAGGCGCGGACCGGAGACCGCGGCTGCGGCAATGTTGTCCATCAGCCGGACATCGGCGATGGGCAAATCTCGATCCATGGCCGCCAGCTCCTGGCGCACCGTACTCATGAGCGCCGCGGGATTGGAATCCGAACGAATCGCCAGGTGCAGCTCCCCAAAGAGGTTCTGCAACAGCGGCCAGTAAAGCGAGGGTTCGGCATCCGCCGCCGCCGGCGAATCCTTGACGTCGCCCACAATTCCGATGATGGTTGCTTTTCTGTCCCACGTGTTCATGCGCTTCCCGACAGGATCCTGGTTCGGCCAGTACAGGCGCGCCAGGCTTTGATTGATCAACATCACGGGAGGCGCATCGTGGACGTCGCGATAAGAGAAGAAGCGGCCGGATATCAGCGGAATTCCGGCGGCTCGAAAGTAGTTCGGGCTGGCGAAATGATAGCGGGCGTGATTCTTGTCGTTCTCAGCCTGGGTGCGGCCTTCGAGCTCAAAGCCGGTGTTCTCGTCATACCCGGTCCAGGGCAGGTCGGAGGTTACGCCCGCGGCGCGCACTCCGGGTTGTTGCTCGAGGCGCTCGAGCAGTTGGCGGTAGAACGTGATGGCGCTTTTTTCGTTCGGATACCGGGCCTCCGGCAAATCCAGGCTCATTGTGATCACGTCGTGAGGATCGAAGCCGGGACTTACACGCTCGAGGTTGACGAACGTCCGCATCAGCAGGCCTCCACCGGCGAGCAGCACGAGCGCCAGGGCTAATTCGGCCATCACCAGCACACTCCGAATGCGGCCGCTGGAAAGTCCCGTAGTCGAGCCGCGCCCGCCCTCTTTCAGAGAATTCGACAGGCTGGCTCTCGACGCATGCAGCGCCGGAGTCAAGCCGAAGAGCAGGGCCGTCAGAACGGTTGCCGCCAGCGTGAAGGCAAACATGCGCGCATCCACTCCGATCATCTGTACACGCGGCAGCTTGCCGGCACTGAGCGCAACCAGCGCATCCACGCCCCAAATACCCAGCAGCAGGCCCAGCACCCCGCCCACACCCGCAATCACCAGGCATTCAGTCAGCATCTGGCGCGCCAGCCGCATGCGGCCCGCGCCAAGCGCCGCGCGGATGGCGATTTCGCGCTCGCGTACGGCGGCACGTGCAAGCAGAAGATTGGCGACGTTCACGCATGCGATCAGCAGGACGAATCCCACCGCGCCTAGCAGAACCAGTAACAGCGGCTGCGTCTTGCCGACGATTTCCTGGCGCAAGGGCACCAGTTTGATTCCGGCATCGCCATTCTTGTAAAGCTCCCCAAGGCGCCGCGCGATGATCGCCATGTCGGTACCGGCTTGTTGCACAGATACTCCGGGCTTCAGCCGCGCAATTCCATTCAAGAAGTGAGAACCGCGCCGCTCGGGATGCGCGTGATCCAGGGTGAGCGGCCACCAGACATCCACGTTGTCGCCGTGAGGCAGGGAATGGTAAGTGCCGCCGACATGCTCCAAGCCGGGCGGCATCACGCCGACAATGGTGAACGGCCGTCCGGAAAGTTTCACGGTGGTTCCAATGACGCCGAAACTGCCCGAAAAACGGCTCTTCCACGTCCCGAAGCTCAAGATGACCTCACGCTCGTTTCCTGGCAGTTCTTCGTTCAGCGTGAAAGTACGGCCCAGCAGCGGCTGCCATCCGAGCAGGCGAAAGAATCCGGAAGAGACTCGGATCCCGGTCAGCCGCTCGGGCCGTTCTG
>CAZKVF010000022.1:0-4283 GCA_964556085.1 uncultured Solibacteraceae bacterium
GAAGTGATCGCCGCCAACCCCAAGCAGGTGGAACAATATCGCGGTGGGAAAAGCACCGTGCTTGGCTTCTTCGTCGGCCAGGTGATGAAAGTCTCCCGCGGGCAGGCGAATCCTGCCGCCGTGAATGAACTCTTGAGGAAAAAATTAGGGACGTGAGTCAGAGGTTCGCCACTTAGTTGGACCCTGGTCCGGCTCTATCAGGAGAAACGGAAGCCGACGAGGGCGTCGGCCGCGGACCAGGGGGTCCGCCCCACGTCACGGCGCATAAACCAATTTCGTTATACGCTGTTAATTTGCCTCTGATCCGGTCATCCAAGGGAGACTCTCATTGTGAAGTGGTTTGATTATGCCGCGCCTGTGTCTGTGGCCGAAGCCGTCGGGCTGTTGACAGCCCATCCGAGCGCGCGATTGCTGGCCGGTGGCACGGACTTGCTGGTGCAACTCCGCGCCGGCCGCAAGGAAACGGACCTTGTTGTGGATGCCAAGCGCATCCCCGAATTGAATGCCATCCATTACGATCCCGCCGGCGGTCTGACCTTGGGATCGGCTGTGCCGTGCTATCGCATATACCGAGACAAGGCAGTTGCACGCGCCTATCCATCACTCGCCGAAGTGGCGTCCCTGATCGGCGGTACGCAGATTCAGGGACGCGCATCCATCGGCGGCAACCTTTGCAATGCCGCGCCCAGCGCCGATTCGGTGCCGCTGCTGATCGCGCTCGGCGCCACCTGCCGCGTTGCAGGGCCGCGTGGTTCACGTGATGTAGCCGTGGAAGATTTTTGCACGGCGCCGGGCCGAACGGTGCTTCAACCGGGCGAGTTGCTGGTGTCCCTGCACCTGCCGCCGCCCGCGCCGCATTCCGGCGCAAGATACCTGCGCTTCATTCCGCGCAACGAGATGGATATTGCCGTGGCCGGCGCGGGTGTCGAGGTGATCCTGGAAAACGGGCGGTTCCGGTCGGCGCGTGTGGCGCTGGCAGCGGTTGCGCCGACGCCGCTCTATGTACGCGAAGCGGGCGAATCGCTGGCTGGCAGTCCAGTGGATGAAGCCAGCATCGCCGCCGCCGCCGAGATCGCGCGCAAGAGCGCCAGGCCCATCACGGACATGCGCGGCACGGCCGATTTCAGGAGCCATCTATGCGCGGTTCTGACGCGCCGCGCGCTCGAGGCGGCGGTGGCCAGAGCCAGGGAGAGGAATTAACCATGCACGCCAAGGTTCGCGTCCAGACCACCATCAACGGAGAGCCCCAGGAATTTCTGTGTGAGCCGCGCCAGAGCCTGCTTGAATGCCTGCGTGACATTCTCAGCCTGACCGGCACCAAGGAGGGCTGCAACGACGGCAACTGCGGCGCCTGCACGGTCATCCTGGACGGCCGCGTCGTGACCTCGTGCCTGGTGCTGGGCGTCGAGGCCCAGGGTTGCCAGATCACCACCGTCGAAGGCATGGCCAGAGGCAATGAGCTTCATCCGCTACAACGGTCGTTCCTGGAAAATGCCGCGCTGCAGTGCGGCGTTTGCACGCCGGGCTTTCTGGTGGCCGCGAAGGCGCTGCTCGATCAGCAGCCCAATCCCAGCGAGGACGAGATTCGCTTGTGGCTGGCTAACAATCTTTGCCGCTGCACGGGGTATGACAAGATCATCCGCGCAGTGAAGCAGGCGGCGCAAGAAATGCAGGAGGTGAACGCATGAAAGCTCCGGAGTATAGCGTCATCGGCACGCGCCCCATCCGGCACGATGGCGTGGACAAAGTGACAGGCCGCGCGCTCTTTGGCGCCGATTTTCAGATCGCCGGATTGCTCTACGGCCACATCCTGCGCAGCCCGCATGCGCACGCCCGCATTCGCCGCATCGACACCAGCAAGGCGGAGCAATTCCCCGGGGTGAAGGCGGTTGTAACGGCCGATGATTTCCCGCAGGTCGCGGACCGCATCGTCGACCTCGGCGAAGGTGACACGCCGCTCAGCTATGCGCGCGGCAACGTCTTGGCAAAAGGTAAGGTGCTTTACAAAGGACACGCCGTCGCCGCTGTTGCCGCCACCAGCATTCACGTGGCCGAAGAAGCCGCCGGATTGATCGAGGTGGAGTACGAGATTCTGCCGTGTGTCCTGACTGCGCCCGAAGCCATGCAGGACGGTGCGGCCATTCTCCACGACAGCCTTAAGACCAAGGAATTTGGCGAACAGACCGGCCGTGTCAGCAACGTTTCCGAGCACTTCCGGCATGCGATGGGCGATGTCGAGGCCGGCTTTGCGCAAGCCGACGTGATCGTCGAGCGAGAGTTCAACACGGCGACAGTTCACCAAGGTTACATCGAACCGCACAATGCCACAGCACTGTGGAATAACGATGGCCGCATCCTGGTGTGGTGCAGTACGCAGGGAGCGTTCGTGGTGCGCGACGTAACGGCCTGCATTCTGGACGTTCCCGTATCGCGCGTCAAAGTCACGCCCATGGAAATCGGCGGCGGGTTTGGCGGCAAGATCCCGGTCTATCTGGAGCCCGTGGCCGCGCTGCTCTCGAAGAAAACCGGCAAGCCGGTGAAGATCGTGATGTCCCGCAAGGACGTTTTCGAGGGCTCAGGGCCAACGCCGGGCTCTTACATCAAAGTAAAGATCGGCGCGCGCAAGGACGGACGGATCACCGCCGCCCAAGCCTACCTGGCTTACGAAGCCGGAGCCTATCCGGGCGCGATGGTGGCTTCCGGCGCGATGTGCGTGTTCGCCGCTTACGGTATTGCCAACGTAGTCATCGACGGATTCGACGTGGTGGTGAACAAGCCGAGCACTGCCGCGTACCGCGCTCCAGGGGCAACCAATGCCGCCTTCGCCACCGAGTCTGTCGTAGACGAGATCGCTGAAAAGCTGGGCATGGACCCTCTCGATTTCCGCCTCAAGAATGCCGCCAAAGAAGGAACCAGGCGCGCCGACGGGCCGAAGTATCGCCGCATCGGTTGTATAGAAGTCATCGAAGCTTTAAAGAGCCACCCGCACTATTCGGCGCCACTGGGTGGGCCTCATCGCGGCAGAGGCGTCGCCATCGGCTTCTGGTTTAACGTTGGCCTGCCCTCAAGCTGCACCATTAGTGTGAACGCCGACGGAACGGTGAACCTTGTTGAGGGTTCCACTGATATCGGCGGGACGCGAACCTCGGTCGCCATGCAAGCCGCGGAGGTTCTGGGAATTACCGCCGAGGCCGTGCGTCCTACCGTAGTGGACACGGACTCTGTGGGCTTCACCGCTGTAACCGGCGGCAGCCGCACGACGTTCGCGACCGGCTGGGCCGCTTACGAGGCAGCGCAAGACATTTTGCGCCAGTTGAAAGAACGTGCCGCGAAAATATGGGAGACCGATGCGGCATCCGTCGTGGTGGAGGGAGGCGTGTTTCGCTCGGGCGACAAGTCCATGACGTTTCAGGAACTGGCGGGACGGCTCGATCAAACAGGCGGGCCGGTGGTAGGCCGTGGCGCGGTGAATCCGCGCGGCGTGGGCGGGTCGTTCTCGGGCTGCATTGCGGATGTCGAAGTCGATCCGGAGACCGGCAAGGTGACCATCCTGCGTTTCACGTCGGTGCAGGACGCCGGGAAAGCCATTCATCCCAGTTACGTCGAGGGACAGATGCAGGGTGGTAGCGTGCAGGGCATCGGATGGGCGCTCAACGAAGAGTATTTCATGAGTGACGCCGGTTCGATGATGAACTCCAGCCTGCTGGATTACCGAATGCCAACGGCACTGGATTTACCGATGATCGATACGGCGATCGTTGAAGTGGCGAACCCAGGCCATCCGTTCGGCGCGCGCGGAGTTGGGGAGGCCAATATCGTGCCGCCGCCGGGCGCCATCGCCAACGCGATTTACCGCGCGGCCGGAGTGCGCATGAACCGGCTACCCATGAATCCGCCAGCCATTATGCGGGCTATTTGGAGCCAACGGGACTGAGTTTGCCCACCGTCTATATCCCGACGCTGCTGCGCACGCTCACCGGCGGAAGAGCGAGCGTCGAGGTGGAGGGCGGCACGGTCCGGCAGGTGATCGAAAACCTCGAGCAGGCGTGGCCCGGAATGAGCGACCGGTTGCTGGATGAGGGCAAGTTGCGTCCCAATATTTCCGTGGCAGTGGATGGCGAGGTCACTCCGATGGGCCTGATCGAGGCAGTCGGGCCGGCAAGCGAAGTGCATTTCATTGCCGCGATCAAGGGCGGCGTCTCAGTACCCAGTCCTCACCAGCGTTTATAAAACGTCAGGATGTAGTGTCTGCCGTCGCGGTCAAACTCGGTGATGAGCTTGCC
>CAZKVF010000023.1:0-5948 GCA_964556085.1 uncultured Solibacteraceae bacterium
CTGCGGATGAAAATGCCTTCATTCAAGTATTCTTTCGTCTAAACTGGTGTAGTTTGACGCCCGCAAGCTCCATCCCCGTGCAGGCCGCAAAGGGCCATACCCGTGGCACACATCGTCTGATCACCCCCCGCGATACGCTGACTCGCGTGCAACCGTTCCTCGCGCAAATGGGCATTACACGCCTTGCCAACGTCACCGGTCTCGACATCATCGGCATCCCGGTGGTGATGGCGTGCCGTCCCAACTCGCGATCCCTCGCCGTGGCACAAGGCAAGGGGCTCGACCTCGACGCCGCAAAAGCTTCGGCGGTGATGGAGTCGATCGAGGCGTATCATGCCGAGCGCATCATGCTGCCGCTGAAGTTTGCCAGCTACAGCGAAATGCGGACGAGCCACTCTGTAGTGGATGTCGAAAAACTCACCCGCGCGCCGGGCAGCCGATTCCACGAGGACCTACCCATCCTGTGGATCGAAGGTGACGACTGGCTCCAAGGCGACAAAGTCTGGCTTCCCTATCAATTAGTCCACACCGCCTACTGCAGCAGCCACTCCTTCGATCTGACGAGTTTTGCGGTCTCCTCCACTGGCCTGGCGTCGGGCAACCACCTGCTGGAGGCCGCCAGTCACGGCATTTGCGAAGTGGTGGAACGCCACGGCGACACGCTTTGGTCGCAGCTTTCTGATCAGGACCGCGAAGCCCGCCGCATTCAGCTCGACACCATCGACCATCCGGATTGCCGCGACCTTCTGCGCCGCTACGATCGCGCCGGCGTCGCGGTCGCTGTTTGGGATATCACCTGCGAGGTCGGCTTGGCCGCCTTCTATTGCACCATCGCGGACCGCAGCGAAGATCCGCTTCGGCGCTTGTATGCCGCGGGCGGCGCCGGTTGTCATCCGGTTCGCCACATCGCTCTGTTGCGCGCGCTCACCGAAGCCGCTCAAAGCCGGCTGACCATGATTTCCGGTGCGCGCGACGACATGCCGCGCCACGATTACATTCACCACACAGATCCTGAAGTCCTGCTCCATTTCCGCACCCGGATTTCCCTGCCCGGAGCTCGACGTTATTCCGACATCCCATCCTTCGAATCAGATTCCTTTGAAGAAGACGTGAACTGGGAGATCGGCCGTGTTCAGAGGGCAGGCTTCCAGCGCCTGATCGTGTTGGATCTGACGCGGCCGGAGTTCGGCCTGCCGGTGGTGCGGGTGGTCATTCCGGGCATGCGGGAACAGCCCGTGTAGAATGCCATGAAAGCTATCCTGTTCGTTGGCCCAACTATCTCACCGCGGGAAGTCTCCGAAGTAATAGACGCGATTTGTTTGCCTCCCGCGGCGCAGGGCGATGTGTACCGTGCTTCGTTGCAATGGCCCTCCGCCATCGGCATCATCGATGGCTACTTTGAACACGTGCCGGCGGTTTGGCACAAAGAAATTCTTTGGGCCATGAGCCACGGCATCCACGTCTTTGGCAGCGCCAGCATGGGTGCGCTGCGCGCCGCTGAACTGGCCGACTTCGGCATGACGGGCGTAGGAGCGATCTTCGAAGCCTACCGCGATGGCTTGCTCGAAGACGATGACGAGGTCGCCGTCGCACATGGCAGCGCCGAGGACGGTTACCGCACTGGCTCGGACGCGATGGTGAACATCCGCTCCACCTTGGTCCGCGCGCAGGCCGACGGGATCTTGGATGCCGCCGTAGCGGGTCTGCTCGGGCAAATTGCCAAAGATCTGTTCTACCCCGACCGATCCTATGCGCGCATCCTCGAGCTGGCGGCCGTTCAAGACGCGCCGGCGGTCCAGCTGGAAGCCTTGCGGCGATGGCTTCCGCAAGGCGCTGTGAACCAGAAGCGCGACGACGCCTTGCTCCTGCTCCGGACCATGTGCGATTTCGTGCAATCCAATCCAGAGCCCAAGCGCGTTTCTTGGACGCTGGAAGAAACGGACCATTGGGAGATGCTCAAGCGTTGGTCGGGTGAGATGCAGCTCGATCCCGGCGGCGGACCGGACTCGTTGGTTCTAGAAGAACTGCGTCGCGACCCGCAGGCGCTGGCGCGCGCATCCGCTGCCGCGTTGGGATGGTGGTTGGCCTCCGAATCCGCGCGACGCGAAGGCCAGGCAGTCGAAGCTGCGACGTTGCTCCATCACTCAGCGGAATTCTGTGAAGCTCACTCTCTCTCAGATGCCTCACATGTGGACGCCTGGTTGGAGCGTAATCACTGCCGGCACGAGCGGCTGGAACGGATCGTGAACTTGCAGGCGCTGGCGAGCCGCGCACGCGCACTCGCGCCTAGTAGCTTAGAAGCCTGCCTCCTCGATTACCTGCGATGGACCGGTGACTACACAGTTTTGCTGAGCCGTGTTTTGCCGAGCCGTGTTTTGCCGAGCCGCGCACGTCAGTAAGCGGTTGCCTGCTTTACGACACCGTAACCGTTGCTCCCCCTGCGGATTGCAAAGCGTCCATAAGATCGGCATGCCCTAGCATGACTACCAGGCTGTTCTGCCCCAGGATCGGCCGGCTGCTGAGAACAAAGACCGTGCGGGCCGTGCCTGGAGTGCCCTTGACACCCGACGCAAACCTCCCGCCATCCGCCACGTTCGTTTTGGGTGAATAGCAATACTTTATGGCCGGCGCGAAGCAAATCTTTGCGGCCGGCTCGACTTTCTGAAACCCCAATGCAGGCACATCCTTCATCCCCGAAGGAGCCTCCTTCAAGAATGAGGGCGACACCTTCATGAATGAGGGCGACACCTTATGTTTATTCAGGTCACTGCCCAGATTGCCCGACGGCGTCATCAAGGCGACCCATCCATAAACCGGATCGTTCACCGGCGGATGAATGTCATATTCCCCTGGCGGCGGCTGACCGCCCGCTCGTCCGGGTCGCGCCGAGAAATTGATGAGCTTGCCGGCCAGGTTGCCGGTGATCGTTCCACCTGCCGACCGATACATAAGTTTTTCAAACGCCATATCTCCTCCTGGTCATCAGAAGTCTGCTTGATTCCTAATCTTACGCCTGCCTGCGGGCGGCCGTCTCGCGCTCCGCGTGCCAGCATTTAGTCAGCGCCGCAATAGCTTGCTGCTGTTGTTCGAGCAGCGTGTGCCGGAACAGAGCACTGGTATCGTTCGCCAGCCCGCGCGCCACCGCCTCTAGGCTCCGCTGCGGGTCGCCCAGAGCCAACCAGGATTGCGCCAGCTTGAGATTGGTCTGTGCATCTTTCGGGTGAATACGATTCGCTTGCAGATAGCATTCATGCGCTTCCACCGGACGCTCGAGCACAGCCAGGCATTCGCCCAGCACGTTCCACAGCGACGGGCTGTACCAGGGATTGAGCGCCACCGCTTCCCGGGCCAACTCCAGCCCGGTCGCGGGATCCTTCAATTGCGTCGAAACAAACTCCGCGGCCTCACCGATGAGCTGCCAGTCACGCGGATTGCGGTCGATGGCCGTGCGATAGCTCGCCAGCGCCTCGCGCCACCGTCCGGCGGCAGCTTCCTGGCGCGCTTGCTCAAAGGGCGCCTGGACCTCTTCGCGCTTCTCCGCGCCAAATCGTTCCTCAAAAGTCCGGCGCGTACCAGGAACGTCGCCTCGCAGCAAAAGGCGCGCACGGATCTTACCGTGATCGTCCCCTTCCGGTTTCACCACCGTCGCGCTGCACCGCCGGAAATGATCTTCGAGCAACTGAAAATTCAACCCTATCGCCGCCGTTGGACCAAATCGCTGCGACGCCGCCGTCACCTGGCCACCCTCGTCATCCGCGGCAGGGTAATCATTCACCAGCACAAAGCCGCCAGGCGTCAACACACCCAGTAGCGATTCCAGGCATTCGATGGCACGGTAGTTGTACAGGAAGGCAGCGCCACCGGGTTCGCATTTTAGTTGATTCAGACCGGGCGGACCAGACTGTCCGGCCGGCTTGAAATCCACTTCCAACTCGAGTAGCGGCAGTAGCGGCAGCAACTGATTTCTCGCCTCCCCATCGGCCGACGCAACCACTTCGCGAATCTGGTCGAACGTGAGCGCAGTGTAATTGCGCAGCAGACTGGAATCGTTCACGATCCAGGTGCGAATTGCCATCTCTTCCCAACCCTGCTCCGTCCTGCGCACTTTAGCGGCCGGCAAACTATCGAGGAGGTAATTGCAGAACACGGCCTGAATGGGCTCCGTGACGATTTCCGGCACTTGGCAGGCGTCACAGATCTTTGCAATCGCGTGGCCTCGGTGCTCCGCGAAGATCCCTCGCTCCTCCCATTGCTCTATCGTTCGCGGTGAGCGATCTGTTACGTAATAGGAAAGCCGCTGGTAAAAATCGCGTGAGTCCCGCTCGCACAATAGCCGAAACTCGTCCAGGAAATATCGGGCGAACAAGCCGCTTCCGGCGCCCAGCTCCACTACGACAATACGGCGGTCGCGCGGCGCTGCTTCAACGCAGTTCGCGAACAGCAACGCGGCCGAGTTCGCCGACAGCAGGCCGTCATTATTGACCAGGTATGGTACGCCGCTTTGGACGAAAGGCAGCACTCCTTCCTGCATCCAGTGCAAAGACGCGAGCTGCCATTCCAGACTCTCCGCCAACGGCCGATAATCTTCGATCATCTGCCAGCCGACTGAAGCATTGCGTATCGATTCTGTCGCCGGAGTCCGCTCCTCAGATAATTTGACTTGCCGGAGGAATTCCGGCAAGGGCAGCGGCACTCCGCCTCGATCCTCAGGCATAGCAGAGATTATACAGTCACCGACCGTATTTCGGCGCTGGCCCGCGCGGCTCGGTCCGTACTCAAATCCGTGTGTTCTAGCGTCATCTTATCTACGGCTTAATTTGCGCGAAAGAACATGATACGTTGAGTTATGGTGGTGAATGAAGGACTCGAAGTAGCGAAGCCCGACGAAACGCTGCCACAGGCTGCCCCCGGCGCGGCTCTTGAGACTTCCACTACGTCGCCGGTCATCGCCCCCGTGCCTGGTCCTTCCTGGCTCCGCCTGGCGTACTGCTTTGAGTTTTTGATCGCGATGTTGACTGTCTTCACGCTGTGGAGCGAGATCGGCGGTCAGGGACACCTGGATCTGATGCCCTGGTACACCAAATTTGCGTGCGGATTCGGGATGGCCTGGTGCGTGATTCGCTTCACCGCCGGCCTGGTGGAAGAGCCCCGACCGTGGAACTCCCGCAGCGCGCGGTGGTTCAGCGCGGTGCTCGCCCTCGCGATCGTAATGGGAGTCATCACGTTCTATTACCACCTGCATGAAGCAGTGGACCAACCCGATTCCGACGACACGACCGCAACCTCGGTGAAAGTGACCGGACCACCCACCGTTTTTTCTCTCACCAGTGACGGAACAAACCGCTGAATTCATATTCGGGTCGTGGAGCGCGCCGGGGGTTTCGGTCGCAATCGAATACCCGCTGGAGGTGATGGACGAGATCCGCGCGGCCGCGGCCGATGGCTTGCAGAAGCTGGCCCGCGGTGGTCTCGAAGTCGCCGGCGTTCTATTCGGTGTCGAGCGCGAAGCCGGCATTCGCATCCTGACCTGGCGCCCCATCCTTTGCGAGTACGCCTTGGGACCCACGCTGCAACTTTCCGAGCGCGACCGGGCCGCTCTGACCCGCCTGCTCGAGACCGCCGAGGCCGACTTCGATCTACAGGGCTTGAAGCCAGTGGGATGGTTTCTCTCGCATACTCGTAGCGATATTCTCCTCTCGCCGTCCGACCTTGAAATCTTTAATACATTTTTCCCGCAGCCCTGGCAAGTGACGTTGGTTCTGCGTCCCACTCAATCCGGCCCCGCCCGCGCTGGATTTTTTGTGCGCGAGATCGATGGCGCATTGAAATCCGACTCGAGCTACCAGGAGTTCGACGTGCAGCCGCTGCGTCGCGCCGCTCGGCCCCCTGATCCGCCTCCCCCGGTCACGCCCGAGCCCTCCACCCCAAGTTCCCGGCGCAACATAGAG
>CAZKVF010000024.1:0-8312 GCA_964556085.1 uncultured Solibacteraceae bacterium
GGCCGCATCTACCGGTGCATCGCGGAGCGCCGTGCCGGCCGCCCTTTCGTCACCGAAATTTCCATGGATGAAACTGACACCCCGCAAACGCCCCTCGAGCTGCTGGGGATTCTCGCGGCCATCGCCGATCAGCGCATTCCCATTCAAACCATCGCCCCCAAATTTACCGGGCGCTTTAATAAGGGCGTTGACTATGCGGGCGACGTGGCCGCCTTCGAACGCGAATTCGCGGATGATCTCGAGGTGATTGCTCTGGCGGTGAAGCAATACGATTTGCCCGGCAATCTCAAGCTCAGCGTACATTCCGGCAGTGACAAGTTTTCCATCTACGGAGCCATTCGTCGGCTGCTGTGCCAGTCCGGTGCCGGCGTCCACGTCAAAACCGCCGGCACCACCTGGCTCGAGGAATTGATCGGGTTGGCAGAAGCCGGTGCGGACGGCCTGGCTCTGGCCAAGGAAATCTACGCCAAAGCTTATGCCTACCGAGAGGCCCTTTGCGCGCCTTATGCCGCAGTGATCGATATTCAGGAAGTGCGCTTGCCGGCGCCCGAGCAGGTGCGGTCATGGACCTCCGCGCAGTACACCGCCGCATTGCGCCACGATCAGGCCAATCCGGAATACAATCCCGACTTGCGCCAGTTGCTCCACGTCGGCTATAAGGTGGCGGCGGCCATGGGGTCGCGTTATCTGAAGATGCTCGACGAATGCGAAGAGCCGATTGCCCGCAACGTCACGCGGAACTTGTTCGAGAGGCACATCTGCCCACTGTTTCTTGCCGCGCAATAGTTTTCACGTAAAGGATCAAATCATGAAGTATAAATTACTGTGTGGATTGGCCTTGGGTATCCTCGTATATGCTGCGGGCCCTGGTGCGCCGCCCGTCTTCAACGTCCAATTGTATGGGGCTGACGGGAGCGGCAAGACCAATGTAGCGGCCGCTATCAACCGTGCCATTGATGCCGCCGAAGCGGCCGGCGGCGGCACAGTCTACTTCCCCGCCGGTAGATATCTCTCCGGCTCCGTCCACCTGAAAAGCAACGTAGGCCTGTACCTCGATCCCGGCGCCGTGATCGAGGCCTCCCCCGACCCCGAGGCTTACGACGCCCCCGAGCCGAACCAGTGGGAAAGGTACCAGGATTTCGGCCACAGCCACTGGCGCAACAGCCTGATTTGGGGCGAAGGCGTGAACAACGCCTCCATCTCCGGCCCCGGCCTGATCGATGGCAAAGCGCTCACGCGCGAAGCCGACAAGCGAATCGGCAACAAAGCCATCTCCCTCAAGCTCAGCCGCAACATTACCATCCGCGACATTCAAATGCTCCTCTGCGGCCACTTCGCCATCCTCGCCACCGGGGTCGATAACCTGACCATCGACAACATCACCATCGACACCAACCGCGACGGCATCGACGTGGATGCCAGCCGCAATGTCCGCATCTCCAACGTGAGCGTCAATTCCCCGTGGGATGACGCCATCGTCCTCAAGGCGTCCTACGGCCTGGGATTCTTCCGCGACACCGCCAATGTCACCATCACCAACAGTTTCGTCAGTGGTTACGATATGGGCACGCTGCTCGATGGCACCTTTCAGCGCAGCAAGCCGGGCGCGCCCGATCGAGGCGGGCCGACCGGCCGCATCAAGCTCGGCACCGACTCGAGCGGCGGCTTCAAGAACATCACCATCTCCAACTGCGTCTTCGAATACTCGCGCGGCCTGGCTCTCGAAACTGTGGATGGCGGTTCGCTCGAAGACGTCAGCATCTCCAATATCACGATGCGCGACGTGACCAACTCGCCTATCTTCCTACGCCTTGGTCGGCGCATGAGGTCGCCGGAGGGCACGCCGATTGGCCGCCTGCGCCGCGTGAACATCAGCGATGTGGTCGTGTATAACGCCGATCCGCGCTACGCCTCCCTGATTACGGGCATTCCCGGGCACGACATCGAGGATGTCAAGCTGAACAACATCCGAATCCTCTACCAGGGCGGCGGCACGCGCGAGCAGGCCGCGATCCAGCCGCCGGAAAGCGAGACCGAATATCCCGAACCGTATCGCTTCGGCGAGATGCCGGTTTACGGCTTTTTCCTGCGCCACGTCAACGGGATCGAGCTGAACAACATCGACATCGGTTACCTCACAGACGATTTGCGGCCGGCCTTCGTACTCACCGGTGTCACGCGCGCCGAGTTCAACAACGTCAAAGCGCAGCATGCGACCGGCGTGCCCGCGTTGATCCTGAAGGACGTGACCGGCTTCGCCGCCTGGCATGTCCGCGGGATCCCCGATACCCAGATCGAAACCGCCAAAGAAAAGTCCTTCTGAAGGCGGTTTCAAGGGTGGGGCAGGCGATTTTGTCGCCTGCCATAGTGGGCCAGGCGCTTTCGCCTGGCAGGGACTGGATTTATCAGGTCCAACGTTCGCACCCCAACCCTTTAGCCACACTAAACACTCGTCTCAACAGTTCAGGATTGACAGGGATATTGAGACCCGTTACATTCCAAATAGAAATCGCTACTTGGTGGAGGTCTTGATGACTTCGCATCGCCGTTTTTCGCTGCCGGCCGCGGCGAGCGCCCTGTTGCTGGCTGCGCTCGCTCCCTATTTCGTCGGAATCGCTCACGCTCAAGGCCTCGGCACGATCGTGGGCACCATTACGGATCCGTCGGGCGCCCTGGTTCCCGGCGCCACGGTGCGCGTTATGGACGAAGGTACGTCGCAAAGCCGGGAAACCACGACCAGCGCTCAGGGCTACTACGTCTTCCCTTCCCTGCGTCCTTCCAACTACTCGGTCACCGTGGAAGCTTCCGGCTTCGCAGCGTCCACACGAAAGGGTGTGGTTTTGCAGGCAGACCAGTCCGAAACCGTGAATTTCGCCGTGACCATGGAGTCAGCCAACCAGGCGATCACCGTCGAGGCGCCGGTCCAGCAGGTCGATACCAGCACCGCGACTCTCAGCGAGGTGGTCGACCGGCGGCGCATCGTCGAACTTCCTTTGAACGGGCGGAACGCCGCCAGTCTCGCGTTGATCACCGCGGGCACCGTGCTCGCCCCGGCCAGTGCGGATGAGGGCAGCACCAAGACGTTCCCGGTAGCAGTTACCATTTCCGCCAATGGATCGCGCCAGAACCAGGCCGCCTTCCGGCTCGATGGCGCCAATAACACCGACATCTACACCAACGTCAATCAGCCCTTTCCCTTCCCCGACGCGGTACAGGAGTTTAGCGTCCAGACCAGCAACTATTCGGCGCGCTACGGCGGCAATGCGGGTGGCGTGGTCAACATTGTGACGAAGTCGGGCGAAAATCAATTCCACGGCGACCTGTTCGAATTCGTTCGCAATTCCGTCTTTAATGCCCGTGACTTCTTTGCCGCCCATACCGATCCACTCAAGCGCAACCAGTTCGGAGGCACTTTTGGCGGGCCCATCACCATTCCCGGCCTCTATCACGGAAAAGAAAAAACCTTCTTCTTCGTGGGCTACCAGGGCACCCGTCTCCGCAACACCGCGCTTGGAGGTAATACCGCGTACTTCCCCACGGCCGCCAATCTCAATGGCGATTTCTCCGCCCTCCTCAGCGCCAGCAACCCGAACAATCCGCTCGGCAAGGCCGTCACGATCACCGATCCCACCAGCGGCAACACACCGTACGCCAATAACCAGATTCCGGCCAGTCGCTTCGATCCCGCCGCGCTGGCGCTTACTAAGTACCTGCCTGTCGGCCCAGGCAATGGCTTAGTCCGTTACGCCGTTCCTACCAGCACCAACTTCGATGAGACAGTGGTTCGCGTGGACCATGCCATTTCAGACCGCGACCGCCTCAGCGGCCGTTACTTCTTCGACCGCTATTACAACAAGCCGTTTCTCGATCTCACCAACCTGGTGAACAACAGTTCGTTCACCACCATCGGTTCGAACAACTTCATGCTGGGCGAGACGCACACCTTCAGCCCCACCCTGCTGAATGATTTCAGGCTTAGCGTAGCGCGCGAAGTCTCTAACCGCGGACCGGCCGCTGGCAGTATCGGGCCGGGGGACCTCGGCGTGAATATGTATCTGCCGCCAGGGGACAAGATCATCGAGAGCCTCAATGTTTCCGGTTATTTCAGCATCAGCCAGACCGATCCCGCCACGTTCGCCCGTACACAGTACGGGATCAACGACACAGCCACGTGGGTCCACGGTTCTCATTCGCTGACCTTCGGCGCGGATATTACGCGAGCCTGGGTCATCATTCGCAATCAATTCCACCAGCCGGGCCAATTCACTTTCACTGCCGATTACGACGGCAATGCCTTGGCCAGCTTTCTGCTAGGCCAAATGCGCACCTTCCTCCAGGGCAACGGCGAATTCAAGGACAACCGCGTGAACGCATTCGGCCTCTTCGCACAGGACGATTGGCACGTATCGCGCCGCCTCACAGTCAACCTCGGCCTGCGCCTCGATCCCTTCTTCCCCTGGAAGGAAACCAAGGGGCGGGTCGAATTATTCAGCCCCGAAGCCTATGCCGCCGGAACGGTTTCCAGGGTCTTCCCGAATGCGCCCCCCGGACTGCTGTTCCCCGGCGACCCCGGCGTGCCCCAATACGGGCTTCTTGCCAATTACAAGAACTTCAGCCCGCGGGTCGGATTCGCTTACGACTTGACTGGCGATGGCAAGACTTCGCTCCGCGGCGGATTCGGCTTGTTCTACGATGCCCTGCAAAACGGCATCTACAACAACCGCTTCGTGGACGTCACTCCGTTTAGTACCCAGGTCAATCTCACTGCGCCAAAAGGCCCGTTCAGCAACCCCTATTTAGGAATCGTCAACCCCTTCCCTGCCCCATATCCGCCTCCGGCGAGTACCCCGTTTCCTCCTCCCGTGCAGGTGATGACCTACGACACGGCCAACGGAGGAGTCTATAAGGCCCCAGTTTCCATGGATTATAACCTCACCCTCGAGCGGCAGCTCAAGGGGGATTGGCTGATCCGCCTCGCCTATGTCGGCTTGCAGGCCCGGCATCTCCTGGAAAGCGTCGAACTCTCGCCGGCGGTCTATTCCGGCAGCCTGGCCAATCCCAGCGGCCGCCGCTTATTCCCGCAGTACGGCAGCATTGCACTTGGGTCCCAGGACGCCAACTCCAATTACAACTCTCTCCAGTTGACGGGGCAGAAGCAATTCTCCAGGGGTTTCACAGTTCTGGCGAATTACACTTGGGCAAAATCCCTGGATGACGTCCCCTTCGCGACCAGCCCCACCACTGTAGGCGTTAACGCTGCCGGCGGCTCCTCCTACGTCTCACCCATTCCGTGGTACCTGCCCGGACGCCACCAGTTCGATTACGGGCCGTCGGAGTTCGACCATCAGCACCGCCTGGTCACTTCCTTCGTGTGGCAGTTGCCCCGTTTGGCGCGCTCCTCGCGCTTCGTGCGGTATGCCATCGGCGGGTGGCAGCTGACGGGCCTGCTCACGGCCCAATCTGGCGGCCCCCTAACGGTGGTCGCAGGCAAGGATCAATCCGGCACCGCCCTGGGCAACGATCGCGCTTATTACGTCGGCGGCGTTGATCCTTACGGAGGCAACGCCTGCGGCAGCAAGGCGCCCTGTGTGAACTACTTGAATCCCGCGGCTTTCACACTCCCGCCGCAAGGCTCCTGGGGAAACGTCGGCAAAGGATCGTTGCGCGGGCCCGATTTGATTGTCTATGATAGTGGCCTTGCCAAGGACATCCCCTTGCGCGGTGAGCGCATGAAGTTGCAGTTCCGCGCCGAGTTCTTCGACCTGTTCAACCGCGCCAATTTCCTGGGCCCCGGACTGGCTTCCGGCGATTACAATGGCACCAACAGCGTCCAGCACGGCCCCAACGTCTCCGGCACCGGCTTCGGCCAGATCACGGCCGACAACAGCAACAACGGCGCCTCCAGTATTACCGCCCCGCGCATAGGCCAGCTAGCTCTGAAGCTCCTGTTTTAAATCTTGTTGGTAGCGCCGGCGGTCTGTGCCGCCGGTGCACATTCTTTGGGCTCTCTTAACCCCGTGGCAAACTGGATCAAGGCTTGCTCCAGTGATGCGCCGCATACTACGCCTGGCGGCTGCCGCTATCCTGCTGTGTTGCGGCTCAGCCCAAAACCCGACCTTCAGACCCTTTATACATTTCGGGCGTACAATAAAAAGGGAAGAGTCCAATCTTCGCGAAGGAGGTGACGCCATGCTCGGCGCATTTCATCATCGAACCCATCGGTTCGCAGGCCTCGTCCATAACACCTTTGAGAGCATTTACCTGAGCGGCGGCGTGCTGGTATTCCTTATTGCCGTGCTCGTTTTGTATCTCGCGTTGCTAACCGTCAAAGCATATTGACGGTGTGGTGGCTCGGGCTTAAACGTGGGGCGGACCCCCTGGTCCGCGCGCGACCCCTGGCCGCCCAATGGCCTTTACCGTTGCTGGCTGGGTCCGAACACGATCACTTTCCCTTGGGGCGAGTCGATCACATATACCAATCCTTGCGGATCCACATACAAAAAATCGATGCGCTCCATCTGGTCCACCTTATCCCCAAATTGACCGAATGACGCCAGGTTCACCCCTTCCTCATTGAACGACTGTACGGCCATGAGTCGCGGGTTGCCCACCAGAAACTGATGCTGCACCGGATCATACGTGAACGCGGTCGGAATGCTCACGCCCTCCCACTGCAACTCGCCTCGTGGATGGCCTGCCGGGCTCAGGATGTGAACGCGGTGCAGTCGGCTGCCCAAAACATAGAGCTGATTGTTGATGACCGAGATGGCGCAGGGCTCGCTCTTTTGTTCCGGCAGCGTAATCGTCTGATTGACAGCGCCTTCACGGTCTAAAGCTACAACCACATTTCGCGGCGGATCCAGCACGTAAATCGTTCTTCCGTCCTCGGAGAGCGCGATAGCCGTAGGGTTCTGTAAGGGATGCTCTCCCTTCTTGAACAGCGCGCGGTCGTACGCCCCGGCCTCGTCAAACACGAAAATGCCGCCGCTGGCCATATCCGTAAGGTAGATGCGCCCGGCAGTATCCGTTACAAGTCCATACGGTTGTTGCAGCGGCGCGTCGCCCGCCTTCCGGATTTGGCGGTAGGCGCCCTTATTCGGGCCGAAAACATGCACCGACCCGGTCACCGGGTCCGCGATCCATACATTGTGCTTGAGATCAGTAGTTACTGCCGAGGGATGTGCCACGCCGTAAGGGTGATCGCCGTCTCCCAGAGCTGCCCGCGCCAGCTTGCGATTCACCAGCTTGGGTGGATGGATACCCGCCTTCGAGCCAAAAGTGTAGAGATGCTCGAACTGCAACGGCGCCGAGGACTGTTCGGCGCTTAGAGCGGTGGCAAGTACAAGAAAGAAGCTGGCATAATTCCACATTAGTTGGGGTAGGCTTCTGGGTTGTGGTTCTTCCCGTGGCAGTTCGTATAGCAACCCTTCGAGCTGTTAGAGACATAGAAGTACCCCCAACCACTCGCAGCTGCCGTGGCGACACCAGTGTCGAAATTCATCATCGCCCGATTGGTTCCGACGTTTCCGCCGATTACGCCGTGGGGGTCGTGGCATGTGGTACAACCACCGTTTAGATGGTCACTAATATGGATCTGTTCGTTATTTACTGTAGAGAGGTTGTGGCACTTACTGCACAACCCCGCTCCTCCTGCCGGCAATCCTGACGAACTACAACCACCACCGCCGCCGGTACCGCTCTGACACAGGTTAAACTGCAACAGGTGTGGATAGGTGGAACCGTGGGGTCCGTTAGGGCCGATGCCCCCGGCCGATCGGGCGTCATCGGCGTTATGACAATCGGTGCAATAGAGGCGAGTCGTGGTTGTGAGTGGCCGGCTGGTATTGCTCGTGCCGCTCGCATTCAACATGTAAGGCAACAGACTGCTGTTAGTGGTCGTGACCACGCTGTTGCCCATGACGTTGTGGCCAATGGTGCTCATGAATTTCAGGCGCAAGTTATATTGGTCTGCCGGCGGGGGTGGCAGCGTCCCGTCGCCGGTTGGCAAGGGGCCGGTCGGATACCGGACTGCAGTGCGGCCATACGTGCTGGTGGTCGGCTTATTCGTACTGTCGGCGTGACACTTGAAACACATCTGGTATTCGTTGGCAGCGGGGGTTAGCGTGCCGGATGTGTCGTAGCCGTTCACACCCGCGATATCGGCTTGTACAGCTGGAGGCAATGCTACTGCTGTCTGCGCGGCATTTGTGTGCACGTTGTGACAATCTGCGCAGGCGGCGTGCCGCGTGCTGTTCACCGGCAATTTCTCAGCCGGATCGTGGACACCGGTAACGGTCATCGTGGGGTGCGAG
>CAZKVF010000025.1:0-29565 GCA_964556085.1 uncultured Solibacteraceae bacterium
GTCGGGCGTCAGCGCCTGCTCTGCGCCGTTCACATTTTGCGACGCGCAGCCCACCGGCATGTAGGCCGCGTCAAAGTGGCCCTCGTCCAGATGCGAGAACCAGTCGTGCGTCATGAACTGAATCCAGAACGCAGCCAGCACATTGAAGAACGGAGCTTTCTTGTAATCGCAGTTCGCCTCTTTGGAAAAGCCGGGCAGCCCATAGCCCTCATTGCAGAGCGCCGCGTTCGACTGCTGGCGCGTGAAGAGTTTCCGGCTGATCACCTGCGGGTCCGGCTTCAACAGCCCCAGCCGGTCCCCATGGCGGTTCCGCGTCAGCTCGGTGCGCCCTTGATCCGGAAACAAGGCGTCGAACGTCATGTTCCGCGCAAACAGCTGGTTCGTCGATCCCATCAGCGGATTGAAGATGTCATTGCAGATGCCGCTCACATTGCGGTGCCGGCCACGCGGGACGGATTCCCGGTAAGCTTCGGATCTAGACTGTACCGCGCGGGGTCACTGCGCACGACGCGCGCCAATTCGAGCAGGCGGCACGGTTACTGTTACGGTGAGGACACGCATGCTCCTGCGTTGTTTGAACGGAACAGTACGAACCGCAGGGGCAGCAGTACGAGGAAAGACGGCTCAACTTCCGGTATCTCAACAAGCCGAACAGCTAAGACGGGCGTGCCTCGATGCGGATGATGCCTTGATTGCACATTGCTTCAGGCCCACACCGGCTTCGACGCAAACACAGGCTCGCTAGAAAATCAGTTTCAGCCCGAACTGGATCTGGCGCGAGGTTGTGGTAGTGGCCGTGATCAGGCCGGCTGAACCGCTATAGTTAGTACCCGAGAACACGATCGCGGTGGGCGTGCCAAAATTGGGCCGGTTAAACAGGTTGAAAAATTCGGAGCGGAATTCAAGATTGGCACGCTCGGAGATACTCGTATCTTTGAATATGGAAAGATCGACATCCGCCAGCCCCGGGCCCGTAAATGTGCCGCGGCCAAGATTGCCGTAGGTCCCCGGCGTGGGGAGAATGAAAGCATTCGGGTTGAACCATTGGTTCGGGTTCCCCAACACGACGTTTCCCCTGAATGCGGGATTTAGCGAAGGCCGGTCCGGATTGCGCGTATCGCCATCCCCGGAGCGGTTCGATCCAACCTGGGGAGTGAACGGGAACCCGCTTAGGATCGTAGCGATTCCGTTGAGCTGCCACCCGCTGAGGAGCTTGCCGCCGGCCCCACCGATGTTGCGCAGCCAATATTTGCCCTTACCGAACGGTAGTTCATAGTGGCCGGAGAAGCTTGCCTGATTGGCAATGTTCAGCGCAGAAGGTCCCCAATCGCGGCGCAGATCGTTCCGATCAAGCACCATTTGCGCCTGGTTTGTGGCCTGCGCACCGGTTAAGCCGGAATTGAAGTCGAGATTTTTGGACCAAGTATAGTTGGCCCGAAAGAGCAGGCCCTGGCTGAGGCGCCGCGTTACATCGACCTGAAGCGCGTTGTAGCTGCTGTTGCCCTCGGTGTACCAGAAAAATCCGCCGGAAAGGTACTGATTGGGGCGCGTGGTCACGGGAATGTACTGAGCGCCCTGGGGCACGCTGCCCTTGGTGGTGCCGGGCGTGCCGCCGGAGACGCAGCCATTGGGGTTAGCGCACACCTGAGTAGGGATAGAATTGAGATCAACATTGAGCAAACCGTGGTAACCGAACGAACCAACATAAGCTACGCGCACCGCGGTGTTGGCGTTGAGCTGCTGCTCGACGGAAAACTTCCACTCCTGGACCGTCTGCGTTTTGGCGTCGGGCTGGACGCCTTGAGGGGCGTAGGTCGTGCAAGAGGTTGTGGGAATGCCGGGCCCGCAGGACGGCGGAAATGGCGAGCCCGCCGTCAGGGGCAAAAACGAGAACAGATTCCCGGTGTACGCGGCAGTGCCGTTATAGGGAGGAAGCGCATTGAGCAGGAAATTCAAACTGTCGATCAGCGAGTAGTACATGCCGTATCCAGCGCGAATCGCAGTCTTGCCGTTGCCGAACGGATCCCATGCTATGCCTGCCCTGGGCCCCAAAAGGTGCGTGGCATTGTTCCTGGTGAACTCGGAATGGCCCACCGCCGTGTTGGTCTCGAGCACTCCGTTCGAATCCGTTAGGTAGTTGGAGGCTCTACCGTCGACTTCGTTCCACCCCGTGGTGAATTCGTAGCGCAAGCCGCCTTCGAGGGTCAAATTCGGCCGAAGTTTGATGGTGTCCTGAATGTACCAGGCGCCGAACAAGCTTCTCCAACCGAGTTCCGACGGATTGAGCACAACTGAAAAATTGCTAGCGGTACCTTGCAGGAAAGTCGTCAGGCTGCTAAAGGTGCTCGTGCCCAACTGGCGAGAGGCAGTATCTTCGTTGTCCTGCAGCCTTTGGAACCACGCCCCGATACTAAGCTGGTGCCGACCCTTGATGATTTGAAAGTCGTCGGCATAAGTGAAAAGATTGCGGCGGTTCCACACGTGGGCGTTATTGTTGGGGCCGGCCGCGGTTACCGATCCCGTGGGGCTGTTGCCGCCGCCCGCGCCAACTGAGATGCCGCCGGGCCCAGCGCCGGTTACAAAGTCTAGACTGGCGGGGAAGGATGCGAGCGGGTAGGAGTCGTAGTTGAAAGCCGCGCGTGAGAAGCCGACGCGGAAAGTATTCAGAAGCTCAGGCGAGAAGACGTGTGTCTCCTGCAGACTCCCCACCTGGGCACGCAAAACCTCGTTGGAGCCGAAGAGCGGGTCCGCAAGCGGGAACAGGTTGTCGCCGTCATCGATGGTGTAGGACACCGACAGGGAGTCCTCGGGCCGCATCACATAATCACCGCGTAACGTGCCAAAATCTTCGCGGACGGATTGCCGGGGATGATTGTATGAGAGTGCGGTCCCCGTCGGCAGGCCGTTGGCTTTTAACTCCGGGCCATTAACTGCCGGCCAAAAAAGCTGCGCGTATGGCAGCATGTTTGGATTCAAATTCGGGACGGAGGTATAGACGCCGGAACCGTTGGGCAGCAGCCCCTGCCGGGCCTGCTGATCGGGGACCACGGTCACATTGCTGACCGCAAGCGCCTGGCGAAAACCTTCGTAATTGCCAAACAGGAACAGCTTGTCTTTCTTCAGTGGACCGCCGAGAGCCCCGCCGAATTGATTCCGACGGAAGGGCGGCACGGAACCCTGGTCGAAGAAGTTGCGCGCATCCAAGGCACTATTGCGCAGAAATTCAAAGACGGATCCGTGCAACACGTTGCCCCCCGACTGGGTGACTACCGTGACTTGCGCGCCGGCGCGCTTGCCGTACTCGGCCGAATACGTATCAGTCTGGACGTTGAACTCGCGAATCGCGTCGATTCCCAGCAATTGGCCGCTCGCACCACCCGGAGTGACGCCCAACTGGCTGGAACCGGTGTACTCGACGCCGTTCAGCAGGAATAGGTTCTCCGACGTCCGCCGGCCGGCAACCGAAAAAGTATTGCCATTGCTGGTGCTGGTTTGGGCGGTTTTCATGGCGCTGTAGTTGACAGTGCCGGGGTTTAGCGTGATGAGATTATCGAAGCTGCGGCCATTGAGCGGCAGATCCTTAACCTGTTGTTCGGTCACCAGGCCGGAGATCTGGGCCGTCGTGGTGTTCACGAGGGGAGCGTCCGCGGAGACGGTAACTTCCTGCGTAATTTGGCCGACGTCCAGGCGCATGTTCACCACTGCCTCCTGTCCAACGGCCAGGTTGACGCCCATGCGAACGGAGGCCCGAAAGCCGGTTTTTTCGGCCTTGACCTCGTGCAGTCCCAAGGCGAGGGCCAGCACGCGGTAGTTGCCTTGATCGTCGGTGAGTGCGGTGCGCGTGGCCCCGGTCTCGGCATTCCGGACAGTCACCTTGACTCCTTGCACCGGAGAACCCGTAGCGTCCTCCACCCGGCCGGAAAGCGAGGCGGCGACCTGCGCCGGCGCAAACCGGGCAGCGAATAAGATGACCGGCACGGCTAGCAGACTAACCCTCATGATACGGAGTATCGTATCAAAGCTAACGGCGGTCAGCGGTCAGGTATGGGCTATCAGGCTGAGCTGGCAGCAAGAGCCGTCCGCGTTCGGCAATCAGCGGTCAGTGGTCAGCTCGCGGGCGCTGTTTACAACCGCCATCGCGATTGTTACGGATCTCCCGACAGGTGGCGGATGTTTCCGACCGGACCCTTTCGATAACAAATCCCCGGATTCGGCCTCCCACAGTTCCTTTCCGACGCCGAGCATCAATAGGACGGGATCAGTTTCGTTCCTCGTGCGGCCGTTTTCGTGATCGCAAAGCCGGCTGTCGTCCATCATGACATCGGCCCAAGCCCTTCAAGGCTACTATAACGGGATACGAATTGAATGTCGATTTGGTCGTGCCTGATTACTGACCGCTGAATGCTAGCAGCCGACCGCTCTACTGCAGCCCCGCGATCGCGCCCACCACGTCGGCAGTCTTTTCGAACGGGGCCATGTGGCCTGCTTCAGGGATGACCACGAGACGAGAGTTCGCGATGGCGTGCTGAAAAGCGTACGCGTAGGCGACGGGGATCAAGCGGTCGCAGGCTCCCCAGATCAGAATGGTCTTGGCCTTGATCCGGTAAAGCCGGCCGGCGAGGCCGCGCTCGGGAATGGGGAACAGGATTTTGCTGGCAGCGCCGAGCTGACGCGCGTTTTGGACCAGGAAGCCCTGAAGGAATTTGGGGTCGCTCAGGTCGCCGTCGGGCGTCATCCGACGTCTTCCCTCTTCCTCGTCATAAAAGAGGTAGTGGGGCAGCTCGTAAGGCATCAAGGCGAAGATATCCGGAATGGGATGCTCATCCAGCCACAGGCCGGCCGGGGCGATCAGCGCCAGGCCCGAGACATCGTGGGGAGCGATGGCCGCCATCTCGGCGGCAATCATGCCCCCCATCGATAGTCCGGCCAGGATAGGGTCTTGCACGCCCAAGGCGCCGACCACATCCCAGGTATGCAACGTGAAATCCAGCATATCGCGCAGCTCGGGACATTCCTCGCTATCGCCATAGCCTGGAACGAGGGGCGCATAGACGTGGAATTTTTCGGCGAGCGCGTTCAGGAACGGGAGGTCGTCATCAAGGCGGCCTGCTCCATGTAGGAACACCAGGGGTTTTCCGCTTCCGCCTTCGTAGTAGCGCACTGGCACGTGGCGGGTCGAAACAGTCTTCAGTTGCATTGTTTGGTCGCTTGTCCGCTCCATGGCTCAGGCCTCCGCTCCCACCAGCGCGCCGAGTCCTGCTTCGGCCGGGAGGCTGCCGGGAGCGGCCCGGTTTTCGATCGGATGGCACCAGAAGCGGCCGTCGTCGAGGTAATCGGGAGCGTATTCCACGAACATGTCGCGCAGCTTGGGTATGACTCGTTCCGCGAAAAGCTTGGTGGAATACATGCACTTGTCTTTCGGCATGTCGCCGATCTGCATGAGGCAGAAAACGTTGCCGACATGCAGGCCTTTAATCAGTTCTTCCATCCGCTGCCGCACGGTTTCGGGACTACCCGCGATGACGTGTCCGCTATCCACGAGCTCTTTCCAGGGATGCGGCTCGAAGAGGCTTCCGGGGGCATACTGCGAGAGCACTCCCTTCTGAATGGTCTTGATCGTGCGGTATCCGGGCGCGTCGGCAAAGCCAGGGTAGATATGAAGGCAGCGGTTATAAAAGTAATCCACGTGCTTAGCGTACAGGCGCTCGGCCTCTGCGTCGGTTTCGGCTACACAGATGAACTGGGCGAATCCGGCGCGGTAGGGGGAGGTGTCAGGCGCGTTGCGCTCGGCAACTCGTTGCCAATAGGAATCCATCAACTGCTTGCCGCGCTTGTAACCAGCAAAGCTCAGGTAGGAGTAAGAGTACGTGTTGTCGATGCAGAAATCGAAGGTTTCCACCGAACCGCCACCCGGAATGTGCACGGGCGGCCGGGGCTGCTGAATCGGCCGTGGCCAGATGTTCACGTAGCGCAGCTTGGTGTAGTACCCGTTGAAGGCGAACGGCTCGGGCTCGCGCCACGCACGGATGATGAGTTCGTGCGCCTCGCGGTATTTGTCGCGTGTCAGGCCGGGAATAGTGCCGTAACAGTAGTTTGTGTCCATTGAGGTACCCACGGGAAAGCCGGCTACCAACCGTCCGCCCGAGATGCAATCCAGCATGGCGAACTCCTCGGCGACGCGCAGCGGCGGGTTGTACAGGGCGATCGAGGCACCGAGCACGACCAGCGCTGCGTCACTGGTGTGCCGCGCCAGTCCGGCAGCGATGATGTTGGGCGAAGGCATCAGCCCGTAGGCGTTCTGATGATGTTCGTTCACGCCGATCCCGTCGTAGCCCAGAGTGGAGGCGTACTCGAGCAAATCCATGTAGGAGTTATAGACGTCGTGAGCTTTGACGGGGTCAAACAGGCTCGAATCGATATCGACCCATACCGAGCGATTAGCCGTGCGGAAGTCGTCCGGCAGGTAGGGCCACGGCATCAGATTAAACCAAGTGAATCGCATAGAAAGGCCTCCGAGAAATTTGCGGCGGAAACCAATCTATCACAAGCGAGCAGTTGCCCTGCTTAACCACTCGAATCGTTTGATCCTATTGCGGCGGGCCGTTGGGGCCTCCGGAATCGGCGAATAGCCAGCGGCCGCGAGAGCGCCCTGTCACGTCTGGAACCTTCACACGATGCGTTTTGGCGGCGGCATCATAGTCTTTGGCGGCGTAGGCTTCGACGGTGACCACATCGCCCGGTTTCATGGTGTGCGGCAGCCAGTGCTGACGCAGCAGTCCGTTGGGGCTGGCCATCTCCAAACGCCAGTTGGTGATCCTGCCGCTCGCGTCTTTCACATCCAGGTTGAAAAACACATGGGGATTGGTCCACTCGACTCTAGTCACTGTCCCGGTGAGGACCAGGAGCTTGGAAGCGTCGTACTCCGCGGCGGCAGAGTGGTGCCCCCACAATGGCGTGACCACCAGCGCGGCAATGGCTGGCAGAGCGGAACAGGAGTGGAGCATCGTCCGGCGGTCCTATTGTAAGACAGCAAGCGAGCGGCGGATGCCGATGGGAAGGCAACCCCAGCAAAGCCTTAATGCATCCGCCCTCATTTGTTTTCTGCAATGTTAATCCTCTATACTGTTGCATTCAGGTGAATTTCGCGCGGTGCGAACCACGCCCTGACCGAGGGTGCCCTTGGGACCCGGACAGGCCCCGAGGCGTGTGCGTGAACACACGGGCAGGGCTACCTGAACCTGGAGGATCTTCTTAAGATGGTTTCCATGACGGACGCATGTTTGGACAGCCCCCGTGCGCGCTACGGCCGGGCGCTGGCGCGGGTTCTGCTTTGCCTTATCGCGCTTGCAGCCTTGGCGCTGCCGCTTATGGCGCAGGAGCAAGGAGGAGGCGAAGCCAACCTCACCGTGCCGGACTTGAACACCGCGTCCTTCTTTGGCGTCGGCGGGCGCTCGCTGCTCATGGCCGGCCTGGTTGTCAGCGCGCTGGGGTTTCTTTTCGGCCTGACGATTTTCGTTCGCCTGCGCAATATGCCCGTGCATAAATCCATGCGCGAGGTCTCGGAGCTGATTTACGAAACCTGCAAGACATACCTGGCGACGCAAGGCAAATTCCTGGTGCTGCTGGAACTGTTCATCGCCGTGATCATTGTGTTCTACTTCGGCTTCCTGCAGGGCTTTGCGGCGTACCGCGTAGCCATCATCCTGCTCTTCAGCGTGATAGGCATCTCGGGCAGTTTTGCGGTTGCAGCGTTCGGGATGCGCGTCAACACGTTCGCCAACTCGCGCACCGCGTTCGCAGCGTTGAAGGGCAAAGCATTTCCGTGCTACGACATTCCGCTGCAGGCCGGCATGAGCATTGGCATGATGCTGGTGTGCGTGGAGCTGTTGATCATGCTCTTCATCCTGCTGTTCGTACCCGGGGAGCTGGCCGGTCCGTGCTTCATCGGCTTCGCCATCGGAGAATCGCTGGGGGCCGCGGCACTACGCGTGGCCGGCGGCATTTTCACTAAGATTGCCGATATCGGAAGCGACCTGATGAAGATCGTCTTCAAGATCAAGGAAGACGATGCGCGCAACCCTGGCGTGATCGCCGACTGCACCGGCGACAATGCGGGCGACTCGGTGGGCCCCTCCGCCGATGGTTTCGAAACGTATGGCGTCACGGGCGTGGCGCTAATCACTTTCATCGTATTGGCGGTGAAAGACCCCATGGTCCAGGTGCAGCTCCTGGTCTGGATCTTTTCCATGCGCGTGATGATGGTGATCTCGAGCGGCCTCGGATACTTCATTAATGGCGCTCTGGCGAGGGCGCGCTTCGCCCACGCGGAGAAAATGAACTTTGAAGCGCCGCTCACCAGCCTGGTGTGGCTAACTTCACTGCTCTCGATCGCGCTCACCTTCCTCGTCAGCTACGCTATGATTCCGGTGCTCAGCGGCGACGATACGCTGTGGTGGAAACTGGCAATCGTAATCAGTTGCGGCACTCTGGCGGGCGCAATTATCCCGGAGTTCGTGAAGGTATTCACGTCTACCCACTCGCGGCACGTGCGCGAAATCGTCACCAGCTCGCGCGAAGGCGGCGCCTCGCTCAACATCCTGTCGGGCTTCGTTGCAGGCAACTTCAGCGCTTTTTGGCTGGGTTTCACCATGCTTGGACTCATGGCTATCGCTTTCGCCACCAGCACGGCGGGGGTAGGGAATCTCATGGTGGCGCCCGCGGTCTTTGCCTTTGGACTGGTAGCTTTCGGCTTCCTGGGCATGGGCCCGGTCACTATCGCCGTAGACAGCTACGGACCGGTCACGGACAATGCGCAGTCGATTTATGAGCTTTCCATGATCGAGACGCTGCCCGGCATTACGCAGGATCTTCAAAAGAGCTTCGGGTTCTCGCCCGAGTTCGACCGCGCCAAGGAGAACCTGGAAGAAAACGATGGCGCGGGCAATACGTTCAAGGCTACCTCGAAACCGGTGCTCATCGGCACGGCCGTGGTGGGCGCGACCACCATGATCTTCTCCACGATCGTGGCCCTGACATCCGGCCTGACCAACAACCTCGACAAGCTCTCACTGATGTACGCGCCGTTTCTGCTAGGCCTGATCGCAGGCGGCGGGGTCATCTACTGGTTTACGGGCGCGAGCGCTCAGGCGGTTACCACCGGAGCCTATCGCGCGGTCGAATTCATCAAGCGCCATATCAAGCTCGAGGGCGTGGAGAAGGCGTCGGTGGCCGATTCGAAGAAGGTCGTGGAGATCTGCACTCAGTATGCCCAGAAAGGGATGCTGAACATCTTCCTGACCGTGTTCTTTATTACGCTGGCGTTCGCGTTTGTGGAGCCATTCTTTTTCGTGGGCTATCTGATATCGATCGCGCTATTCGGCCTTTACCAGGCCATCTTCATGGCCGACGCCGGCGGCGCCTGGGATAACGCCAAAAAGGTGGTCGAAACCGAATTGCGCGCCAAGGGAACCGAGCTGCACGCGGCGACGGTCGTGGGCGATACGGTAGGCGATCCCTTCAAAGACACCAGCTCCGTGGCGCTGAACCCGATCATCAAGTTCACGACCCTGTTCGGGCTGCTGGCGGTTTCGCTGGCGGTTTCGCTGACGCGGCAGCAGGGCGCCGGGCTCAGCCGCACGCTGGCCGCAATTTTCTTCGTGGTGGCGCTGTTCTTTGTTCACCGCAGCTTCTACGGCATGCGTATCGAAAGCGGGAAATAAGAAGGCGCTCAGCACTCAGCCTGCAGCGGTACGCTGCAGGACGATTTAGCTCACTGCTGATTGCTGATCGCTGACCGCTCTTGTACAATCGGGGGACATTTGTTATGTGGCAACAGAACTACACCCCCGTTGGCAGTAGCCTGCCGCTATCTACGCTGGTTGCTGCGGTTCCGATTTTCGTTCTGCTTTACTTGATCGGCATCCGGCGCCTGCCTGCCTGGAAATCGGCTCTGGCCGGGTTGGCCGCAGCCATCGTGGTGGCGCTTTTCGGCTACGGCATGCCCCTCAACCTGGTCTTTTCCTCGACCATCTACGGCATGGCTTTCGGCCTGTGGCCCATCGGATGGGTGGTGTTCGCAGCCGTGCTGCTCTACAACATCACGCTGGAAAGCGGGAAGTTTGAGGTGATCAAGGATTCCATTGCCCACCTGGCGGCCGACCGCCGCCTCCAGGTTCTGCTGATTGCCTTTGCGTTTGGGGCGTTCATCGAGGGCGCGGCCGGCTTTGCCACGCCGGTCGCGGTTGCTGCCACCATGCTCACAGGCCTCGGGTTCACGCCGTTCTACGCCGCCGCCATTTGTCTTCTTGCGAACACCGCGCCCGTAGCATTTGGCTCCATCGCCATCCCGATCACCACGCTGGCGGTTACTACTGGCCTTCCCGTTGACCGGCTGAGCGCTGGGGTGGGCCGCATGTGCGCTCCGGTTTCGCTATTCATTCCGGCATATCTGATCCTGGTCATGTCGGGATGGAAGGCCCTGCGCGCCGTTCTACCGGCGGCAGCGGTTTGCGGCATCTTCTTCGCCGCCACGCAATTCCTCATTTCCAATTTCGTCGGGCCACAACTGACCGACATCATCGCGTCTCTGGTGGCCATGGGCGCCCTGGTGGTGTTGTTTCATGTCTGGAAACCGCGCGATGTTGCGCCAGGGGTGCGCGGAGGGTTGCCGCACTCAGGTCAGGAGGTTGCCCTAGCTTGGGGGCCGTATATTTTGCTTGTGATCTGCGTGTTGGCTTGGGGATACCCGCCCGTTACGGCATGGCTGGCCAGTAAGAACATCGTTTTCCAGTGGCCCGGCCTCCACAACATGGTGCAGCGAGTGCCTCCCGTGGTTGCCCGGCCCACCGCCTACGGGGCGGTGTTCACATTTACATGGCTGGCGGCTTCCGGAACGGCCGTGCTATTGGCGGCGTTCCTCGGCTCATTCGTCGTGGGCATGGCCCCCGCGCGTTTCGCGGGGACGATTGGCCGAACCGCCAGGCAACTGATGCTGGCGGAACTCACGCTGGCATCGGTGTTGGCTATTGCCTACGTGATGAATTATTCCGGCGCCACTGCCACGCTCGGCCTGGCGTTCGCAGCCACGGGTGTTACCTTCCCGTTCTTCAGCGCCTGGCTGGGTTGGCTCGGCGTGTTCCTGACCGGCAGCGACACCTCGGCCAACGCATTGTTCGGGACCCTTCAGGTGGTGACCGCGACAAAGCTGAGTATGAACCAGACCCTCATGGCCTCGGTGAACTCGGCGGGGGGAGTCATGGGGAAAATGATCAGCCTGACGAGCGTAGCGGTGGCCGCTGCGGTCACCAAGATGAAGCGGCAAGAGGAAGCAATGTTGTTCCGTTTCACGCTGAAACACAGCCTCATTCTCACATCGGCCATCGGCGCGCTGGCGCTGTTTTATGCGTATGTCGCGCCCTTCTGGGCGCCGTAGGCTGCGCCACAAGCCAAACCGGCCACGCGCGCCCAGAGGGCCACGCGCTGACCAGGGCGTCCGCCCCACCGCCGGGCTCAATTGAATTTTAATGCGCTTTTCATGGGTTCGATGCGAAACCAGAAGGTCCACGCTCCGTCTATTATTGCGTTCCGCGTCCGAGGGTGACGGCCGCGCTGGCGAGGGCCGCCACTGGAATGTTTCGCTCGCCACCAGGAATCGGATCCATGTCAAGAAGCGGAGCTTCAGAAGCCCGACGGAGTCCCCTCGGGGCGCCGGCCCGCATCAGCGGACAGATTATCATCGACGAACTCATTCGAAATATGGAATTAGGGCGGCTGGAGATGGGATACAGTATCCTGCTGCCCTGCATCTTCAGCGTCTATTTGCACCCGGACGACCATGCCCGTTTGCGGGCAGTGGAAGCCTTGATCCAGGAGGATGCCAAGAAGGTCCTCAACGCGAAGGTAGCCGAATGGAACCGTAAAAGCCCTTTCTCGCGCCGGGGCGGCGCAAAGTCCTGCCGGATCGCGCGCGATGATTGGTGGATCGCCCTGTTCGCCGATTCGGAAGGAGCGGTGCCGCCGGGCGATGTAGAAATTCATTCGGAATTGAACGATGTGGCCCAGCCCGGTTACCGGGGCGCCAAGACGACGCTGATCGAGCGGCAGCCAGCAGTCACGGCGCTGCGCGTCGCGCGCGACCGGGAGTCCACTCGGGCGCTCTCGGATAAGGTGTTTGCGGAGATCCGATACCAGGATGAGTCGGGCTCACAGACCTATTTTGTTACGCAGAACACAACCAGAATCGGTCGCGGCGGTGAGGACTTGTGGGTCGATTTGCCATTGTACACGCATGAAGAGGTCTCCCGGGAACACCTGGAACTGCGACGCAACCCGTCGAGCGGCGGATTCACACTGGTCGATAAGAGCAGGAACGGTACCTGGCTGAACGGCCGCAAGCTCAAGCGGGGGAGCGAAGAAACTCTGCCGGAAAGGGCCGAAATCGGCCTTGCCGAGGTGCTCAAGCTGTCGTTTCAAGCCCGCAAATAGAGTCGGATCGCCGTGCGCGTGCTTTATAATCTGCATATCTATTTCGTGATACTGTTCCTGGCATTCGCCGTGGTATTCGTTTTGGCGCACAGCGGCCGAAGGGAAGGACAATGAACGCGGGCGCCGCCACCGATTGCGGGCTGGTGCGCGCCCGCAACGAGGACCGCTACTGGATAGACGAGGGTCGCGGCGCGTTCCTGGTGGTGGATGGCGTGGGGGGCCACGCCGCCGGGGATCTGGCGGCCGAAATCGCGGTGAGCGAGATCCGCGAAAGCCTGGGTGGGGGAGGCAGCCAGCCTGTCGCTGGGTTTCCACCCGGCGCACCGCCCGAAGGCACGGCGGCGGCGCCGAAGGGCTGCCCCGCGGAGGACCATATCCGCGCCGCCATTACTCGCGCCAATAATCGCATCTTCGAGCTGGCCCGGGAGGAACCCGCTTGCCGGGGCATGGCCTGTGTGCTGACGCTGGCGGTTCTCGAAGACGGCGAACTGACCATCGGCCATGTGGGTGATTCGCGACTCTATCTGGTGTGGCGCGGCGCCATGCGCAAATTGACCTCGGACCATTCGCCCGTGGGCGAAGAAGAAGAGGCTGGTGTGCTGAGCGAAGAGGAAGCCATGAGCGATTCGCGGCGCAACACCATCTTCCGCGATGTCGGCTCTCAACCGCACAGCGCTGCAGACGAAGGTTTCATTGATATCCGCAAGTGCCGCTTTCGTTCCGATGCCGCGATCCTCCTCTGCAGCGACGGACTCACGGATCAACTGACCGCGGCCCAGGTGCGCGAGATCATCGCGCGATATGACGGCGACGCGGAGCGGGTGGCGCGCGAACTGGTCACTGCGGCCAGAAGCGCAGGCGGCAAGGACAACGCGACGGCCCTGTTTGTCGCGGGTCCTGAGTTCAAGGCGCGCGCCAATACCACGCGCCTGCGGCAGCCCACCTCGAATACAAGGGGACGGCGCTACCGCGTGCTGGGGCGTTTGGCATATCTGGCTTGCGGCCTGCTGCTCGGCATGCTGGTGTGGGCCGTGCTGCGGGCGAGAGGGTAGGGAATGAGCGATCCATCACGCATCGGACGTTACGAAATCCTGCGCCGGCTCAGCTCGAGCATGACTGACGTCTACCTGGCCGTGGATACAGTGGAGAACCGCAGAGTCGCGATAAAGCTCATCCCGCCTGACGGAGATGCGGCCACCAAGCTGATCCTCGAAGCGGAGCGCCGCGGCGCCGCCATCCAGCAGCAATTGCGCGAACTCGACCCGCGCGTGATCGAAGTTTATGAATTCGGCGAGGCCGATGGCTACTTTTTCGTGGCCATGCAATATGTGGAAGGCCGGAACCTGGCTGAAGTCCTGGCCTCGGAAAGCGTCATCGATCCGGATCGCGCCGCGAGCATCGCTCTGGAAATCTGCGAGCAGCTGGTGAAATTCCACTCCCCCAGTACCGCCGTAGTTCACGGCGATATCAAGCCCTCCAACATTCACCTGGGCCACAGCGACACAGTGCGGCTGCTGGACTTCGGCATCGCCAAAATGCTGCAGCCGGACTGCGCCGCAACCGCGCATCAATTCGGGAGCCCTGGTTATTGCTCGCCGGAGCGGCTGGCGCATTCGGAAGTGGATCACCAGTCGGACTTGTGGGCAGTGGGCGCCACCCTATACGAAATGCTGGCAGGGAAGCCGCCATACCAGGCCGAGAGTACCCAGAAGCTGGAGGATCTGATCCGCTCGGGCAGACCGCCTCGTTCTCTGCCGGCATCATGCCCCAAGGCCTTGCGAGCGATCGTGACGAAAGCCCTAGCGCCCGACCCACGGCGCCGTTATGCCTCGGCCCGTGAATTTCAAGGGGACCTGCAGGCTTTTCTGGAGCATCGCACGCCCGCGGCCGAATTGGAACGGCGCAGTTCGTGGAGCCCGAATGCGACTATTGAGGCGGCGCGTGCGTATTTGCGCAGAGCCACACGCACATTGAAACGTGCCCGCCACAGTGTGACAGCCGGCACCGCTGTCGCGTGGTTCGCCACGGGCATGGTGCTTTGGATGGGCGGAACCTATGCGTGGCAATGGCTGCAGGCCAACCACAGCTCTCCGGCATCCGCGGGCGGACCCGATCTGATGCTGCCGATGCTCTACGTGCAAACCGCTAACCAGGTATTGGAGGAGTATCGCACCAGCTCCGATCCCTCGCTGCACGATTTCGACTGGCAGAAGGCTGAAGTGTGCCTGGCGCGCGCAGTGGAGCTCGGCTCCGGGGACGCCAACACGAGGGGCAAACTGGCGCTGGCTGAGGGGTACGCGGTGCTGGAGAGGCTCGGCGGCGGTCAGTACACGGATGTGGCGACGGCACGGTTGCGCGAACATGCGCGCGAGCAGTTTGCCAATGCTGCCATGCTAATGCCCGCTGACCCAGCCCCGCACCTGGCACTGGCCCGCCTGTACGTCTATTCCCGTCCCAACGTCGAGCAGGCTATGAGTGAATTCCAAACGGCTGCCAGACTGCACGCGGATCTGGGGCCCCGTGAAATCGAGCAGGAAGGCGATGCCTACCGGCTGCGCGCCCTCGATGAATTTGAGAATTTCGACTGGGATGCCGCCGAGCGGGATGCCCAGGAAGCGCGTTGGCACTACCAGCATATTCTTCGGTTCGATCAGGCCGATGCGCACCTGCGGGAAGTGAACAGCATTCACCGCCCGTCCTCCGTCAATAAGAAGGCGCGGAAGGCGGTCCGATGGCGGTAACCAGAAGCTGGACCGCATCGGGGGCGGCTCCGGCGGTGCTCGCGGTTGGCCGGCGTGGCGAGACCGGGACCCGCGCACGCGCCGAACTCGCCTGGCTCCTTTGCGCCTCGCTGCTGGTTGCTATTGGGCTGGGGTTGGTATTCGCGGCCAAGACTCAGATCTGGGCGGATACCCGGCCTGCCACGGTCAATCTGAATACGGTTTCAAGTGCTGACGAACTGGCGCCCCTGCTGGCAGGATCCGGGGATCGGGTATCAGGGACTGGGGATTCGAACGGACTTGCGGCGGAATTGTTTGCGTTTCTCGAAGGGGCGCGGCCACTGAAAAACGTCGGGGCCGTGGCCCGCAAGATGCCGCGCCGCGTGTTCCCGCAAGTCAAGCCGCTAATGGTAGTGCGCACCCCTTGGGAATTTCAGCTGAAGTTCACCGAGGCGGCGGCTCTGTATTTCGCCGGCTTTTACCTGGTGGCGCTGGTGTGGCGCCTTGCGCGTTTTCAGGGCGACCGCTCGTACCTTCCAGCGATTCACCTTCTCAGCGGTATCGGTCTGTGCCTGATGGTCAGTCTGCGCGATCCTCTGCGGGATACGCTCGAATTTCAGAAATTCTCGATCGGTGTCTTTCTTGGCTGCCTTCTATTGGCAACGGCCGCGCTTAAGCCCTTCGATTATCGCCGTATCTCAGACTGGTGCTACACGCCGCTGTTTGGCACGCTTCTGCTGTTCGGGTTACTGCTGCGGTTCGGGCGCGGTCCCGGTGGTTCCGATGTGAAGGTGAACCTCGGTCCATTCCAGCCGGTGGAAGCCATCAAGATTCTTCTGGTGCTCTTCCTGGCCGGCTATTTCACACGCAATTGGGAGAGGTTGCGCGACCTTCGCGAGAAGCGCATTTTTCAGGGGCTATGGCGCCGCGTGGACATGCCGCGCTGGGAACACGTCGTGCCCGTCTTGTGCGCCGTGGCCGCGGCGCTGTTGCTGTTTTTTGTATTAAAGGACCTGGGCCCGGCGCTAGTAACCTTTTTCGTTTTCCTGACAATGTTCGCGGCCGCGCGCGGCCGACCCGGCCTGGCCGTTGCAGGGGTGGTATTGATGGTGGCATCGGTGGCCATCGGTTACCGGCTGGGAAAGCCCGCCACGGTTGTGGACCGGATCAACATGTGGCTCGCGCCCTGGGACAATGATGTCCACGGCGGAGATCAACTGGCGCACGCGCTCTGGGCATTTTCCACGGGCGGCCCATACGGCTCGGGGCCGGGCTGGGGCGATCCGGAATTAATCCCGGCAGGGAATACGGACCTCGTACTGCCGGCGATCGGCGAAGAATGGGGCTTCGCCGGCGTAGCGGCGGTATTCATCCTGTTCGCATTTCTGATTGCCCGGGCGCTGGAAACCGCGCGCCGCGCGGCTACGCACTACGGCTATTTTCTGGCGCTGGGTTTGGCCAGCTTGATCGCTTTCGAGATGTTGCTGATCAGCTCGGGCGTGCTCGGCGTGCTACCGCTTTCGGGGGTGGTGTCGCCGTTTCTCAGCTCCGGAAATACGGCCATGTTGGCCAATTTCCTGGTCTTCGCGCTGCTGGTTTCCATATCCGCCGATGCGAAGGATCCGCTTCCCGAGGCTGGTGTCTCGGCATCCTCGTTTGGCAGGCGTTTTCGCCTGCCAAACCAACCGGAACTGCTCACCACGCGCTGGGTTAAGGTGGTGCTGGCATCGGCCGGGCTGGCGCTGCTGGCCATAGCGGCGCGCTACCAGGTCGTGAACGATAACGAATACCTGGCGCGCGACGCTCGCTCGTTTGAGCAGGATGGCGTCAAGCGCCCGCAGCACAATCCGCGCCTGAATTCGATCGCACGAGAGATTCCCCGCGGTACTATTTACGACCGGAACGGCGTCCCTGTCGCCACAAGCGATTGGAACCAATTGGAGCGGCACCGCGAGGGCTACAAGGCGCTCGGCGTGGATCTCGATCGCGCCACCTCGCGATTCGACTCGCGCCACTATCCCTTTGGCGCGGCCATGTTACACGTAATCGGCGATTTGCGGACCGGGGAAAACTTTCACGCCACCAATTCATCGCTCGTGGAGCATGATGCCAACGCGCGCCTCCAGGGCTACGAGTACAGCGAATTGGCTGGCCTGGTGCGCTATCGTCATGAGCCCGGCAATCCGGATATGGCGCGGGTGCTGGCGCGAGACCGCAACGTGCATCTCACGCTGGACGTCCGTTTGCAACTGCGCGCCCAACAGGTCCTGAACAAGCAACTGAGCGCCGCCCACGCGGAAAAGGGGGCAGTGGTCGTGATGGACGCGCGGACGGGTGACGTACTGGCGATGGTCAGCGCGCCCGCACCTGTGGTGCCAGGCGTCGGCGCGGCGCCGCCCACACCCGACGAGCTATTGGACCGCGCGCGCTATGGCCTCTATCCGCCAGGCTCCACGTTCAAGCTCGTGACCGCCATGGCAGCTCTGCGCAAGGACACGGCGTTAGAGCATCGCATCTACGGCTGCCAGCGATTGCCCGGCGGGCGGGTCGGGATCGTAATTCCGGGTTGGAGGCGGGCCATCAAGGACGATATCGGCGATCGCGCGCACGGCACCCTTGACATGGAACGCGCTATCGCGGTTTCCTGCAACGCCTACTTCGCGCAACTGGGCGTGTACGATGTGGGCTCGAACGCCCTGGCGGAAACGGCCGCGCAATTGGGCATCTCGACCGGCGAGATGAGGGAACTGCGCCAAGCGCTCCCGTTCGCGGCTTATGGACAGGGACCCGTGGTGCTCTCGCCCTTCAAAATGGCGCGCGTGGCGGCCACCGTTGCCGCGGGCGGCAGCATGCCTCAAGGGCGCTGGATTTCAGGCGGCGGTAATGACCGCGGCGATGCGCCGGTGCCCGTGATCACGCCCGACCAGGCTGCCTTCCTGGGCAGGGCGATGCGCCGGGTAGTGACTGAAGGTACAGCCCGCGGCGCCATGGCGGGTTCGCCGGTCAATTTCGCCGGGAAGACCGGAACGGCGCAACTCGATGCGGGCTTGCCGCATGCCTGGTTCGCCGGTTTCGCCCCTTATGATGGCGACGCTTCGAAGCGCCTGGCCTTCGCGGTACTCGTGGAGCACGGCGGATACGGTGCGAGCGCGGCCGCGCCTATTGCGCGTGGTGTGATGGAAGCGGCGAAAGAGTTGGGGCTGTTGCCATGAACTTGAGTGATTACCTGGAAAAATGGGGGCGGACAATTTTGGAGGCCCCCCTCGCGAGCCGGCCGAATCCTGAGGAGCCGCCGGAACTGGCCGAAGTTCGCCTCGCGGTGCTCGACCAGGTTCGCCAGAAAAGCTACCGGTCGGGCGGTCGAAAAGTGTTCCCCTACGATCTCGTGCGCGTGTCTATGCGGGGCCTGGAGGAGAGCCGTTGCGCGGTGTTTGGCGGTGCGTTTTTCCGCAAGTACCTGGAAGAGGAAGTACGGCGCGCGCTGGCAGCCGCAGGCTGCCGTTTTCCCGAGAACCTGAGCGTGGACGTCGAAGTCACGCCCGGGCTCCCCAAACGGGATGAGCCCTGGCTCACGGTAGAAGCCGCGCTCCTCCAACCGGCGGCCTCCGGTGCGACAGGCGCGCGTCTCGTAGTGCGCGAAGGCACAGCCAATTTCCCGGAGATCCGGCTCGACAAGCCGCGGATTAATATTGGCCGTTCAGTGGACGTTTTCCGCGACGAAGGCCTGCTCCGCCGTAACGACCTGGCGTTCACCGAGGATACCGAAGTGAACCGATCGGTCTCCCGCGAACACGCGCACATCCTCTTCGAGAAAACGACCGGCGAATACCGCCTGTTCAACGACCGCTGGTATCCCCTGGGCAGCCACGATTGCGGTATTTGGATCGTCCGCGACGGCCTGAGCCAGCAGGTCCATCGCAGCAGCCGCGGTATCAAGCTCCAGTCCGGCGACGAGATTCACTTCGGCCGCGCGGTGGTGGTGTTTGAGGGGGAATAGCTGACGGACGTGAGCGCCGTGCCTTGGCGTATGCTGGAGGAATCGGGCTATGCCTCCCGTTTTCGAGTGGGACGAACGCAAGGCGCGGGCTAACCTGAAAAAGCACGGGATTGATTTTGCTGAAGCAACGCTGGTTTTCGCCGATAAGCTCGCGCAGATTTTTCCGGACGAGGATCACTCGGAGGATGAGCAGCGAGAGATCATCATTGGCCACGGCCGGAAGCACACTCTTCTGGTGGTATCCTTCACCGAGCGGCGCAAGGACTTGATTCGGATCATCAGCGCGCGCCGGGCCACCATGCGGGAGCAAAGGGATTATGAAGAACACCTCTCCTAGTAAGCGCAAGGGTACCAACAAGGATGAATTGCGGCCGGAATACCGCTTCGACTACTCTAAGGCCAAACCGAATCGGTTCGCCCGTCGTATTCTTTCGAGCGGAGTTCCAGTGCTTCTAGATCCGGATGTGGCAAGGTTTTTCAAAACTGGAGAAGCAGTGAACACTGCTCTACGAGCCTTGATGACGGCTCTGCCGCGAAACCGTGCTCTCCGAAGCTTAGATCGGTAGCCTTACTGCGCCGGCTCCAGGCGAATCAGGGCTCCATTTTCCTCATCGGTGAGCACGTAGAGCAGCCCGTCCGGGCCCTGGCGGACATCGCGAATGCGCTGCCGGAGTTCGGTGAGGAAAGATTGCCGCGCGATTTCATCCCAGTTCTGATCAAAGACGATGCGCTCGAGGTGCGGGTAGCCCTGCGCGGCGCCGCCCAACAACGCTCCCACGAAGACGTTATTCTTCCATTCCGGGAAGCGATCGCCGGTGTAGAAGACCATCCCGGAAGGTGCGATGGAAGGCGCCCAGAATACGATTGGCCCGGTCATCCCTTCGCCGAAATTCGGAATTTTCGGTCCCGAATATTCGCGCCCGAAACTGACCTTCGGCCAGCCGTAGTTAACGCCCGGCTTAAGAATGTTGATCTCATCGCCGCCGTAAGGGCCATTCTCGTTATTCCACATATCCCCGGTTACCGGGTTGAGCGCGAGACCGAGGGAATTGCGGTGGCCCATGGTATAGATTTCGGCTTTGTAACCCGGGCGGCCTTCGAACGGATTGCCGGGTGCCGGCGCGCCATCGTCGCGCAGGCGGAGAACCTTGCCCCGCAGGCTGCCCGGCTCCTGAGCGGCGTTGCCATTGGAGGCGCCGGTGGTCATGTAGAGCATGCCGTCCCGCCCAAACGCGAGGCGCGAGCCCGAGCCGCCATCGCCCGCCCACGGATCGCAAACCAGGATGTCTTTCACGTCGACCAGTTCGCGGCCCTCGAGGCGGCCACGCGCCAGGGTGGTGGCCACCAGGTCTTTCGCCACGTCCTTGGTGTACGTGAGGTAAACGAAATGATTCTGGGCGAACTGAGGGTGCGGCAAGATCTCCATAAGCCCCGAAAGCCGCACCGAGTGCACGGGCGGGACGCCCGCGAGAGGCTCCTGATCGAGGCGCCCATCACGCACCAGGCGTAGCTTGCCATTGCGCTCCGTCACCAGCATGTCGCCGTTGGGAAGAAATGCGAGGCTCCAAGGATGCCAAAGGCCAGTGGCCATCGTGATCGTGCGCACCTGGGTAGGCGGCGACTTTTTCTTTCCCTGCGGCTGGCCGGTCGCGGGCCGCGGCAGCATGCTCAGGGACGCCAGCATGGCAAGTGCAACAAGGCATGGGAGGCTGACACGAACCACTTCCAGAACTGGACGCCTTTGCGGCTGGAATGCTTTCATGAATCGGATCTCCCCAGGAGAAGCTACTCGGTAGAAAGCTAACACGTGCTGCTCGGGAACCGCAACGATCGCCGGCGACAAGATCGCCGGCGCCACAAAGCAATTGGCATGCGGAAGCGCCTGGCGGAAGCGTCTGCCTCACAACAAGAATTGTCGGCGCCACCAGCGATACACTGGACAGATGCGCATCAGCATTCTAGCGTTGTGCCTGGCCGCGGCGCTCTACGCCGAATCCGTTGCGGGGTTGAAATGGGCTGCACCCTCAGGATGGTCCAACAAGGGTTCGGCTCCCATGCGGGCAGCTACTTACGTCGTCACGCCGGCGCCTGGCGACAAGGGGAGCAGCGAGTGCGTAGTCTATTTCTTCGGCACAGGGCAGGGCGGCAGCGTCGCAGCCAACATGGACCGCTGGAAGGGCCAGTTCACGCAAGCCGGCAAGCCTGCTCCGGCCCAGATCGAGAAGCGCGCGGTACATGGTCTGCAGGTGACCACCATCGAGACATCCGGCGACTACTCCGGCATGGGCGGGCCGCTCGCCGACAGGCCAAATGTCGAGTCAGGGTATCGCCTCTTGGGCGCGATTATCGAAGGTCCGGAGGGAAATGTGTTCATCAAGTTCGCCGGTCCGGCAAAGACCGTTGCCGCCAACCAGCGCAACTTTGACCAATTACTTAACTCGTTCGAGAAGCAGTAGGGCGGGCAGGCGCGGCGTGTCGGCCCGCCCGCTGATCTGTTACGCCAGGTCTTCAGGCCGAATCGGTAATCGGCGCAGCCGTTTGCCGGTGATCGCGAAAATCGCGTTCGCTACCGCCGGGGCAGTGGTTGGCGTGCTGGCCTCGCCGATGCCGCCCGGGGCATTTTCGTTCTTCACGATGTGAACTTCCACCACTGGCATCTCGTCGATGCGCAGCACTTCGAATTGATGGAAGTTCTGCTGCTCGACGCGGCCGTTCTTAATGGTGATGCCGCCCTTGAGCGCCGCGCTCAGCCCGTAGACGATGCCACTCTGGATCTGCGCCTCCACAATGGCTGGATTGACCACGTGGCCGCAATCCACGGCGCACACCATGCGGTGAACCTTCAGCTTGCCTTGCGTGATCGAAACCTCCGCCACCTGGGCGTTGAAGCTGCCGATGTTGTTGGTGACCGCGATGCCACGTCCATGGCCTGCCGGCAGCGGCTTTCCCCAGCCTGCCTTGTCGGCTGCCAGTTCGACCACCGCAAGCATGCGCGGGTTCTTCGCCAGAAGCCGGCGGCGCAGTTCCAGCGGGTCTTTCCCACCGGCTGCGGCCAATTCGTCGAGAAAACTCTCGGTAAAGAAGGTGTTTTGCGAATATCCCACCGAGCGCCAGAAAGTGGTCGGAATGCCGGGGTCGGCCTTGTTGTATTCAACCTGGATGTGTGGGATGGCGTACGCGATATCATCGATGCCCTGCACCGCGGCGAAGTCGATTCCGTTGCGCATACCCGCAAAGGATGGGCACGCAATGCTGGTTGTCCAGCACGCGGGCCAGCCGTCGGCATCCAGGCTGCCCGCAAAACGGGTGTACGAGGCGGGGCGGTACAAGTCGTGGGTCATGTCGTCTTCCCGCGACCATGTCAATTTAACAGGTGTACCGACGGCCTTCGAGATCTCCACCGCTTCGGCGATGAAATCGGCGCCCCCGCGGCGCCCGAAGCCGCCACCTAGAAATAACGTGTGAATATTAACCTTCTCGGCCGGCAGCTTGGTAATCTGCATCGCCGTTTGCTGCGCCGCGGTCTGGATCTGCGTGGCAGCCCAGACATCGCAGCCGTCCGCGCGCACATCCGCAGTGCAGTTCATCGGCTCCATGGGCGCATGGGACATGTAGGCTGCTTCGTATACAGCCTCCAGTTTCCTGGCAGCGCCGTTAAGCGCTGCCGAACCGTTGCCTTCCTTGCGCGCCACCGCTCCAGGTTTCTCCGCCTGCTCCTGCATCATCTTGCGGATGCCAGCGCTATCGAGGTTGGCAAGCGGACCTTCGTCCCACTTGATTTCAAGCGCGCGCCGGCCTTCCATGGCGTTCCACGTGTTGTCCGCCACAACGGCCACGCCGCGTGAAATCTCAACCACTTGCTTTACGCCCGGAACGGCCTTGGCCTTGGTGGCATCGAAGCTGGCTACCTTGCCGCCGAACACCGGACATCGCGCCACCACGGCGTACTGCATCCCGGGCACCTTGGCATCAATGCCGAACGTTGCGGTGCCGTTCACCTTCAGGTGCGTATCCAGGCGTTTGATCGATTTGCCGATCAGTTTGAATTGGGCAGAACTCTTAGGCGCGATGCCATTGGGCGCCGGAAGCTTAGCGGCATCTTCGGCCAGCGCGCCGAACGTGACTCGCTGGTTGGTCGCGGCGCCCACTACGATGCCGTTTTCCGTGCGGCATTGAGATTTGTCGCTGCCCCATTTGCGCGCGGCCGTTTCGATCAGCATGGCGCGCGCAGTGGCGCCAGCCTTGCGCATCGGATCCCACTGCGTGCGGATGCTCATGCTGCCGAAGGTTCCCTGCATGGGGCCGTAAAGCTTGGGGTCGACGGGCGCAAATTCGGTCCGGACCTTGGCCCAATCGCAATCGAGCTCGTCGGCCAGGATCTGCGCAAGCGATGTCATCGGCCCCTGACCCATTTCCGATTTAGGCAGAACCAGAGTTACCGAGTCGTCGGACGCGATGTGGATAAAGCCGTTCAGCGCGGACCGCTTGCTTCCGGAACCTTGCGCCTTCGCACTCTGCGGCAGGGTAAAGCTCAGTGTCAGCCCGGCGGCCGCGCCAACGCCGGTTTTCAAAAAGTTGCGGCGGTTGACTTTTTTTACGGTGATCATGCCACACGTCCTTTCTGCTCGCCGTTGGAAGCCGTCATGATCTCCGAGGCGCGGTGGATGGCCGCCCGGATACTTTGATACGTCCCGCACCGGCAGATGTTGCCGCGCATCACTTCATCGATATCGGCGTCGCTCGGCCGTGCTTTCTTGGTCAGCAGGGCCGCGGCGGCCATGATCTGCCCGGATTGACAATAACCGCATTGGGGCACATCCAGCTCGGTCCACGCCTTTTGCACGGCGTGCGTGCTATCCGGCGAAAGGCCTTCGATGGTAGTGATGTTCTTGCCGGCCACGCTGGAAATGGGTGTGATGCAGGCACGAATGGCCTGTCCATTCTGGTGGACTGTGCATGCGCCGCACAGCGCCATGCCGCAGCCGAATTTCGTTCCGGTCATTCCCAGCGTGTCGCGCAAAACCCACAGCAAAGGCATCTGCGCGGGGACATCCACGGTCTGGGCTTTCCCGTTCAGGGTAAACTTGATGCTCGCCATCCCGGCCCTCCTGGAAGTACTTGATAGGATGTAGTATACACTGGGGGCGGCCGGGGTTCAGTAGGAGTAGGGGTAGCGAATGACGATTGATGAACGGATCGAAGCTATTGCGAGCAATCTCGACACCCTAACCAAGCTGCATCTTGACAACGACCGCGAGTACCGGGGGATGCTCGGCAGCCTAGCCGCCACTGTCGGCAGGCTGGATACCGCCGTCGAAAAGCTTACCGACTTCGCTGCCGATGTGAAGGACGCACTGCGCCGTTTGACGAACATCGCCGGAGCGCACCAGGAGCGGCTGGACGATCACGAACGCCGGCTCGACGATTTGGAATCCTAAAATCGGTGTGTGACGACGACTACTGCCCGAGTGCGCGCTGTTCCTTGCGTTCCCGCCGGTGCTGGAAATAGTGCTTGATGTCAGGCCAGAACTCTTTGCCCACATTCGAAAATGCATCCGTGGCAACTGCTATCAGCAGCTTTTGAAGATTGTCGTTGAAATCCCGCGTGTCGGGGTAATAGGCGTTGGAAATGGCTGCCGCGGCCGCCGCGCCGCCCCACTCTGAAAAATTGAACGTACGACGGCCGGAATCCATGCGAGCCACCATCACCTGGCTAAGAGCGTACAGCGCGCGATGTGTCTTGGTTCCCTCACCCAGGCGGAAATAGCGCGGATCCTGGTGGAAGGCCGACGGAATAATGCCTTCCTGAAACATATTGCCGATCATCTGGTCCCCATAACCCGAGGCCCATCGCTTGGCGTATCCCGCGAATCCCTGGCCGAATGAAGGGTTCTGATCATCGACCTGGTAGAGGATCGCAAACATGCCGCCCACGAGAGGAGCAGGCCAGTCGAAGGAGTCCTTGAATGCAATTCCCATTTTTCGTTTGGCTGTGATGGGCTGATATGGAAGCGAATTCTCGGTAGTCCGGTAATTCGGCAAGACACCGAAAATGTGCTTGTCCACCTCGGGTGTCGCGGCCGCCGCTGGACTATCGTCCTGTGGCAGGACCACGGGGGCATCGGTTTGAGCGAGCCCCATGCCGGCCAGCAGAAAAAGAGCCCCGGCTGCAATTAACCGTTTGAGCATTACACTATAAGATGACGCGGAGGTAGACCTGGTTACGCCCATTGCACTTCGCACTCGCGGCGCATAAACTTTCGGAATGCCCCGCTGGATCACCCTGATCCTGCTCACTGCCGCCCTCATCATTGCGTACATCGACCGTACCAATCTTTCGGTAGCTTTGGCCGCGCCAGAGTTCCGAAATTTTTTTCAGCTGAGTGACGAGCAGCGCGGCTTTGTCAATTCAGCGTTTTTCTGGAGTTACACGATGCTCCAGATCCCCGCCGGTCTCTTTGTCGATCGTTTGGGTGTGAAATTACCTGTGACATTTGCATTACTTCTGTGGTGTGGGGCCAGCGCGGCGACCGGCAGCGCGAGCGTCCTGTGGCAGCTCATCGGGTTGCGTTTGTTACTCGGCGTCGGCGAATCCGTTATTTTTCCAGCAGGCCTGTGCTGGATTCACCGCAATGTTGACGAGCGGCGGCGCGGCCTTGCAGCGGGAATTTTCGTGAGCGGCACGAAGTGGGGGCCGGCTCTGGGCGCGCCGCTCGCCGCTTGGCTCATTAGCCACTTCGGGTGGCCGAGCATGTTTCGCGCGATCGGCCTCGGAGGCCTGGTGTGCCTGCTGCCCTGGGTGCTCTTTGCGAGCGACGGAGAGCGCAGCCCCAGACAATCCGCCGCCGATACGCTGCCCCTCCGCACTCTGCTGCAATCCCGAATTATGTGGGGCGCCATGATCGGAACATTTTGTTACAACTATTTCCTGTTTTTCTCAATCACCTGGCTGCCCGCCTATTTTGTGGAACGCCGTCATCTCTCGCTCAACTCCATGGGCATATACACGATGTTCAGCTTTGCGGGTACGGCGGTGGTGGCGATCCTGGCCGGCGCCGCCGCGGACTGGTTCATCCGGCGGGGCGCCGACGCGGCCGCAACGCGCCGCTGGTTCACGATTGCAGGTTTGCTCGGGGCTTCGACGGAAGTGGCCGGAGCGCTTTCGGAATCCAACCACGTAGCGGTCTTTTTTGCGATTTTCTCGATGGCCGGCCTGGGGCTGGCCACGGCGAACTACTGGGCCCTTACGCAAACGCTCATGCCGCGCAAGGCGGCCGGACGCGTGGCGGGGCTTCAGAATACCGCACTCAATCTTGCCGGCATCGCGGCGCCGATTATCACCGGCTGGCTGAAGGAGGTCTCCGGCACCTACACGCTTCCCATGCAAACCATAGGAATCTTCCTGCTGATCGGGGTTTGGGCGTACGTGTACCTTTTGAGGGCGCAGCCTTCAGCACACGCCCCGATCGCAGCGGGGGTCTCCGATATGAGGGTAGAGATTCGCTAAAGAATTTAGAAGTTCCAGGCACGCTCTTTAGTCTGCACCGATACTGCACTCCGAAACCAATTTGACATCTGCACCTCGATCCAGCTACGCTAAACTATTGCTGCAGTCATCAGCGGAGAAGTGTGTATTGATGAATACGGAGTTTCCATCCAAAAACGGCGTTAGTCGTAATTGGCACGTAATGGACGCACGAGACGTAGTTTTGGGCAAGCTAGCCAGTAAGGCAGCCATGCTGCTGATGGGCAAGACCAAGCCCCTTTATACGCCGTTTCTGGACACCGGCGATCATGTAATTGTGATCAATGCCGATAAAGTCCGTTTAACCGGACGGAAGGAAGAGAATAAGGTTTACCGGCATTTCACCGGCTATCCCGGCGGCCTTGTGGAAAAGAGCTTCAAGCGCGTGAGGGCGGAGCGGCCCGTGCGCATCGTGGAGCAAGCCATTCGGGGCATGCTTCCGAAAACCAAGCTCGGCAATCAGATGTACCGGAAGCTCAAGGTTTATGCCGGCGATCGCCATCCGCACGCGGCGCAGAAGCCCGCGGTGTTGGAGTTCAAGTAGCGGACGGGATGAATAGCGGGAAGGATTTTTCGTGGCAGGAACGATAGTGCAACATCTGGGTACGGGGCGCCGCAAAAGTTCGGTGGCGCGCATTTTTTTGCGGTCCGGCAAGGGCGAAATCACGGTCAATAGCCGTCCGTTCGATAACTACTTTCCCACCGAGAGCATGCGTGCCCTGGTGCGCCAGCCGTTGCTGGCCACCGAAACCATGGATAGATTCGATATTTTGATCCTCACCGATGGTGGTGGCATGGCCGGCCAGGCCGGCGCGGCGCGCCTGGGCATCGCCCGGGCATTGGTGGAGTTCAACGCGGAACTGCGGTCGCGGCTCAAGAAGCTCGGCTATCTGACGCGCGATCCGCGCGCGCACGAGCGCAAGAAGTACGGTCAAAAAGGCGCCCGCAAGCGGTTCCAGTTCTCCAAGCGGTAGTTTCCATGAAGCCTGGAAGATAGTGGAGTTTATTTGGTCTTTCCGGGTTGCTTTCAACTTTCCAACACGGGCGGAATAAAGCCGCCCGAATAAACTTCGCAGCGCAAATTTCGCTTTGGACGCGCTGGGAATCGAACAGGGGGTAATTTGCCGGCAATTAGTATGAAGGAATTGCTCGAAGCGGGCGTTCACTTTGGGCACCAGACCAAGCGCTGGAATCCGAAGATGAAGGAATACATCTTCGGCGAACGCAACGGAATATACATCATCGACCTGCAAAAGACTCTCAAGATGTTCAAGGACGCCGCGCGTTTCGTGGGCGAGATGGCGGCGCAGGGCAAGAACGTGCTGTTCGTGGGCACCAAGCGGCAGGCGCAGGAGGCCATCGCCGAAGAGGCCATACGCTGCAGCATGTTCTACGTGAACCAGCGCTGGCTGGGCGGGTTGCTCACCAACATGGCTACCGTGCAGCGCTCGATCAAGAGGCTCAAGGAACTCGAAGCCATGGCCTCCAACGAGAATGGTTACGCGGGACGCCCCAAAAAGGAGATCATCCGCCTGGAGCGCGAGCGCAAACACCTGGAACAAAATCTGGCCGGCATCAAGGACATGCCGGGGCTGCCCGACATTCTGTTCGTGATCGATTCCAACAAGGAGGCGATCGCAGTGAAGGAAGCGCGCCGCCTGGGGATCCCCGTGGTGGCGATCGTAGACACCAACTGCGATCCCGATGAGGTGGATCACGTGATTCCGGGCAATGACGATGCCCTCCGCGCCATACGGCTCTTCGCCAGCAAGATCGCCGACGCGGTGGTCGAAGGCCGGTCGCTGGCTTCCGAGCAGGACTTTACCGCCGACAAGATCATCACGGATGAGACTCCGGTTGGCCAGGGCATGGAGCAATACACCGAGTACGTCGATCCCAAGGTGCTGAACGAGATTATGGCCGAAAGCCTGAGCATGGAAGAGGAATCATCCCCGGGCGGCGGCGCGGCACGCAAGGGCCCGGCTTCGGAAACCCATGAACCGGTTCCCGAACCGGCCGTTACTGAAAGCGGACATTAGAAGAAGTCAGTTAGCCACGGATGGACACAGATGAACACGGATAACGCCCGGCTTTTTATCTGTGTTGATCTGTGTGCATCCGTGGCTCAAAGCGGTTTTACCTCAAAGTAGAATAACGAATACGAATATGGCGGAGATCACCGCACAAATGGTTAAGGACCTGCGCGAACGGACCGGCGCAGGCATGATGGAATGTAAACGCGCTCTGACGGAGGCGAAGGGGGACCCTGCGGACGCCGAGATTCTGCTGCGGAAATGGGGCATCGCCTCGGCGGGCAAGAAGGCGTCCCGCGTCACCAAGCAGGGACTGATCGGCAGCTATATTCACCACGGCGGGCAGTTGGGCGTGCTGGTGGAAGTCAACTGCGAGTCCGATTTCGTGGCACGCACCGACGATTTCAAGGACCTCGTGCACGATCTCGCCATGCACGTGGCGGCCGCCGACCCGCGGTTTATCCGCAAAGAGGACGTGACCTCTGATCTGCTCGAACAGGAGAGGGAGATCGCGCGCGCCCGGGCGCTGGCCGAAGGCAAACCTGAAAAAGTCGTCGATAAAATCGTCGAGGGCAGGCTACAGAAATTCTACGAAGAGGTCTGCCTGCTCGAACAGCCATTCGTGAAAGAAGCCACCCTGAGTGTTGGCCAGCTGGTGAAAACGAAGATTGCCAAACTTGGTGAGAATATCAGCGTGGCGCGCTTCGTCCGCTTCAAGGTTGGCGATGTCGCTGCCGCTGAAGCCGGTGCTCTCTCCGGTTCTGATGGCGCGGGACCCGAAACGGCATGAGCACGCCGAGACAATGC
>CAZKVF010000026.1:0-3526 GCA_964556085.1 uncultured Solibacteraceae bacterium
GTTATTCAACGATTTTCAGGCACCGAAAACTTGGTGAGCTCGAAGTACGTTACGGCCTTTTACGTGCATCGCTAACCGGGAATGCCCCGCAATGGTGGTGCAGAGGCGTCCCCGCAATTGGAGCCGCTGGAGCAGGAACGGGTCCGGGCGCAGGTAGAGCGCGTCCTGAACAGTTCTCTTTTCCGCAGCGGCCATCGCTGCCGGGCTCTGCTGAGGCATGTCGCTGAGCGTGCCCTGGCTGGAGACACGGACAACCTGAAGGAGCGTACGCTCGGAATCGACGTATTCGGCCGCGCACCCGATTACGATACCAATGCTGACCCGGTGGTACGCGGAACGGCGGGTGAAATTCGCAAAAAGCTGGCGCAGTACTATCAGGATCCGGAGCATTCCGCCGAGTTGCGGATTGAGTTGAATCGCGGGGGGTATGTTCCGGTTTTCCACCCGCCTTTACGGCCCACCCGGGTGGCCACCTTGTCACAAAAGCGGGTTACGGTAATCGCGGCAGCCGTTTTCGGGCTGACCCTGGCGGGAGTGCTGCTGGCTGTCCAATGGCGGAGGCCGGCGCTCGACCGTTTTTGGGAACCGATGTTGAATACCCCAGGCGGCGTCCTATTTTGCGTAGCCCAGCCCCGGGTCTACAACTTCCGCTCCGATGCCCGCCAGAAGCAGATCGAGACAATGATTCAGGGCATGTCTCCGGCGGCGCTTGAATCCTCCCCGGAAATCATACCGCTGAGCCAACTGATTCCCATGTGGGACCGCTACCTTGCGATGGGCGACGTAAGCTGCCTTTTGCGATTAGCATCCATATTCGAGAAGCGCGGCAAGCCATACGGCATACGCAGCGAGGCTGCCACAAGCTTTTCAGACCTGCGCGAACGGCCCTCGATACTGATCGGCGCCTTCGATAATGAGTGGACGCTGCAGGCCGTCGGCGATATGCGGTACACCTTCTACAAGGACTTCGAGGGGCTGGAGGTGATTCACGACCGCGATCATCCGGGGAATACCGAGTGGAAACTGCTGAATTCCTGGCCGCAGTGGAACATCACGAACGATTATGCCATCGTGTCGCGTGTCTTCGACGTGCACACGGACCGGATGGTTGTGGTGGCGGCCGGCATCACACATTTCGGCACTGCCGGCGCCGGCGATTTCCTCAGCAATCCGCAGTACTTCTCCGAGGTCATCTCTCGACTGCCGCGAGATTGGCAGCACAAAAATCTGCAGATCGTTTTGCGTGTTCCGGTAATTCACGGTGTCGCCAGCCATCCGCAAGTATTGGCGACGCATGTGTGGTGAGTAGCTGTCAGCTTTCAGCCAACAGCTATCAGCTTGTGGGCGGAAAGGTGCTGGCGTCTCTTAACTACACTGCCGCGTTGCGCGCGATCACTTCGCGGTAATAGGCGGCGCTCAACTTCGGGATCCGGCGCTGGGTTTTGAAATCGACATAGTGGATCCCGAATCGTTTGCCGTAGCCGTCGGCCCATTCGAAGTTGTCCATCAGGCTCCACAAGAAGTATCCGCGGAGCGGCCATCCCTCGGCGACCGCGCGATTCGCATGCACCAGATGATTGCGCAAATACATCACACGGTCGGTGTCGTAGATATGCCCATCAGCGGCGATCTGGTCGTCCGATGAGCAGCCATTTTCGGTAATGTAGATCTCCTTCACTTTCCAGATTTCGGCCAGGTGGCGAGGCGCCCAATAAGCAATCTCGGGACCGATATAGAGCCACGACGAAGCCATTCGCGGCGCAGACGACGGGCGCGGCGGCCGGGCATAACCGGCGGGTGTATCGGCGGCACAGATGTAGGTCGGGGCGTAGACATTCAGACCGACGAAATCGAGAGGGCTGCCGATAGCACTCATGTCGCGGTCCGTATAGCGGGGCGCATCCTTGCCCGCGGAAGACAGATAACTGTCCAAGTACCTGCCTTCCAGCAAGACGGTGAGAAATGGCGCGTTCAATTCACGCATGGCTTTTTGCGCCGCGCGGATGTTTTCCGAGGATTCAATCGCCGGGACGCAAACCGTTAGATTTTCTGCGATACCCACACGTGTTCCCGCGGCAGCGGCTGCGCGGATTGCCTGGACTCCCAGACCATGCGCCAGAACGGCGTTGTGCCGAACCTGGTTAACCTGGGCGGGAGCCAATCTCTTTCCCGGCGCCTTCTCTCCGGTCGCGTAGCCATCATCGGTAAAGCAAGAAAACTCATTAGTAGTGAAGAAATGCCGGATACGGCCGGAGAAGCGCTTGGCAACCAACTCGGCGTAGTCTGCGAAAGCCTTGGATGTATCCGCTGACTGCCAGCCGCCGAAGCGGTCCTCCAGGGCCTGTGGCAGATCCCAATGAAAAAGCGTTGCGTAAGGTTCGATTCCGGCATTCGCTAGCTCGTCCAACAGGCGCTCGTAATAAGCAATGCCCTTTTCATTCACCGCGCCAGTGCCATCCGGAATAACCCGGGGCCAGGCGATAGAAAACCGGTATGCCTTGACGCCCAGCGATTTTAGGAGTTGAACATCATCCTTATAGCGGTGATAGCTGTCGTTCGCCACGTCACCGGTATCGCCGTTGTACACTTTTCCCGGTGTGTGGGAGAAAGTGTCCCAAACGGACGGTTTTCGTCCGTCTTCAGCGGACGCTCCTTCCACCTGGTACGACGCGGTGGCGCAACCCCAGACAAACTGTTCGGGGAAACGATAGTAGCCCGCCGGCGCCGCGCCGGGAGCGGAAAAGGCGGGGAGAGGACCAAAGGCGACGCCCCCTAGGGCGGTCCCCACGGCGGTGCCGAACCCGCGCCTGGAAATTTGCTTCTTCATGGCAAGCCTCCGCGAAAACGCAAAACTTGATGGAAGCGCCCTCACACGCCTTCCCCTAAATAATACATAAGAACCTGGTTATCGCATCGAATGAACACGTAAGCTACGGTGCTGTACGGGCGCAAAGAACGTGTCGAGCCAACGCGCCGCACTACGTTTTCAGAGGCAATCCCCACCCTCTATAGCCGTCTGCCCCAGGACAAGGAAACTGAGGCGGCGGCGTAGCACTGGCGATGTGCGCTGAAGGCATCCGGCACCTTGGGGAGCGCCCAGGCAGCGGCCGCTCGACCGGAAAGGCCGGCCAACTTTCAGGAGCGGCGTTCCCTCAAGTTGGCGGCGAACAACTCAGATTCCGAGTAATGCCTATCCGACCGGAATACAGGGGTCTCCCCAAACTCAAAACAAGATCTTCATCGACAGCTGCAATTCGCGCGGGGTTCCGCGTCCAGTGGCGTAGTTGCTCAGCGTGGTTGTGATGACACCGAAATTCGACGCGGAAACATCAGCGTTGGGAACACCGTACTGAGCCCGGTTCGTCACGTTGAACAGGTCGGCCCGCAGGCGGATGCTGAAGCGTTCGGTGAGAGACATGAACTTCGAAACGCCGAGGTCGAATTGCGTGATCCCGAGCGCGCGAAATGCGTTTCTTCCCAGATTGCCGAACGTTCCGTTGGCCGGCACGGCGAAGGCCGCGGGGTT
>CAZKVF010000027.1:0-6735 GCA_964556085.1 uncultured Solibacteraceae bacterium
CGCTGAACCTGCGCATCTGGGAAGAACGGGATCCGCTGACGCAGCAGGTGACCGCCTTCGGCCACTACATCAGCACTTACGAGCAGGGGCGCACCATCTGGATGGATGGCAGGCCGCATCCCTCGGCGCACGCGGCCCACACCTTCATGGGTTTCTCGACAGGCGAGTGGGACGGCGACATACTCACCGTGAAGACCACGCATATCAAGCAGGGCTGGCTGCGCCGCAACGGGCTGCCGGAAAGCGACCAGGCCACACTGGTCGAGCACTTCATCCGGCACGGAGATTATATGACGCATGTCACCATCCTGACGGACCCTGTATACCTGACGGAGCCGCTGGTCAAGACTCAGGATTTCGAGATGGCGACGCGCGACCCCGGGAACTGGCTGTGGCCTTGCGAGTATGTCGAGGAAATTACTGGCAGGCCTAAAGGAGAGGTCCCGCACTTCCTGCCGGGAGAGAACCCGTTCCTGAAGGAGTTCCCGCAACGCTGGGGGATACCGGAAGAGGCGGCGCGCGGCGGCGCCGAAACGATGTATCCGGAATACCAGAAGAAATTAAGGACGATGCGCACTTCGGGAGTCACGAAGTGAAGCGCTGGTCAATGCTGCCGTTGCTGGTTGCCACATCGGCATACGCCCAAGGTACGCCCACTGACGCGGCTGAAATCGAGGTTCTCCCCATTCAGGGCAATGTGTACATGCTGGCAAGCGACGGCGCTAATATCACTATCCAGGTTGGCCGGAGTGGGGTCCTGCTCGTTGACACGCTGTCCCCGCACCTGAGTGACAAGATTCTGATAGCCATCCGCAAGCTATCGGACCAGCCGATTCGGTACGTCATCAACACGTCGGTCGATGGGGATCATGCGGGTGGAAACGAAGGCATCGCCCGCACGGGCGCGCTCCCTTCCGATATTCCTCTGATCAACACGCCGGGCGGGACGGCTAAGGAAAGCGTCCAGATCCTGGCCCATCTGAACGTGCTCAACCGCATGAGCGTCCCACCGAAAGGGCAAGCCCCGGCTGCCTCCGCAGCATGGCCGACAGACACTTACTCGGGCAACGAAAAAGAGCTATATTTCAACGGCGAAGGAATTCAGATGATGCACATCCCGGCGGCGCACACAGATGGCGACACGCTGGTCTACTTCCGACGCTCGGACGTCATCAGCGCGGGCGACCTCTTCCTCACCACCTCTTATCCTGTGATCGACCGGCAGCGAGGGGGAAGCATTCAGGGAGTAATTGCCGGTTTAAACCTGATACTTGACCTTGCGATTCCAGCCCATCACGAGGAAGGCGGGACGTATATCATTCCGGGCCACGGCAGACTGTGCGACGAATTCGATGTGCTGGAATACCGGGACATGGTCACCATCATTCGAGACCGCATCCAGGCGATGATCCGGAAGGGCATGACGCTGGAACAGGTGCAGGCCGCAAGGCCCACTTTGGACTACGATCCACGCTACGGCGCAAGCAGCGGGCCATGGACCACCGCCATGTTCGTGGAAGCGGCCTACAAGAGTCTGGCAAAGGGGAATTGAAAGTTCAGGTCGAACGCTCCCCTCGCGGTCGCGGCTCTGCGTCGCCAAACCCGGCCTAAAGTCACCGGCGTACAATATCGCCGGCGCTACAAGAGGACACTAGAACATCGCGATGGGGTTCACCGGCGAGCCAGCGCCCCCCGGTTTGAGAGTTCCTTTTGCCAGCGCTCGTACTCGGCCTGAGTAACCAGAGGGTGAGACGGACCTTGCTGCGCGTAATCCGCGCCCACCGCGCTCAGTATCGCGGCAACTGCAACCAACCCAGCGAGTGTCCGAGGTCTCATGGTATCTCCGATCTATTTCTTTGGTTGCGAGGCGTCGATCCGGATTTGATTCAGGACTTCAGTCCTGCTCGATAGCTCGGCGTCACCCGCCGGGAATCCGTTATAGCTGAGAATATAGGCAACGATTCTCAACTTGCGTTCGCGGTTGACGCTCTCAGGGTCGTTGTACGGCATGGTTGTCCGGATTCGTTCGAACAGCTCGCCCACCGTCAAACCGTTCCAGTTCGACAGGAAGCCGGCATCCGCGAGAGGCGTGATCTCATCGTCGCCCTCGAGCATGTCGCCATGACATCTCGCGCAGTGCCGGCCGTATTCCGCCTTCCCGTTCTCGGCTTGTTCTGCGGTGTAGACTCCGTCCCATACGGACCGCACACGCTCCTGCGCATGGAGTGCCATCCAGAATAAGCCAAGGGCGATGAGGCCCAGAACGGTCAAACCTCGCATGGCGAAGCTCAGTATACCCCTTTGCGGGGGATGAGCGGCGTCAAGCGGGAGCATGCCGAAGACGCCAGCTGACAGGCGGAAGCGCCTGTCCACCAGGCAGAAGCCGGCGGCAGTCAAGAAGGGCCGCCCCTCTAAAATCCGCTCGCAGCGGCCCGCGGGCCGCTATACTTGTCGCTGGCCGAACCCAATGAGCCGACTTGCCCGCCGCCTCGTTCTTCTCTCTTCCGCGATCGCGGCCACGTTGACCATCGGAACGATCGGTTTCACCGTCATTGATCACTACCCCGTATTCGACGCGTTCTACATGACCGTCACGACGATGACCACGGTAGGCTACGGGGAAATCCATCCCCTCAGCCGCGCCGGCCGGATTTTCAACTCCTTCCTGATTTTTTTTGGAGTGGGGACGATTTTCATTGCCATCGGCGTCATGACGCAGACCATCGTCGAACTGGAGCTTGGGGAAACTATCGGGAGACGGCGCATTAAACGCATGATCAACAAACTCAAGGATCACTACATTGTCTGTGGATTTGGCCGCGTTGGCCGGGGCGCGGCCGCCGCGTTGAAGCGCGCGGGCGCGCAGTTCGTGGTGGTGGATATCCGCCCGGAGCGCGCCGAGCAGGCCATCGCCGATGGCCTCCTGGCCGTGGCCGCGGACTCCACTCGCGACGAGGTGCTGCGACAGGTAGGTGTCGAGCGCGCCCGCGGCCTGGTGGCAGCCCTGGCCAGCGATGCCGACAATCTTTTCGTTTTGCTATCGGCGAAGGGCATCAATCCGGATATTTTCGTAGCAGCGCGCGCCGCCGAGGAAAGTGCTGAAGCGAAGATGCGCCGAGCCGGCGCCGACACCGTTTTCGCGCCTTACTCGACGACCGGGCACTATCTGGCGCAATCCCTGCTCCGGCCTCACGTGGTGCAGTTCCTCGATTTCGCCACCAGAGATATCGGAATAGATGTTTGGATCGAGCAGATCCGCGTTTCCGAAAGCAGCCGCGCAGCCTCGCGCACGATTCAAGAGCTGCAACTGGGCCGCGAAATCGGAGTGATCGTCATGGCAATCCGCAAAGCCAGTGGAACCATGCTCTTCAACCCGCCCGCAGATACAGCCGTCTCGGCCGGCGACTATCTGATCGTGATGGGCCAGCAGCAGAATCTGCGGGCCTTGGAGAACCTGGTGGCCGGGCCGCGGTGATTCCGAAACAGTACCCGTGATATCCTGATCGGCGCGGCTTGCCGCTCCCTTACGGTCGCGGCTCCGTTTGCGGGAGGGTAGCAATGAAAAAGAGATTGGGAACCGGGGCGCCGGATGAGAGCATGACGAAAGAACGGCTGCTCGGGCGCCGTTCGCTGCTGCGCGGCGGGTTGGCCGCGGCGGGCCTCGCCGGCGCGGCTCTCGAATCGGCGCGGGCCGATGAAAGCATCGGGGACAATGCGCCGCCCTGGATGAAGAAGCCGGGCCGAACTTTTTCCGCCTACGGCGTGCCGGCGAAGTCGCAAGAGAGCGTGCAACGCAGCTTCGGAGCGCCGCCGGGACGGCCCGGAACCGGTGTTACGCAAACGCCGCTGCAATTGCTGGAAGGCACCATCACGCCCAGCGGCCTCCATTTCGAGCGCCACCACAACGGCGTTCCGGAGATTGATCCGGCGCAGCACCAACTGGTGATTCACGGGATGGTGAAACGGCCGCTGGCATTCTCGGTGGACGCGCTGAAGCGCTATCCCATGGAAACACACGTCCACTTCATCGAGTGCTCGGGCAACAGCGGCGGGTATAGCGGGCCCCAGCCACGGCAGGCTGCCGCCGGTGTGATGAATGGCCTGGTCTCCTGCTCGGAGTGGACCGGCGTGCGCCTCTCGACGCTGTTGGGCGAAGCCGAGCCGGCGAGCGGCGCCAGGTGGCTGGTGGCGGAGGGCGCCGATGCTGCCGCTATGAGCCGCAGCGTGCCCATTGAAAAATGCCTTGACGATGCCATGGTGGCGCTGTTTCAAAACGGCGAAGCCATACGGCCGGAACAAGGCTTCCCCATGCGTCTCCTGCTGCCCGGCTGGGAAGGCAACATGCACGTGAAATGGCTCCGCCGGTTGAAGGTCACCGAAGCGCCGGTCAACGCACGCGACGAGACCTCGCATTACACGGAGCTGATGCCGGACGGCAAAGCGCGCCAGTACATGTTCCTGCAGGCAGTGAAGTCGATCATCCTGAAGCCTTCTTTTGGCTTGAACCTGCAGGGACCGGGGATGTATGAAATATCGGGCCTGGCGTGGTCGGGCGCGGGACGAATCGCCAAAGTCGAGGTATCAACCGATGGTGGACGGACCTGGACGGCTGCCCCACTCAATGAGCCGGTGTTATCGAAGGCGCTAACACGTTTCCGCCTTCCCTGGAATTGGGACGGCCGGCCGGCAACGCTGCTGAGCCGTGCCACGGACGAAGCCGGCGATACACAGCCAACGCGCGCCGCATGGCTCGCGCAGTATGCGCCCGGCCAGTTCTATCACTACAACGGCATCTGCGCGTGGAGCGTGGAAGCCGACGGGATGGTGAAAAATGTTTACGCGTAAGACCGCCCTTTTGTTGCTAAGCGCCTGGTGCACAGCTGCGGTAGTTCGAGCCGCGGACGGGCCGAAGCTCGGGCGCGAGATGACACCCGACGAGGTCCGCAAACTCGATATCACCGTGGCTCCGGATGGTTCGGGCCTGCCCTCCGGCAGCGGTTCCGTATCTGCGGGCGCCGCGATCTACGCGCAGAAATGCCAGGGCTGCCATGGGCAGGACGGATCTGGCAAGCCGCAGGACCAGTTGACCGGAGGGGTTGGTTCGCTCGCTTCCGGCAAGCCGGTAAAGACGCCGGTCAGCTTCTGGCCGTCGGCGACTACCCTTTTTGACTACATCCGCCGCGCGATGCCAATTACCGCGCCGCAGTCGCTGACCAATAACGAAGTTTACGCCGTGACGGCCTACCTCTTATCCATCGATGGGATTGTAGGCAAGGACGCGGTGCTCGACGCGAAGGCTCTTCCCCAAGTGAAGATGCCCAATCGCGAGGGGTTCGTCCGCTGGTGGCCGAAGCTGCGCTGATGACGGCAGGCCGGCGAAAGCTCCTGCCCAACAACATCACTGGGCGGCCCCGCTTCGCCAGCGAGCCTGCCATTTCGTGCGCATCCGAGCGCGATCCACTTCCTGCCCGCGAAGGAAGACGCGATTGATCCGCCGCGTGTTCGCAATGTTCTCCAGCGGATTGGCGTCGAGAACAGTGAAGTCGGCGCTGCGACTGGGAGCAATGAGACCGGTGTTGAGATGCGCCATCTCGGCTGAATCGCGCGTCGCAGCTACGATGGCTTCCATGGGCGTCAGCCCCATCCACACCCAGTTTTCCATCTCCAACTGCCCCATCCACCCGATGAAGAAGCGCGTCTGCCCCGTGTCGCTTCCCAGAACGATTTTCATGCCCGCCGCACGCAGCTTTAACGCGTTCTCTTCTCCCACCTTCTTAAGGTTGCGCCGCGCGCGCTCCACGCTCTCGGGCGTCAGCTTCGCCAGGTAGTCGCCCCATTGCTTCTGGATCTGTTCAGGAGGAACGGTATCACGCAGCAGGGGATCATCCCAGGTTTCTCTGCTCGACGCGGTCCAACCCGCGCCAGGATTAAACCAGATGTTCGGCCGGTCTTTGCGGGCGATGCGATCTCGAATCATCGCGAGCAGTTCCTCATCGGGGACTTCGCCATCGCGGACTGGTAAATGCAGCCAGCCCTCGACGCCCGCGCGCATCAACTGTTTGGCATCCGCCAGGGTGACGTTGTGAGCGGCCACGGGCACGTTGTACTTGTGCGCTTCTTCGATGATCGCAAGGTAGAGAGGCGGCGTAAGTTTCTTAACGCGGCCGCCTCGGTCGTCCACCCAGATCTTGATGAACTCGGGCTTGATGCGAACGTTATCATCGACAGCCGCGCGCGCCTCCTCCACAGTGGTGACGGGATAGGGCACGTCGGTGCGTGAAGGATGGCCATTGGCGCCCGATCCTGGCCATGCGATACCTGTTCCCGCCGTGCGAAACAAAGCCGTGCCCGGGACGATTTCGTCACGCACCCGCAGGGGCACATCGCCCCAATGGGTGCGGCCGCCGTGCAGGTCGGAGCGGTCCAGCAGGTCACCGATCCCAATCGTGGCGCTCACTCCGTAGTAGGCGAGCCGCTGTAAATGGTCGATCAGGTTCTCGCGGGTGTAATACTCCTTAGCCATGGTGCCGTCCACCTCGTGCTGGAAACCGAAGTGGCCGTGCAGATCGACCTTGGCGGGAATCACTGTTTTGCCACTAAGATCGATCCGCGCAGCGCCCGGCGGCGCCTGCACCTGGCCGCGTTTACCAATGCGTGTGAACTGCGTATTCTCGACAACGAAGGCTGAGTTCTCGATAGGGACGCTGCCATCGCCGGTAATCAGCCGCGCACCTT
>CAZKVF010000028.1:0-8645 GCA_964556085.1 uncultured Solibacteraceae bacterium
GATGCCGCGCAGGGTCAGCCAGCAATCAAAGGGCGACGGCACAGCGCCGCCGAAGTTCTGGGAGCGGCGGCAGCGCTCGAACAGGTAATTGGGGTGGCGCGTCACCAGAACGCCGCCAACCACGTCGCTGTGGCCGCTCAGGTACTTGGTGGTCGAGTGGGTCACCATGTCGATGCCGCAATCGAGCGGCTGTTGCAAAATGGGCGTGGCGAAAGTCGAATCGCAAACCGTGATGGCATTGGTTCCGCCGCGGGCGATGGCCGCGATCCCTGCCAGGTCCGTTATTTTCATGAGCGGATTCGAAGGAGTCTCGAGCCATATCAGGCGCGTGTTGGGGCGTAGTGCTGCGCGAACTGCGTCCAGGTCGGTCATCGCCACGTAGGTCGTCTCCAGCCCCCACTTGCCAAAGACGCCGCCGATCACTTCTCGCAGAGCCCAGTACACGTCATCCGGCGCCAGAATGTGATCACCCGGTTCCAGCCCCTGGATGATCGCGGTTGCTACCGCCAGTCCCGACGAAAACACCAGCGCCTCTTTGCCGCCTTCCAGGTCCGCCAGGCATTGCTCCAGCATGAGCCGGTTAGGATTTCCGTCCCTGGAGTAGCTGAACCCGCGCGGGTAGCCCCCATCGGCGCCGCGCTCGAAGGTGGTGGACAGGTGAATGGGCGGAGTCACCGCGCCCGTCGCCGGGTCGATCCGGCGGCCGGCGTGGACGGCCCGCGTTTCGATCTTCATGGTGCCAGTGTAGCCCGCGCGGGGTGAGCCGGGCCGGCCGCAATACTCACGCCGGTGACAAGATCACCGGCGCCACCAGGATCACCGGGGCCACCAAAACAGTAAGCACCACTAGAAAACGTATTTGAGGGCGAACTGCATGATCCTCGGACTCACGTCCGACAAAATCTTGCCGAAATTGCTGCTGTTCAGGGCCGCACCGGAAGCGTTGCCTACCAGGCCCGGGTTCGAAGGGTTCAGGAAATTCACGCGATTCTCGAGATTGAATGATTCGGCGCGAATCTCGACGTACTGCTTTTCCCTTATTGAAAAGCGCCTGGAGAGGGCAAGGTCAAGATCAAAATAGCCCGGCCCCACGAGGCTGTTCACGCCGATACTGCCGTAATAGGGAGTCGGAGCAGCGGCGCTCGGAACGGAGGGGCCGCTAAAGGCGTTCCGGTTCAGCCAGCAAGTATAGCTTCGGTTCGCGCAATAGGGGTCTGGCAGCACCTGGAGCGGCCGCTGGCTGCCGATTCCCGTCAACGCACTGTCTACGCCGCTGGTAATGCTAAAGAAGCTGCCTGTGCGCAATCCGACAATGGGCGCGAGCTGCCAGCCGCCGGCGATCCAGCGCAGGGGACGCGACGAGTAACTCGGGGATTGAAGCACGGCGGAAAGGTTGAAATTGTGCCGGACATCGACGGCCAGGCAGTTGCCGCGATCTAATCTCCGGTCGGCCGGATTGACGTAAGTCGGGCCCGCCAGTTCGGTGGTCTGCGGGTCGCCGATACAATGCGCGTACGTATAGTTGGCCAGCATCGAGAAGTGATTGGATAGCCGGTGCTCCGCGGAAAGCAGCAACCCGTTGTAACTCGCCGTCCCGCCGTCGTCCAGGTATGCAAGCGCGCCGAAGTACTTCCCTTGCGCCGGATTCAGTTGCGTCAGCAAACGCCGCGCCTGCGTATTGCTGATAGTGGAGCACGGACCCGCCGCCGTCAGGCCGTACTGCCCGGCGGCGCACGTTCCCGGCACATAAACCGCCGGATTCATTTCCTGCCCGGTCCACAGATGAATGGTGTTATTTCCCAGATAGCTGGCCTTCAACAACCAACTGCTTGTGACCTGCCTCTGCAATGCAAGATTCCACTGCTCGACATAAGTGTTTTGCACATTCAGGGGAACGCTCTCGTAATAACCGGCGGTGGGATACGTCGTGCTGGCATTCTGGTGGGTGGGGAAGGGATTTCCTCCCGGGTACCCAAGCCACGGATTGGCAAAGCCGCCCTGAGGAGCAGTGAGGGTGATCGATGATCCCCACAGCGGTTCGGTGGAGTAGTTGTAATAGAACAGCGTGTGCGGCATATCGTAGAAGATTCCCCACGAGGCGCGAATGAGGGTCTTGGCGTCACCCTTGGGGTCCCACGCGAGGCTGAAGCGAGGCGCGAAATTGAGCCAGGTGGTGTTATTCGCGCGGCCCCCCGTGTTGAAGCCAGGGTCGCCATTATATAGGACGCCCGCTGGCGCGTTGGGGTACACGGTGGAATGCACGTTTGCCAGGAAATCCGCCATGTTGAAATGCGAGACCTGACCGTTCAGCAGGCGGCCATTCAGATATGGCTCCCAGCGGACCCCGTAGTTTACCGTCAAACGGGAGTTCACCTTCCAGTTGTCCTGCGCGTAAAGCCCGAAGTAGTTCCACTTCTCGTTGTCGTGCGAGACATTGATCTGGGTGAACGAGTCGAGCGAACCGGAGACGAAGTCGGCCATGGCATTGCCGGTAAGCTGCCCGTTGAAAGTAAACAGCCCGTTGCAGTACACGCAAAACGTCGTAGCTTGCATGGGACGGATGTAGTTCGCTCCGAATTGCATCTGGTGCGAGCCTTTGATGAGGCTGAAGTCGTCGTTGAACTGGTATGTCGTGGTATTGACTAACCCCGGAGTGGCAAATCCGCCGGCGCTCTGAAAGTCCCCGGTGATATTGATGTTCGAGTAATTGGCCAGAGGCTCATAGATGTTTTGAACCCCGATACTGCTGGGTGTAATAATCGGCACCTGAAACTTGGTGATCCCCACGCGATCCAGCGTGGCGCGGAATGAATTCAGCGCTCCCGGACCCAATATGTAGGTGTGACCAAGCACAAGGGAGTTTACGGTGTCGTCCGTGCCTGCGTTCTGAACCGACAATTCCGTTCCAGTGAAACTGGAGGGAGTCAGACTGTGGGTCACATAGTAACGCCCAAAGAATGATTGGCTCGCGCTGATCTGGTAATCGATCTTGGCCAGACCGTTGTACTCATTCTGGTTGGCGATCTGTGTGTAGGTGACATTGCCGCAGGGCTCGGGTCCGACGGGGAAATTTTTGGCCATCGCTACCGCTTGCGGGCTGACTGATCCCGCGGGCAGCATGTTATTCACGAAGGGCGCTTTCAGAGTTTGGGGGACGCCGCCGAAGCACTGCGATTCGTACGCGCGAAAATCGCCCGCCAGCATGGAAGCCGTCGGCACAACGGCGGGTGTGGCTGCCGGCGCGGAGCGGATCAACGTGCCCTGAAATCCCACAAAATAGAAGAGCTTGTTCTTTTTGATCGGCCCACCGACGGTCCCGCCGAACTGATTGCGTTTGAGGTTGTCGTTAACTGGCGCGAAGAAGTCCCGCGCGTTGAAATCGCCGTTACGAACGAACTCGAAGGCGTCACCGTGAATCTCGTTGCTGCCGGACTTGGTCACCACGTTCACAGCGCCGGCCGAGTGCTGTCCGTATTCCGCGGGCAGGGCGCTGGTTTCTACTTTGAACTCCTGCACCGCGTCGGGGAACGGCAGCGGCAAGTTGAGATTATTGAACACGTCGTTATGCGTTCCGCCATCCATCAGGTAAGTAGTGCCATTCAGCAACCCGCCCGCCACACTGACTAGCGCCTCATTCGGGTAGTTCTTGCTGGATATCAGATTGCCCACACTCGGCGCCTGGCCAAACCCGTATTGCACCGTGTTGGCAGCGCCGGCCAGCGTGATGAGTTGGGTCACCTGCCGCCCGTTGAGCGGTAACTCGACCACTTGCTGCTGATTGACAACCTGCCCGACGCCGGTGCTGTGGCTTTCCACCATTGCCGCCGCGGCCTGAACTTCGACTTGTTGAGACACCGCGCCCACCTGCAGGATCGGATCAATCGTTGGGGCGGTATCCACCTGCAACACGATCCCGGATTGGACATAGGCGGAGAAGCCTTCCTTTTTGACCTCAATTCGGTACGGCCCGACAGGCAGGCTCGGCAATGAGTAAGTGCCATTCGCGGCAGTCATCGTGGTGCGGGTGACTCCCGTATCGGTTTGTGTCGCGGTGACCTGTGCGGCCGGCACCCCCAGTCCGCTGGCGTCCTTAACCGTTCCTGAGATTTGGGAAACCGACTGTGCGAACAGGCCGGTACAACACGCCAGACCAATCAATGCCGCAGCGAATAGCACGGTCAAAACACGTTTCATAATCTCCGCTCCTCGGGCTTGAGCTTGATTCAGGCCTTCTACCCTTTACAGACTCGCAGTTAATTTCTGCGCGGACGAACCCCCATGCAAAAAGCGAATTGCTTCATTTGCATGCAATTGAGAACTGGGGGAGATTATATCCCTGCTAGAATCCAGCGGTCAAGGAAGGTGGGGTAGGCGAGGGTAGGCGGGTAGGCGCTTTCGCCTGCCAGGGGTGGTCAGGCCTCCGGGCCTGCTGGTAGCGCCTGCGATCTTGTTCGCCGGCTGCCGGGGGGCAGGCTGTCAGCCTCCATTGACAACGCAATCCGGCCTACATAGGATCTATCAGGATTGCTGTGCTGCTTTCCGGCCCGCTTCATGATTGGGAAGAAGCAAAAGGGGGAGCGATCGTGCTTGATAAATACGGCAGAAAACTGATGATCGGCGGTGCGGCGATAGCCGTGTTTGTCTTCGCCTCCTCGGCCGTCGACCGTCTTTGGAACCGGATCACGGGATCCCCGCGACTGATCAGTGTGGACGAAATTCCGGAGAGTATGCAATGTTACCGGCCGGTCAAGCTCGATTCGAGTGAGCGCAATCTGTTTTCCGAGTTCGGGGAAGCGGCCGTGGAGGCGCAAGACGCCGGGCCCGGTGTGAGCCTCAACCGTCCTCCCGTGCGCGTGCTTCGGGACACCGCTCCCATCTACAGTTCCGTGGCCGTTGACGACAAGCGCAACGAGGTGTTCCTGCAAGATAACAACCTGTGGAGCATCCGGGTTTTCAGCCGGCTGGATAATGCCAAACCGGGCACTCCGCCCACCGAAGCCAGGCGGGTGATTGTCGGGAACGACACCGAGGTGCAATTCAATAGCTGTGTCTATATCGACCCGGCAAATGGCGACGTGTATTCGGTGGAAAACGATATCGGGGATGTGATCGTCACTTTTGACCACGATGCTACCGGGAACGCGAAGCCCATCCGTAAGCTCCACGTGACCCACCGGGCGTACGCCATGGCCATGGACGAAGAGAATCAGGAATTCTTCGTTTCCGTGCAGCATCCGCCGCAGGTGGCTGTTTATCGCAAGGGAGCCGACGGGAACGAGGCGCCGAAACGGCTGCTGATTGGCGACAAGACGCAATTGTCGGACTCTCACGGCATGGCGATCGATACACGGCGTAAGCTGCTGTTCGTGGACAACTGGGGAAATATTGCCGACGACGCCGTTCCCGGTTCAGGCCGGTTTGGCCCTCCCACCATCACGGTTTACCGTTTGCAGGCAAGCGGGGACGAAGCACCCCTGCGCATCATCCAAGGCCCAAAGACCGGTTTGGATTGGCCCGGAGCGTTGTCAGTCGATCAGGACACGGGCGATCTTTATGTCGCTAACGACATGGGCCAGGACATCATCGTCTTTCATAGCGAGGACCAGGGAGACGTCGCGCCCTCCCGAACCATCAAGGGACCGCGTACCGGGCTCAGCTATCCGGTCGGGGTTTTTGCCGACTCCAAAAATAAAGAGGTCTGGGCCACCAACATCGGAAATTCCACGGCCACCGTTTACCCGATCATGGCCAATGGGGACGTGTCGCCACTGCGGATCATTCGCAGCGCCGAAGAGGGTAAGCAATCCCTCCGGTTCGGCAAGACACAGGCGCTCGCCTATGACAGCACGCGGGAACAGATTTTGGTCCCGAATTGAGTGGACCATCCGCAGATTGCGGCCTTCGCCAGGCTGGCGGGGGAAAATGCACCACCGGTAAGAGCATTGGAAGGGCAGAAGACACTATTTAGCAGAACCATGCATGGCTTCGCTTATGATTCCATGCCCGACGAGATCGTCGTGACGAGCCCGCTGGCTCAAGCCGTGCTGACCTTCAAAGGCGATGCCAGCGGCGAAGAACCGCCGATCCGGGTCATCCAGGGCCAGCATACGCGAATCGACGGGCCACCCAATCTGGGAAACGACCGGGTGAGCATCGATCCCATTCACGATGAGATTTATGTTCCCGCGGTTCCTTCCTCCATTCTGGTATTCGATCGTAAGGCGAATGGAGACGTGGCGCCGAAACGGGTGCTGACCGGCCCCGACACGCAGTTTCAGGAGCCGGGCATTCGCGGCATGGCTTCCGTGGCTGTGGATGGCATCCACAACATCATGGTCGTGAACCACGCTAACGCCCTGCTGATTTTCGACCGCACCGCCAACGGAAATACCAAACCTCTGCGAGTAATCAAGGGACCGAAAAGCGGAGTGGCCCAGATCAGTTCGTTCCAAATCTACGCCCCCAAGGGCTGGATCGTAGCGGGCGGCCAAGGCGGCTTCATCGGCGTGTGGAGCATCGACGATGACGGCGACGTTCCTCCTCGCTGGAAGATTCCGGTCAATCAGCTCACCGGTTATACCGCTTCCGGTATCGCTCTGGATCCGGTTCATAAGGAGATGATGCTAAGCTGCGCGGGCCAGAGATCGCGTCCCCGCGATGGCATTGCCAACGCCGTGCTGACATTCTCCTGGCCGGAAATCTTCTAGAGGGGTAGGCCTTCTGGCCTGCCGCTGGGCTTCTCGACGGCGCCAGTTGCACTAAAATATCTTTACTAATCTGGAGCGTTGACCATGTTACGAAATCGAATCTGGACTGCGAGACTGGCTCTCGTCTTCGCCTTGGCGTGCTGCGTTACCGATGTTCGCGCGCAGCTCGCTGCCCGCCAGGCGCCGGACTGGATCAGCACCCTCGAGAGCCCACAGCGGATTGCCGGGCAAAAGGTAGACGAAGTACTCGCAAAACTTGCTCTGCGGCCGGGAATGGTGGTCGCTGATATCGGGGCGGGCTCCGGGCTCTTCACCAGGCCGCTGGCAAAAGCCGCCGCTCCCAGCGGTACGGTTTACGCCGTTGATATCCAGAAGGACCTGCTCGATTACATCAACCAGAGGGATGCGCAAGAGCACATTCAAAATGTGAAAACAGTCCTGGGAGAGTTCAGCGACCCGAAACTGCCCGCACACGACGTCGATCTGGCTCTGATCAACGACGTCCTGCACCATATCGAGAATCGCGCCGCTTACCTGAAAGCTCTGGGTACTTACATGAAGAGTTCCGGCCGGATTGCCATCATCGAAATGAACAAGGATGACCCGAACACACCGCACCGCAAGCAGCCCGAGTTGTTAGTCTCCAAACAGGAAATCGACCAATGGATGTCCGATGCCGGATTCAAGCAGGTCCAGGAGTTTCCGGATCTGTTTCCGGGCACAAAATGGTTTCTGGTTTACGGCAAGAGGTAAGTATGGTCGGATCTATGAATGCAAAGTCACTCACCGCAGCATTGTTAATCGCAGCAGGGTGCATGATCCCGCAGCACGGCGTGGCACAGGATTCTGCCGTTCGCGTGATGGCATCGAACGGGATGAAGGCCGCGCTGGAGCAACTCCAGTCGCAGTGCGAGCGTGCCACCGGCCATCCCCTGGCGCTCCAGTTCAGTTCGACCGCGGCTTTGAAAAAGAGAATCGAGGCAGGCGAGGGGTTCGACCTGACTGTCATTTCCGCGGAGGCGATTGCGGACTTAATCAAGCAAGGGAAACTCGCAGCCGACTCACGTAAGGACGTGGCTCAGTCCCAACTTGGCATCGGCATCCGGGCCGGCAGCCCCAAGCCGGACATCGGCTCACCAGACGCCCTGAAGCGGGCTTTGCGCGAGGCCAAGTCGATCACCTATCCCCAGGATGGCGCCACCAGGGGTGATATCGAGAAGATGTTTGACAGCCTGGGAATCGCCGCGGATGTGAAACCCAAAATCATCCTCGCTCCGAGTTCCGGGGCCGCTACCGAAAGCGTGGCGAAGGGCAAGGCGACTTTTGTGCTCACGCTGTTCAGCGAAATCGTTCCGGTATCCGGCACCGAAATTCTGGGCCCGCTCCCCGGCGCGTTCCAGGATGCCGTCCACTTTCAGGCAGCAGCTAGCAAGGCGGCGCACAACGCGGACAGCGCCCGGATGGTCATTTCCTTCCTTACCGGGCCGCAGGCGGCTACGGTCTACAAAACGAAAGGCCTGGAACCACCGCCGTCGAGATGACTGCGGAACAGGTGGCGCCCGCGATCTGGTCACCGGCGATGTGGGGCGGGCGCTTTCGCCTGCCACTGGAGTTTGGACATTTTCCATTGACAGGTTAAGGGCATTTGGTGTTTCATTGAAATAGATGAAATACCGAGAGGTCCTCCGCAAGCGGGATCGGTTGGCAGCGAATCTGCCCGCCACCGCCGAAATTCTTCGGGGGTCCCTTCTGCAACGCACCATCCGACATAAGCACGGTTGCGCCAAATGTGAGCGCCGAAGGGCACCCGGTATTGGTGCTCTCGGTCAATTATCCAGGTGGAAAGAATCAGCAGATCAGTCTCCGGCCCGAGCAGAGACCGCAAGTAGAGCGGTGGTTGGAGAATTATCAAAAGCTCAAGAAGCGGATGGAGGAAAT
>CAZKVF010000029.1:0-3618 GCA_964556085.1 uncultured Solibacteraceae bacterium
GTACCGAGCCAATCTTTACTAAGCACATGGGCTGCGGCGAGCTGCATCAACAATATGGATTTGCCGACGCTTCCTTCGCCACTGAGCAGGGCGACGTTTCGCAAGGGAAATCGATCGGGTACCTCCCATTCGCGCTCGGGCGGTTTGCTGCTCGCCCAAGACGCCGCTCACTTCCAGAGCTCGCACGGCCTGGCTCACGGGCTCCAGCTCGACGAAGGCCACACCCAGGGGGGCCGTCTTGAGTTCCTCGAATTTGCGGGCGCTCACCATCACACGACTCTCCAATGAACCAGTCGCGCAGTTGTAAGCGTCCACGGCGCGCTCCAGGTTCTTGCCGACCTTGCTCCAGTGGTCGGTCATATCGGCAAGGCGTTTGTACAGCTCCTTACCCAGCGCGCTGATCTCGGCGGCGTTCTGCGCCAGTTTCTCGTGCCGCCATCCGTACGCCACGGCGCGAAGCAGCGCAATCAGTGTGGTGGGCGTAGCCAGAATGACGTTCTGCGCCGCTCCGAACTCGATTAGGGAAGCATCGCTTTCGAGCGCCGCGCTGAAGAAGCATTCGCCCGGCAAAAACATGACCGCGAATTCGGGCGCCTGGTCGAACTGCTCCCAATACGATTTGCGGCCCAGCGCAGTCATGTGCGCCCGGACCTGCCGTGCATGATCGGCCAGGCGGGCCCGCCGCGCGGGCTCGTCGCTCGCTTCCATCGCCCGGAGGTAGGCGTCGAGCGGGGCTTTGGCGTCCACGACAACCGTCTTTCCCGCGGGAAGGCGGACCAGCAGATCCGGGCGCAAACGGCCGTTCTCGGACTGCAGCGTGGCCTGGCTCAAGAAATCGCAGTGCTCCAACATTCCCGCCATCTCCACCACGCGGCGCAACTGGATTTCACCCCAGTGGCCGCGAACCGTGGGCGATCGCAGGGCCGTCACCAGCCGCGCGGTTTCGGAACGAAGTTGATCCTGCGTCTCGATCAGGCTGCGCACCTGCTCGCTCAACGTCGCGTAGGCTCCGGCGCGGGTTCTCTCCAATTCCTGGATTTTCGAGTCCACTTTCTCCAGAGATGTCCGCACGGGTGTCACCAGTTCGGCAAGCGCTCTCTGGCCGCGCTCGAGGTCGCCGCGCGCCGCCTCCTGGGTTTGCGCCAGCGTCGACTTCGCCAGATCGAGGAAGCTCTGATTGTTGCGCGCCAAGGCGTCGGCCGAGAGCGCGCGGAACGCTTCCAGGGATTCCCGCCGCCGCGCGCGGCACACCGCCCACGCCAACAGGAAGCCGGCTACGAAACAAAGCACGGGTAGAATGTTTTGCATCTTCTCCATTATCCTCCGCGATCATTTCACGCGGTACAAGTAATAAGGACCGGCTGCCGCGACCCGCACCATACCCCATTCCGATTCGTGTCCCAGGAACGCGTTGCCGGCCGGCGTGCTGCCACCGCCTCCGATCGCGGCCAGCACAAACCGGTACCCGGCGCGGCGAATGGCGATACCTGCCTCAATTCGCAGATCCTCGCGCGGATGGGGCGTGGCGCGCGCGGCGCCGAGGGCGTGCCAGCGCCCCTTGGCGTTCTGCCCGTAAACTTCGAGGGAAAGGCCGTGGCTCGGGGAGGGCGAATACACGACGGCGGAAGAAATCGACTGGAAGTGATCGAACCGGACTTCGAGAAACATACCGGTGCGAACCGGCATCCCAGTCCGCCATCCGGTGGTCAGATTGTCGTCAAACGCAAGTCGCGATTCCCATCGGTTCGGCCAGGCGCGTAGTTGCCAATGGGGGCTGGAGTATATCAGGTCCCCTCCCGAAAAGATCCGCACCTCATCGATTTCGCAGTCCGCCGGGCTCGGAGACGGCAGCCGGAAACGAAGAGCCTGCAACGATTCGAGGGGCCAAGCCGCGCTCCACTCGTCGAGTGGGTCAGCAAACTCCAGCGCGCGGCGCAGCGCATCCAGCAGACGATCCGACTCGGCCGATTGCCACGAGACACGCACGTCGCGGGCCAGGTAGGCGTTGGCCACGCTGCTGAGCCCGAGAATTTTGGCATCCGGCGGTGTATTCTCTTCGATCATCTTGGCCACGGCATAGTCGTCCAAATGCTTTTTGAGATAAGCGTCTTCCGGCTCCGTGCGCAGTGCCGCGGCCAGCGGAAATTCGTGGAGCCGGAAGGCATAGCGCGTCTCCCAAAGGTCGATCGCTTGCGGCCAGCAGAGTACCGCCTGGACAGCTATCGCCGCCCAGGCCGCGGGCCGCGGCAGTACCATGCCGACGGTGAAGCCCAGCAGCGCCATTGCCGGCATGAGAAAGCGCGCACCGGTGTTCGTAAACCAAGCCACCAGGAGAATCGCCGCCGCGGCCCAGCACCAGCGTCCCGCGCGGCGACGCAATGCCAGTAGCCCCAAGGGCAGGGTAAAGAGAAGCGGACCGTAGGTTCCCTGCAGGCGGTCTCCAAAGGCCAATTCCCACGGGAGCGCGGCTATATGCACACCGCCGAGCGAGCGCCAGCCGGCAACCAGAATGCGTTCCGTAACAAGATGAAAGTAGCCGTTCGGGAATAGTCCGTTGGCCAGCGGCGCCGCCGGATTGCCGGTCAGCACGGCATTGCGCACGAGCCAAGGCGCCATAACCAGCGCCGCGGATCCCGTCACCAGAAACGCCGCCTTGAAACGACGCCGGGCCAGCACAAACAGAACGGCTGCCACAACGGTAAGGAACCCGGGGGTCTTGATGGCATAGCAGAATCCCGCTAGCCCACCCGCTGCCACGAGGTAACGTGGATCATCCGAATCGCGCCAAACCAGGAGCATGTAAAATGCCGCCAGGGTGAAAAAGACGCCGGCCGCATCGGTGTACGAAGACGCCCCGGTCGCGCCTACCACCGGGGCGCAGAAAAAGAAGGCCGCCGCCACGAGCGATGTCAAGTCACTGAGGCCGAGACGCCGTCCGACGCGAAAGAACAGTGGCACCGTCGCCAACAAGACTGTGAACTCTACAATCTTTGCGGCCGAATGCCGCCCGAAAGCGAAAGCCGCCGTGTACAGCATCTCCATCCCCTGCGGCACCATGTCGTAAAACGTGATGCGATCGGGAAAGCCCGCCCTTCGGAAGTATTCGTAGGGAAGTCCCAGGTGGTAGGTGACGCCGTCGGCGAGGATTTCGGGAGCGAGCGCATTGACGAAATACCACAGCGCGAAAGCGGTGAAAACCACGATGGCGAGTATTCGTTCGCGGCCTAGGGGATATTTGACGGGGTCGGACAAGTGCACGCGCGGGGTCCATCGCCAGCCTGCCAGGGCAGCCGCACCGATGGGCAGGAACACATACCAGTAGCCCGCATGGCTCAGAAGCAGCAGGAAGACGATTAAACTAAGCGCTACCGCCCCGACGGCCAGCGCGATTTCAGGAGGCGCAGGCGTCCGCCGCAGCAACAGGACGCCCAGCGCGCAGCACGTCAGAATCGTGAAGCCGGCGCCGAAAAGGATCGAGACTAGCGCGGGGACCAAAGTCAGAGCAGGACGGTGTCGATGGGTTCTTCGGCCACCAGGTCGGCGGCATGCGCATGGCCGTCGGGCGCGGCGGTCGCCGCCGAAGCGTGAGACTTGCCTTGCGCCAGAAATAGCACCAAT
>CAZKVF010000030.1:0-4728 GCA_964556085.1 uncultured Solibacteraceae bacterium
CGTTGATGACCAGGACCGAAAGTGGCGTTTGAGAGCGCAGGCCATGCGCCCACACGCGCTCGAGGCTTTCGGCAAACGATGGTTCGCCCGCGAGTGGGGTGAGAGGCTCCTGCTCCTGGTAACGGCGCCGGTTGGCGGCCAAGCGCAAACGAGCGCAAAATTCCAACGGGTTGACGGGCTTGGAGATGCAATCCGTAGCTCCGGCTTCGAGCGCGGCCTCCAGGTATTCCGCCGACTTCTCGTCAAACAGGACAATCAGGGGAACGTGCGGATGGGCGGCGCGAATTTGCCGGCAGGCTTGCAGGTCGGGATCTTGCTCCAGGTCCAGAATCACAGCCGCCACGCCAGCCAATTCGCGCGTGATCTCTTGCAACGCTTGGGCGACTTGAACCGGACCGAGTTCTTGCGATTCGAGCGACACGTCAACACAGTCGCGGACCGTGCCGCTGGCGTCCAGCAGCAGGACAGACATACAGGGCTCCGAGTATTCTATCGGCGGGAAGCTGGTCGAGCTTTAGACTTCTTCACCGTTGCCGGGTGAAATCTGCTTTACCGGTCGCATTGCTGGGCTTCGTGGAGTTGCCGAATGGCGCGGTCCACTTGCTCCAGGGCCTCGGCCCGGTGGCCGCAGAAATCGTGCGCAGCGCTCTTCAACTCCTCGCGCGCCTCGCGCAGCGCCTCGACGGCCGCGTGGATACGCGGGTGGCGCTCCGGCGGCGGAGCCGTGCGCGCCGACTGGGTCAGGGACAGGAATGCGAGGGCAATCAGGGTCAACCACGGAAGGCTTCTGGCAGTTCTCGTCATGCGGTGAGGTCCTTTCTGTGGAGCGATTCTACCAGAAGCTGTTGTTGACACGTACTGGTGCCGTGAATATGATTTGAAATCCACATGAAGCTGAAAGATCGAGTCGCGGTGATCACGGGTTCGGGCGGTGGGATTGGCCGTGCAGCGGCCCTGGAGTTTGCCCGCGAAGGGGCGATGGTGGTGGTCGCGGATATCCAGTACCCTGGGGCGCTTGAAACGGTGGAGCAGATCCGCGGGCTCGGCGGGAAATCCCACGCTGTCGAGACGGATGTATCCAGTCCTGATTCGGTGCGCAGCCTCGTAGCGGAAACGTTGCGCGTGTATGCGAAGGTAAACATCCTGTTCAACAACGCCGCTATTCAGGTCAACAAGACCCTGGAAGACACTACGGTGGACGAATGGAACCGCGAGATCGCGGTAAATCTTGGCGGCGTATTTCTGTGCTCGAAGTTTTTCATACCGTACCTGCGCGCGACCAAAGGCGCGATCGTCAACATGTCGTCGGTAAATGCTTTTTTCGTCGAACCCATGTGTGCGGGCTACTGCGCGACCAAGGCCGCCATCATCGGACTAACGAAGGCCATGGCCATCGATCACGGCAAGGAGGGCATTCGGGTGAATTGCATTTGTCCCGGATACATCGACGCGGGCCTGGCCGAAGGATATTTTCAGGCGCAAGCCGATCCCGCCGCCGCGCGAGTATCCGCGGGCAAACTGCATGCGCTGTGGCGCATCGGGCGGCCGGAGGAAGTAGGGCGAGTGGCCGTGTTTCTGGCAAGCGACGATGCGTCGTTCGTCACAGGCTCGGCGTACGTGGTGGACGGCGGGTTCGGTTCGGGGCTGCCGCCGGGAAGTTAAACATGGCGGACGTTACGGTTCTCGGAAAACCGCTCCTTGCGGGCGCGGCTCAGTAAAGATCGGTAAGGAGCGCAGGCTGGCCGGAACGGCGATGGCACTCACCAGGCGCGGAGCGGCGCCGGGTTCCTGCGTGATCTCTAGTTCACGGGGCTCCTGACGGCAATCCGGCAGCGGCGTACCCGAATAATAGTTCAATCCGTAGCGAAGGCTGCGGTGCAGGCGTGCGATGCAAACTCGTTCCCGGATCGGTGCTACGGTGTTCCACAGAGGGCGCGCGGAAGCCACGCGATCCACTTCGGGAAATGCGCGGAGTTCGATCGCGACGGCGCCAGCGGTGATGGCAGCAGCGAGGAGCGCGACCGCGGCGGCGCGATTCACCGCGGCGTCGAGAACCCACACCACAGCGCAGGCGAGCGCGGGCAGCAACCACATCCAATGAAATGCGGGGAGAGCCGACCGTGAAATCCCGGCGGCCAGAGCGTCGGGCAGCATCGCGGCGATGGGCCCGAGGAAAACCAACAAGGCAGCCGTAGCCACCAGCATCCAACGCGCCCGCTTACGTTCCGCGAGCGCGATCCCTATGAGCGCGGCCAATGGTGGAACCAAAGGCAGCACATAACTGGGAAGCTTGTTTTGCGCGGCGGAGAAGAACACGAAGCCGAACGCCGCCCAGAGTAACAAGAATTTGCGGCGCGAATCGGAGTAGAGTGCCTGTCCAGCGAGCAACACCAAGCCGGGAATCCACGGAAACAGCGCCGCCACGATGACCGGTACGAAGAACCAGAAAGGTTGCCCGTGCGCTAATGCGGTGGTGGTGAAGCGCTCGACCTGGTGCTCCCAGAAGAATTTATCGAGAAACGGCCGGCCGTTGCGTAGGAAGCACAGCGCGTACCAGGGCACCGCAACAACGGCGAATGCGGCCATCACGGAAGGTCGGAACCAATCGAGCATCCGGCGGCGGCCCATCCACGCGAGCGGCAGTGCAAGAATCAGCGGTACGAGACCTTTGGCCAGGACGGCCACGCCGAGCAAGGCGGCGGCCAGCGGCAACCAGCGGCGTTCAGCGCGCTCGATCCACGCAAGCGAAAGCAGCATGGCTGCGGAGAACGCGGCCGACATCGGAACATCCGTGACGCCGATGTGGCTGAGGCTGTGCCATCCGGCAGAAGTCGCGAGAATCGCGGTCGAGAATCCGGCTGCCGGATCGCCAAACTCGCGGCGCAACACCCAATAAAAGAAGATCAGGAATCCCACGCTGGTGAGGGCCACCGGAAGCCGTGGCGCGAGATCTTCGTTCAATCCGGCGCGAAACGCCGCGCCCTGCATCCAATAAAGCAGAGCCGGTTTTTCGAACCAGGCCTCACCCCACAGCCGCGGCGTCACCCAATCGCCGGATCGCGCCATCGCGCGGCTGATGGCGGCGTAGCGCGGTTCATCGGGTCCCAGCAGCCCCGCGCGCGTCAGGCCGAAGAAATAGAGGAAATACGTGAGCGGAAGGGCGAGCAGCAGCGTCCGTACCGGCGGGCGAAACATTCGTTCTTATCGTGGCACAGGAAGGTTAGTGTACTGAAATCAGGCGCCATGAACCGGCATCATCGCGGTTTAGAGAAGATACCGGGGCGCCCCGAATAGCGAAAATGAGGATGGTTGGTTTGGGCTCGATTGCGGCGGACTTGCTTGGCTGGGGTATGAAGACTGCATCCACGCGGGGTTGTAAGACGCGGTTGCTTCCGATTCGACCCATTCGCTCGCAAGCCGGCCGCCCTCTGCATGCCACAAGATTTTCATAGGTGCAGCCTTGTGTCCCGGGACCATTGCTGGCAGCGAGCTTCGATCGGAAGGCACATTCCATCGTGCGCCGGAATCTTGCGGAAAGCAATAGCTAGCTGTTCGCTCCCCACAGGCAGGCAGGAATACCTGTCCTACTTCTATAATTGGTTCAAGTGCGCGTCGTTCTCATTCTCCTGGCTTCGCTGGCGTTCGCCGATGTGCGCAATTGCGCCTGCGATCCCGCCAAGCCCGAGACCATGGATGCGCACGAATGCGGCCTGTGCCGTGTAGCGGAGAGCCAATCGGCAGAAGCGCCGGTCTTCTTCCTGAAAGATAATAATCCTCGCAAGCCAAACCGCTGGCTGGCGCTGCCCCGTGCGCACACCCACACACTCAGCGCAATGACGCCGGAGGCGCGCCTCGCGTTGTGGAATGCGGCGATAGAGAAAGCTAAATCGATGTGGGGCGATCAATGGGGCTTAGCCGTCAACGGGGACGAGCGGCGCACGCAGTGCCACGCGCACATCCATATTGGCAAGCTGCTCGACGGGGTCGAAAATCCGAATTTCGTGGAAGTGGACGGGCCCGCCGGCATCACCATCCCAACCGATGGCGCTGGATTCTGGGTACACTCGGTGGGCAACAAGCTGCATGTGCATGCCGGTGAGCAGGTCACCGAATTCGTTCTAATGAGGTAAGCATGGAATTACTCGAAATCGCGAAGCTGCCGACGGCGGAAAACTCGGCGATTCATTTGAACCCTCTGGATAACGTCGCCATTGCGCGGGTGCCCCTTTCCGCGGGGCAGAAACTGCGCATCGATGGCGTACCCATCGAGGTGCTCGACCCCGTGCCGGCGGGCCACAAGATCGCGATCGCGCGCATTCCGGCTGGGGACGTCGTCCACCGCTACGGGCAGGTGATCGGCCGCGCGAAAAGGCTGATCGAGCCGGGCCGCCACGTCCACACGCACAATGTTTCTTTCGAAGAGCTGAGCTTTGAGTACGAGTTCCCTTCGGGTGAAATTCCGTACCCTGCTCTACCGAAGAATGTGCCCACCTTCCGCGGATATTTGCGCGAAGACGGGCGGGCCGGCACGCGCAACTACATCGCCGTCGTGGCGGCGAGCAATTGCGCCGCTCACACCGCCGCGCTGATCGCGGGGAGTTTCGACAACGAACGGCTTCCGCCGAACGTGGATGGCGTGGTGGCGTTTCCGCACGGTGAGGGCTGCGGCCACACCATTGGCCCGGATACCGAACAACTCCGCCGCACGCTGGCCGGCGTGCTGGCGCA
>CAZKVF010000031.1:0-5639 GCA_964556085.1 uncultured Solibacteraceae bacterium
CTCTACCGCCGCTTTCGCCCAGAGCACCGGCACGATTTCCGGGACCGTGCTTGACCTGAGCAGCAACGCGGTCGCAAGAGCGCCAATCGAAATTACCAATCTGGCAACAAAGGCGGTCTACAAGGCGGCCAGCACCGAGAAGGGCAGCTATGCGCTGGCGGGCCTGCCTGCCGGCGCGTACAGTCTAGAGGTCGCTGCGCCCGGTTACGGCCTGTACACCGAGCAAAACCTGGTGGTCCTCGCAGGCCAGACTCTGACCTTTGATATCCACCTCACGGATTTTCAGCTGGGTACGTTGGGAGACGGCGTTGAGTTCCAGATCGACCGGCTGACTGCCCATGCAACACCCAAAGGTCCGGCGCCGCGCACACGCGATGGCAAGCCCGATTTCACCGGCATCTGGTACGCTCAGCGAACTGTCGATCCCGGCAAGCCGGAGCCCCTGCCCTGGGCGCAGAAGCTCCTCGACGAACGCGCGGCGAACAGCTTCAAGGAAGCTCCCGGAGCGCACTGTCTGACGCGCGGCATCACGGCAGCGGGGGCGTTATTCCCGTACGAGATGGTGCAAACGCCCGTCCGGCTAGTCATGCTATTCGAGGACGATATCCCGAGCCATCGCACCGTCTACCTCGACGGACGCGGCCATCCGAAAGATCCGAATCCGGATTGGATGGGACACTCGATCGGCCGCTGGGAAGGCGACACGCTAGTCGTGGATACGATCGGCTTCAATGACAAGTCGTGGCTCGACAACGTGGGCCACCCGCACACCGATCGCATGCACGTAACGGAGCGCATCCGGCGCCCAGACCTGGGCCATCTGGAAATCGAATTCACCATTGATGACCCGGGCGCTTACGCGAAGCCCTGGATTATCAAGCGTGTCGCCGACCTTGATACCCGTGACGAGATCGGCGAGTACGTCTGCACCGAAGGGGAGCGCGACGCCGTCCACATGGTCGGCAAATGAACTGGAGAGACCCTGGTAGCGCCGGCGGTCTTGGCCGCCGGGCTTTGATCTACGGCTCTACCACAATCTGGACGCGATTGCTTTCCTGCCCGCCGGCGCTGATGTACAGCTCACAAGTGCCCAGGTTTGCAATCGGCGGTAGCTGCGCTTCAATTAGGTAGAATCCGATGAAATCCGGCGCCAGCGTAGCGCGGGTTACTTCGAGCGGTGCGCCGTCCAGATAGATCTTCACAGTGGCGGCCACTGCAGGCGCATTCTGATGCGGCGCCGGTAGGTTGGTGGGCCAGTCCGGGCGAACCTTCCCCAGCCCGGTAGCCAGGATCTGGATGCGTCCGTTAGAGTGCGCTGTGTTGCGCGCGTCCAACGGCAAGCCTGAATCAGCATCGTAGAGCATGGGCAACCCGCTGCTGCTCACGAAAATCGCCGGCGCCACAGGCTGTACCGGCAATCCTAAAGTCACTCGGCCGGCGTTCGTCTCCAGCGAAAGAGCCACGTTCGGCCCCACCGCCTCGAACGGCACCTGGATCTGCGACTCGCGGTCGGATGCCGAGAGTACCGGGTAGCTCAGATCGCCTCCCTGCGCCGCGCTCACGCGCCCCCCGATTACGCTCAGCAACGCTCCGGGCGCCGCCGGACGCGTCGTAAAATCTGCTGTGCTCACGACGCGCAGATTCCATAACCGGTGTGGCGCGGCCGTCGCGTACACCCCGTAGCCGTCCATAGCCGCGTACAACTGCACGCCCGCGGGATCGAGCCGCACATCCCAAGCCGCAACTGTCGGCAAACCGTCCAAGCCAACCCAGTTTGCGGCTGGCATGGTGGCGTTTTCCAGGTCTGTGCGGGCCAGGAACACTCCCCGATCCGTAGCCGTGTAAACCGCTCCCGCCGCCCGGTCAGCCGTGATTCCGTGCACAGCCCCATCCGGCAGATTGCCGGTCAGATCGTCCCATAAAGCTCCGCTCGAGGTGGTTCGCAGCACGCGGGGGCCGTTGCCGGAGAGCGCTGCCAGCGCCAGGCTCGGTTCCACTGGGTCCACATAAAAGCGCTCGACCGCTCCCGAGGTTTCCGTCCGTGAAATGCGGAATGTCGCGCCGCCGTCCAGAGAAACCCAGATGCGGCCATCACTCGCCCCGGCGTATGTCGTGGAACCGCTGGCGCCCGTGGCCGTTATCGGCGCGCCTGTTAGTTTCGAGTATAGTGCCAGAAGGGCCTCTTCCGCGGCCTGTTGCGCATTGCTCGCCGGGAACCACGTCGCACCCCCCGGCGGTAATTCCAACGCTCCCAAACCCTCTGCGGTGATGCGCGTTGCCGAAGTTCCCCCCTGTATCGCCAGAATCCTCCGCACCGCCAGGTTTGGGAGAAATTGATTCAGGCCGGCCCACGTCAGGCCTCCGTCCAAGGAGCGCCAGACGCCATAATCGTTCGCAAGCACCAGCTGGTTAGTGTCCAGGGGGGAAACTGCCAGGCTATGCTGTCCGGCACCCACTACCGAGACCGCCCGGTACTGAGTCAAATTGGTCCATGATCGGCCGCCATCGTCGGAGCGTGAAAGTTGCTGCCCCAGCGCATATATATGTCCACGATCGGATGCTGCTGCCACGGCCAGCGCGCCAGGTTCCGGAAGCCGGGCGGCTTCGACCGGCTGCAGTCCCCCTGCCGGAAATGGTGGTACCGCACCCGCCGCCGGCGACCAGGTTTCGAAATCGCTGGTTACAAATGTCCGGCCGGCCTTGGTTTGGGAGAAAAGCTGGGTTCCATCCGGGGAAAACCAAACCTGTTCTACAGGGCCCGTGGCGGCCGATGCCAGCCACAATTCGACCGAGGATGATCCTACCCTCCGCCAGTCAGGCCGCATCTGGGCGAAGCCGGTTTCTCCGGCGGGCAGCAGAAGCAGTGCCGCCGCCCAAGTTGCCCGCAATGTCCCCCTATGACACACCACTGTGGCTCATTGTACCTAATATAGTGTCTCGACCCGCCGATTAAGCTGCTGAATTTGCGTTGGTTGTATAAGAAAATTAATCGCGGTTCTCTGGTTGCAAAGCAGGTTTAGTGCTAGACTTTGATGTGGCGTGATTCAGACTGCCGTTTGAGAGTTTCAAGTCTGAAATAAGCCCTATGAGGTCGAATTTTCCTTCTTCGCGCGTCGGCGTTCGGCTGCTGGTAGCGGTCGCGGCTTTGCTGTCGCCGGCCGTTGTTTTGGCCCAGGGTTTCGGCGCGGCTGCCAGGATCATCGAGATGACCGGCCGCGTGTCGGTCCTGAAAGACGGCATCGAATGGGGGCGTGCTACAGGCGATCTCGTTGAGCCTAAACAAATTATCATAACCGGAGAGGACGGGTACGCCAAATTCCAGTTAGCCGACGGCAGCACTTTTGAGGTATTCAAAAACACCAAGGCCGTTTTCCGCGACACGCCCGGTTGGACGGAGATGCTCAACGTGCTCATCGGCCGTGTCAAGGTCTACATTGAGCACCGGAACGGACCCAATCCGCAGCGTGTTACAACCCAAACCGCAGTGATCTCAGTTCGCGGAACGGTTTTTGATGTCGTCGTAGAAGACGAGGATGCCACCACGTTTGTAAGCGTGGATGAAGGCCTTGTGAACGTTCGCCACCAACGCTTTGGCGGAAACGGCGTCGAGTTGCGCACCGGTGATTCCATTCGGGTGTTTAAGGATCAACCCCTGGCGCGAACGTTTGATAAAGGAAACGCTGCCCGCGTGGCTCTGCGTGCAGCCGCGCAGGCCGTCTACGATGCCTTGTACCGCCGCACCATCCCTGGCGGTGGTTCTTCGGGCGCCGGAGGAACGCCTGGGGCTAGCGGCGGACCTAACGGCGATAAGAGCGGCGGACCAACCAAAGGCGGCAGTGGCGGCGCCAACGGTCCGAACGCCGGTGGACCCAACGCAGGCGGTACGGCGGCTCCTCCGCCTCCTCCGACTGGCCCTTAATTTGGTGTACGGCTTCACGTTACATTTCAGTTAACAACTTCACACATACCTCCCGGCTTCATTGCTAGCCTGGAAGTGGTCTGCGCAGTTGCGGTTGCAGAGAACTGCCAGGTTCTAACCACTCCGAGCCGAGGAGGTTTTTATGTTGTTCGCGCAGTCGTCGCCGCGCCATGCCGTTCGCCGCGGGACTCTTCTCCTGACGCCCCTCGCTTTCTTCTGGCTGGCTTCGCCGGCATTCGGCGAGCAGGAATATGTCTCGCGCTTTGACGCCTTTGCTGGGTACGCTTTTCTGGATAGCCCGCACATCGGCCTGTTCGAGAATGGGTTCGCGCTGCAAGCGGGTTTTCGCCCCAAAACCTGGTATTCGGTAGGCTTTGATTACAGTCGTACAACCGGCGATACCACCATAACGCCGGATTTGCTGCCTACAAGTCTCCAGCAGACCTTGGCTGCTCAACTCGCCCAACTGGAGGCGGCCGGCCTGATCCCCCCGGGATATCAACTGAGATTCCCCGTCCATTCCGTGACCAACACTTTCGCCGTGGGTCCGCAACTGGCGTTCCGCCATTTTACACACGTGACGATCTTCGTCCGGCCCGTATTCGGGGCCATTTACGAGCAGGCGACGCTCCATCCGGCCGATCCCATCGCCGCCGCCATTGTGGCACAGTTGGTCCCTTCCGGCAAAAAGACGGATACCACCTGGTTTGCGGGAGCAGGAGGCGGATTTGACATCCTGTTCACCCGGCATCTGGCCCTCCGCACCCAGGTGGACGTGGTGTACGATCACTTGTTCAACGATCTCTTGAAAGACGGCCGCACCACGGTTCGCTTCTCGGTGGGGCCCGCCTTCAACTTCGGCCCGAACATCAGGAAGTAGCTGCTAGCGAGTGCTATCCCGAAATCTCTCCCGTTTCCAGGGCTGAAGGCCCATCGAAGGGCGCGACCTCATCATCCGCGATATGAGGGGCTTAGAAGCCGAACCCGCATCCGGCGAGTAGCTGGTGACCAAAGTCATAGCATCCTTTAGGACGCGCCCGTAAGCTCAGAACTACGGAGGCTCAAAATGAGCATTACGGCTGAAAAAACGGTGCGCGAACTGGCGCTGGAGAATCCCGCGGCTAAAAGAGTTTTCGAAGAGCTGGGCATCGATTATTGCTGCGGAGGCAACCGGACATTGGATGAGGCCTGCACGGTGGCCCAGGTGTCGATCGAGCGAGTTGTGCATGCACTGGATGCTGCGCCGGCGGGACCCGCGGCCAGGAACTGGCGGGTCGAGCCGTTGTCCGAGTTGATCTCACATATCAAGAACACTCACCACGTCTACACGCGGAACGAAATCAAGCGCCTCGGGTCGCTGTTCGAAAAGGTCTGTTCGGTGCATGGGGCGAATCACCCGGAACTACGGTACCTCCGGGAGACGTTTAGCGAACTGGCCCAGGAATTGATGATGCACATGATGAAAGAGGAGGCGGTGCTATTTCCATATATCGAGCGCACCGAGGAGTCCTTTCTCGCGCAAGAACCGATACTGCCCCCACCGTTCGCTACAATGCGCAACCCAGTGGCAATGATGATGCACGAACATGAGAGCGCAGGCGAAGCTCTGCGCAGCATGCGCGAACTGAGTAACGGGTACACGGCGCCGCGAGACGCGTGTCTCAGCTATCAAACCTTATATCAGGCACTGGGCGCGTTTGAGACCGATCTGCACGAGCAC
>CAZKVF010000032.1:0-6050 GCA_964556085.1 uncultured Solibacteraceae bacterium
CCGTTCATCACCAGCACCCACTTCAAGCTCGAGAGCGATGGCTCCAAATGGAGCCCGTCGCCGTGCACGGCGCGGTAGATCGGGATCGCGCGCTACACGCCCGCGCTGATAAACTCGCATTTGAACCGAAAGTTGGTCACCACCGCCTGGTGGCTCGTGCCGCCTCTGTTTGCGCTCTATCTGTATTGGCGCGGGATTTTCGCATGGTTTCAGCAGGACGATTTTGTCTGGCTCCACCTCCTGGATGGCGTTCATAACTTCCGCGAACTGCTGGTGGCGCTATTTCGCCCCACCGATCACGGAACGTGGCGGCCTCTGCCGGAGCGCGCGTTTTTCATGAGCTTCCAGTCGCTGTTTGGCTATAACGCGTTGCCCTATCGCATCGTGGTCTTCCTGACGCAGTGCGCTAATTTCGCGCTGGTTGCTTCCATAACCCGACGCCTTTCGCGTTCTCGCCTGGCCGGCCTCCTGGCGGCGGTGTTTTGGATCGCGAGCAGCAAGCTGATCGATGTGATGAGCTGGACCAGCGAGTACATCCTCGCCGCCTGCGGCTTCTTCCTGCTTCTCGCCTTCTATTTTTTTCTGCGCTACTCCGAATCGGGCGGACGAAAGTATTGGGTGTACTGTTGGGCGGCGTTTCTTACCGGGTTTCTGGCTATGGAAACCAACATCGTGTTTCCGCTTCTCGCCGTCAGCTATGCCCTGTTCTTCGCGCGTTCCGTTTTTCGGAAAAGCCTGCTGCTATTTCTGTCCTCGGCGCTTTACGGGATCTTGCACCTCACGCTGGCGAATCAGCACCCCAGGGGCGTCTACATGATGCATTTCGATTCCTCGGTGTTTCGTACGCTCGCCCGTTATTCCGCTATGGCCTTTACGCCAGAGCAACTCGGGGCGTTCACACGTTTCCCCGAATGGGCCGGCCCGGTTGGAGCGGGAGTCCTGGGCGTTGCGTTGGGAACCTTCGCCATTTGGCGCGCGTTACGCCGGGACTGGCTTCCCATCCTGATGCTGGCGTGGTTCGTGTTTCTGCTCGCACCAGTACTTGCGTTACGCGATCATGTTACGCCCTACTATCTCACCCTTCCCATGATCCCGCTCAGCATGCTAGGCGCGGTTGCGGTAGATGCAGCTTGGCGCGCCCGGCCGCTTACACCGGCTTCCATCGGCATGCGGGTTCTCGCCACGACTTTGGCGGCCTTCTACCTCCTCGAATCGGCGCCCGTCGCGCGCGGCGGCACGAAATGGTATGCCGATCGCAGCCACGAAGTCGAAAGGCTCGCACGTTATGTTTTTCGCGCGCATCGCAAGGCCCCCGAGAAAGTGATCCTGCTCCACGGGATTGATAGTCTCATGTTTTGGACCGGCGTCGCCCACTACCCCTTCCGCGACGAGCATGGAGCGAATTACGTTTACCTGATGAGCGAGGCTGTTCCGTTCATTGAGGCTCATCCCGAAACCGGTTTTCGCGTCGCCGACTTCGTGTACCCCCCCGACAGGACGCAGTGGAGCCTGGCTCACAACCGCGCCCTTGTGATAGAGGTGAGCCGCGCCGGCGTGTTCGATGTCACCGCACAGTTGAGACCCTAACGCCCTAGGCGGCCGCCATGATAGAATCCCCGCCAAATGACCAGTCTGCGTAATGTGACTCTTTGCCTCGTCCTGGCTGCCGCGCTCCTGGCGGCCCAGCCACGATCGAAAAATCTAGACATCTACTGGATTGATGCCGAAGGCGGCGCGGCCACCCTGATCGTGACGCCTTCGGGCCAGATCATGCTCGTCGATACCGGCAATCCCGGTCCCGACGACCGCGATCCCAAGCGCATCTTCGAAGCCGCTAAGTCGATCGGCCTACAGAAAATCGATATCCTGCTGACCACTCACTATCATGGCGATCACGTGGGCGGCGCGCCCGCCCTCTCTAAAATGATCCCCATCGACAAGTTCTACGACCACGGCGATTCCATCGAAGCCGGCAATAACGCGCAAACCGCCAAACTGTGGGCCGACTATAAGGCCATCTCCGAGGGGAAGCGCGTGGTCGTCAAGCCGGGCGATAAAATCCCGCTCAAGGGCATGGACGTGACCGTCGTTTCGGCTAACGGCGAGGTGATCACAAAACCGATCAACGGCGGCGGTCCAAATGATTTCTGCAAAGACGCACGGCGGAAGGACGATGACAAGACCGAAAACGGGCGCAGCGCCGGCTTTCTGCTCACCTACGGCAAGTTCAAGTTCCTGGACGTAGGCGATCTCACATGGGACCGCGAAATGATGCTGGCATGCCCGGTGAACAGAGTCGGCACGGTGACGCTGTTCCAGGCTACGCACCACGGTTTCGTCAATGGTCAGTCGGGCGCCCCTGCGCTGATTTGGGCCATCAAGCCGCAGGTCGTCGTGGTGAACGACGGACCCCGCAAGGGCCTCGAAGGCGATGCCTGGGACACGATCACCAAGATTTCCGGTCTCGAGGACACTTGGCAGATCCACCGCGCGCTCAAGAACGATGCGGCGCACAATACGGCCGACGCGCAAACCGCCAACCTGGAAGAGACCGCGGAGTGCAAAGGCCGGTGGATCAAGGCATCTGTCTCGCAGGACGGCAAATTTACGATTACCAACAGCCGCAACAATTTCAGCAAGATCTACGCGGCGCGGTGATTGAGTAGTTACCGCCGGCGTCCCGACTGGTCGAGTTCGGCAAACAGGGCCGCGAAATCCACCGCACCGGTCAGTTCATTCTCCAGGTTCGGCGGGTTAACCAGGCGAAGCCCGCCCGGGCCGTACGAATAGAGCGTTTGCGATAGGGATCTGCCACCCGGATACCGGGAATCCCGGCACGAAAGTATTCCGCGCACTTCTCCGCCGCCTCGGTCAATGTGTCGTCCGGTGACAGTATTTCGATGACCGGATGGGGGCGCTCCAGGACCGGCGTAGGATCGTACGGAACGGCCTTGACGCACACGTCGGGAATTCGGTAGCGCCGGCCCGGGTCGATCACGATGCGATGCTCCGGATAGGCTTCAAAGCCGCGCTCCTTCCCGCGCACACCCAACACGAGCATCAGGAGCCCTTGCAGATAACTGTGCCTGTGCTCACCCACGCCGCGCTTCACAAGTTGGCCGTCCACGTATTCCATGTCCGGTTCGTAGCTGGTGCGAAGACATTCCTCGACGGGAACTGCCGCGCCGGTCAACATACACGCCCCGGCCTCCTCTCTCAGACTACAGGTTTCGGGCGCGCCGTACAATTACTGAAAAGTCCCCACGCACTACGCTGTGATAGAATCGCTGCCAAACCCTCATGGCGAAGCCTTCCGCGCTCCGGCGCTGGGTGACTCTTTTCGCGTCCTTTTGCATCCTGGCGATTGCCTTCTCCTTCGGCCTGTTTTCGCTGCCGGCCTTTTATCCGGTTTTGATCAAACAGTTCGGCTGGAGCCACGCCGCTGCGGCTGCTGGCGGCTCGATTGTGCTGCTGCTCATCGGCACATTTTCGCCGGTCGTGGGCTGGCTGGTGGACCGCTATTCGCCTCGCGCTGTCATCCTCGGCGGCATCGTTACGGTAGCCGCGGCGCTCTCGCTGCTTTCTACCGCGCGCTCTGTGCCTGCCTATTACACTTTCTGTCTGTTGCTCGGCGTTGGCACGTCGGCCGTCTCTATCCTGCCAAACTCCATCCTGATCGCGCCCTGGTTTTCGCGGGGCCGCGGCAGCGCCGTCGGCCTGATCAATGCGGGCATCGGTATGGGCGGCGTGGCTCCCCTCCTGGCTACTTCCCAATTCGACCGTCGCGGTGTTGGCGGCACCTTCCTGTTCCTCGCCATTTGGATGGCGATCCCGTTTCTCCTGCTGTTGTTTGCTGTGCCCCGCCATATCGCGAGCGCCGCCCGCGATGAGCGCGATGCCCATCCCGCTCCCGGGCTCACGGCGATCGGCCCGGCCAAATTGATACGCATGCCGCTATTCTGGATATTCGGTTTCAGCGTTTTTTTCGCCGCTCATTCCATGGTCGCTGTGCAGCAGAACCTGGTGCTCTATCTCCGTGGTCAAGGCGTCAGCCCGGCGCGCGCCGCGCTCGCTCTCAGCGTGGCCGTGTGGTCCAGCGCGCCCGGTAAAATCATCTCCGGCGCCATTGCCGACAAATTCTCAGCCCGTCTGGGCATGGTCTTCAGCGTCTTGTGCATCGGGTTGGGCATCAGCACCTTGCTCGGCACGCCAGCTTCGTCCGGCGTTATCTACCTTTTCGCCTTCGTGTTCGGATTGGGATACGGCGGCATCTTTAATGCCACGCCTACCATCGTCTTCGAACATTTCGGGGCTCGCGGCGTAGGTGCCGTGATGGGCATGTTTCTGGTGTTTTTCGGCTTGGGCACTTCGAGCGGTGGCCTGCTGGCCGGCTATCTCTTCGATCGCACGCACCGCTACGCCGTGCCGTTCAGCCTCGACTTGGCCCTGGCCGGCGCCGCCCTGGTGCTGTTGCTGGTGAGCGCACGGCAGACCACCGCCCCCTTGCGGTCACGGCTCGGGAGAAGCGTGGCGCCGGCCTTATGATGCTTTTTGAGGGAACCTGCTGGAAGTTCGGTCACAACATCCCCACCGACCTGATCACCCCAGCCAACGTGACACTAGGCGGGTTCGCCGAAATGGCCAAACACGTTCTCGAAACCGCCAATCCCGATTTCCCCAAAAAAGTGCAGCGGGGCGACATTCTTGTGGCGGGGCGCAACTTCGGCTGCTCCTCCGGGCGCGCGATTGCCCCCAAAGCCCTGAAAGCCACCGGCATCAGCGTCATCGTGGCCGATGGCTTTTCACGCACGTTCTATCGCAACGGCCATGAGATTGGATTGCCCCTGCTCGAAGCGCCGGGCGTGCACGAGCTGGTCGAGACCGGTGACAGTCTGCGTGTCGACGTCGTACGCGGCCTCGTGGAAAACCTCACATCGGGTAGATCACTGCGCGGCAATCCGCCGCCCGAATTTCTTTTGGAGATGGTCCAGGCCGGCGGCCTGATTCCCCTGTTAAAAACCGGTTCCCGATTCTTCCCAGCAGCCGGCTCGAAAGCATGACCCTTTTGCTCAGCAATGATGATGTCGAGCGCGCGCTGACTCCTGAAGACGCCATCGCTGCCACCGAGTGCATCTACCGGGAACTCGCGGAAGGTAAGGCCATCAACCGGCCCCGCAGCCAGACCTATATGCCGGTCGAGTCGAAAGAGCACCCTGGCTTTCGCTATCGCTTTAAGTCGCAGGAAGGTGCGAGCGAGCAATCGGGCGTCTGGGCCTTGCGCGTCACCTCCGATATGGCGGGCTTCTCCTACACGGCCGGAGTAAAACGCCGCCGCATTCTGCCCGTTGCCACCGGCAATCGCTACTGCGGCCTGGTAATGCTGTTCGATATCGAGCGCATCGAGCCGGTGGCCATCATGCCCGACGGCATCATCCAGAAAGTCCGTGTGGCCGCGCTGAGCACAGTGGGCGCGCGGTTTCTTGCGCAAAAGACGCCCCGCGTGCTCGGCCTCTTCGGTAGCGGATGGCAGGCCGGCGCGCACCTCGAACTGCTGTGCCATCAGTTTGCCTTCGACCGCATCAAAGTCTACAGCCCAAACCAGGAGCACTGCCGGGAATTTTGCCGGCGTATGAGCGCCCGGTTGGACCGCGCCGTGCAGCCGGCTGCATCGTCGCGCGAGACCGTGGAAGGCAGCGATTTCCTGCAGGCCGCGACTGCCGCGTGGGACCCGGTCTTCGAAGGAAGCCTTGTCGAAAAGGGCATGTACGTCTGCTCCATCGGCGGCTCCGACTCGAGCAATAAGCGCCGCGAAATCGACGACGAAACCCTCCGCCGCGCCGATATTTACGTGGTTCACTCCAAGGACGTCGCCCGGCTCGATCAATCGCCCGATGTCTGGGAAGCCGCGCAAAAAGGCATTGTCCATTGGGAGGCGATCCACGAAATTCAGGACTTGGTGGCGGGCAAGGTTGCCGGCCGTACGACGCCCGATCAGATCACCGTTTTCAACAACAACACCGGCGCCGGCACGCAGTTCGCCGCTCTAGGCG
>CAZKVF010000033.1:0-12227 GCA_964556085.1 uncultured Solibacteraceae bacterium
CGAAGGGGAGGCGACGCTGGTGGTGGGAGGGACCATGCTCGACGCCAAACGGACCGCGCCTGATCAAATGCGCGCTCCTTCGCTCGAAGGCGGAACGACCTACCATATGACCAAAGGTGACGTGATCACGATCCCAGCCAAAACACCCCACTGGTTCAAGGAAGTGCCCACAAAGACCGTGGCTTACTATGCGGTGAACATCGAGAGCGATTAGAAGCACGACATCTGACGTGGAGGTGCTCAATGAACGTGTCCGCTAAATCCACTCGCCGCCGCATGCTGCGCACCGGCGCATCGCTGGGCGGAGTCTTGCTGGCCGGCCGCAACGTTGCGGCGACCGAAAGCGACGCACGCGGGCTCGGAATTCCGCTTGGCCCTTATGGCGACCGGTCACCTTACGAAAAGGCGGCGCGCTGGACCCGCGAGAGCAAAACTCCCGAGACCGGCTCCAGTTTCACTCCGCTCCAGGATTCCGTCGGCATCCTCACGCCGTCATCACTCCATTACGAGCGCCACCATAGCGGCATCCCGGATATCGATCCAACCAAGCATCGCCTCGTGATTCACGGCATGGTGGACCGCCCGCTCTCGTTGGACGTCGCGGACATTCGGCGCCTGCCTTCCGTCTCGCGCATTCTGTTTCTCGAATGCGGCGGCAACAGCGGCGCCGAATGGAGCGCGCCCGGCGCGGCCGACGTCCAACGCAGCCACGGTCTGCTCAGCGGCAGCGAATGGACGGGCGTGCCGCTATCGCTGCTGTTGCAGGAAGCCGGCGTCCGGCCGGGCGCAACCTGGGTTATCGCGGAAGGCGCCGACGCCTGCCGCATGGAGCGCAGCATCCCTATCGCCAAGGCCATGGACGATATCCTGGTGGCCTTCGGGCAGAACGGCGAAGCTCTCCGGCCCGCTCAAGGCTATCCCCTGCGGCTCATTATCCCCGGCTGGGAAGGCAACACCAACGTCAAATGGCTCCATAGTCTCAAGCTCACCGATCAGGCCTACATGGCGCGCGACGAGACCGCGAAATACTCGGACCTGATGCCCGACGGCAGAGCGCGCATATTCACCTATGCAATGGAAGCCAAGTCCGTGATCACGTCTCCTTCCGGCGGCCAGGTGCTCCCCAACCCCGGGCTTTACGAGATCACCGGCCTGGCTTGGTCCGGCAAGGGGAAAATCGAGCGCGTGGACATCACCACCGACGGCGGTAAAACGTGGACCAAAGCAAAATTGCAGGAGCCGCGGCTGCCCATCGCGCTTACCCGTTTCCGCATGGCGTGGCGCTTCGAAGGCCGCGAAGCCGCAATCGCCTCGCGCGCAGTGGATGAAACCGGTTATGTGCAGCCGGCGCGCGACGCGCTAGTCGCCGTGCGCGGCGTGAATTCCGGGTATCACTACAACGGCATCAAATTCTGGAACGTGCGCGCCAACGGGCTGGTGGACAATGCGTGACGGCTTTGCTACCGCTCTGTTCGCGCTACTGCTCGCCGCGGCGCCTCTTGGCGCCCAATCACCCAAATTCGGCGCAGGCCGGCCGCCCACACCCGAGGAGATGCGCGGACTCGGTCCGGCCATCGCTCCCGATGGAACCGGCCTTCCCCAAGGCTCCGGCACTTCGTCGTCCGGACGCGCCCTATTTTCCGCAAACTGCTCGCGGTGCCACGGAGAAAAAGGCGAGGGCGGCGTGGGGCCTCGGCTAACCGGGGGTCTGGGTTCGCTGGCGACCGCCAAGCCGGTGAAAACCGTCGGCAGCTTCTGGCCGTACGCCACCACGGTTTGGGATTACATCAACCGTGCGATGCCTTTCGATCAGCCCGGCAAGCTGAAGCCTGACGAGGTCTATGCGCTCGTGGCTTACATCCTCGATCTCAACGGCATCATCGGGCCCAACGACGTCATGGACGCGAAGACCTTGCCCAAAGTCAAAATGCCCAACCGCGACGGCTTCGTCTCAGACCCTCGCCCGGACGTGGGACCAAAGGCGGCTGCGCGGAAGTGACGATCCTCGCCACCGTTTGAAGCGATTAGCCAACCCCAGCGGTGCCACCGCGCAGAATCCGGTCCACTTCCGTCAACTCCTCGCTGCTGAGCTTCCACGATGCGGCCGCCGCGTTGGCCGTCACCTGTGCAGCCGATTTGGCACCGGCAATCACTGAGGTCACTGCCGCCTGGCAGGCCAGCCACGACATAGCCAGCTCCAGCAGCGTATGCCCGTGCCCTTCGGCGAACTTCATCAACCGTTCCGCTAGCGCCAGGTTCTGCTCCGAAAACACCTTCGGGCCGAAACCCGCCTTTGCGCGGCTACCCTCCGGCACCGGCTGTCCCGCGCGGTACTTCCCCGTTAACAGCCCATTCGCCAGCGGGAAGTAAGGAATAAACGCGATACCCAGCCGGACGCACTCCGGCAGAACTTCCGCCTCGGGATCACGTTTCAGCAGGCTGTACTCGTTTTGCACGCTGACAAATCGCGCTCCGCCTGGACGGGCCACAGCCGCTGCTTCCCGCAATTGCCCGGCCGAGAAGTTCGAGCATCCGATCTCCCGCACTTTCCCGGCGCGCACCAACTCGTCCAGGGCGCCCAAAGTATCCGCGATCGGAGTTTTCGCATCCGGCTGATGGATCTGGTACAGGTCAATGTAATCGGTGCCCAGCCTTCGTAAACTAGCTTCTGCGGCCTGCTTAACGTACGCGGGTTTGCCGCCTTCCTTGTCCGGACCCATCTTCATGCCGAACTTGGTTGCGACAATTACGTTCCGCCGCCGCGGCCCCAACGCCTTGCCCAGAAAATCTTCGCTGCGGCCCTCGCCGTAGATGTCCGCCGTGTCGAAAAAGTTGATGCCCGCGTCTATTGCGGCATCTATCGTGGCGGCGGACTCCTCCGGTCCGACCCGCCAGCCAAAATTGTTGCAACCCAAACCGGCCACCGACACCTCAAGCGACCCGATCTTTCGCAGCTCCATCGCGTTCTCCCGGGCCACCATTCTCGCATGAGATTGTGGGCAGGATTAGTGGGCCAGCCGCTTCCGCCTGGCAATCCGTCAGCGGCGATACTTCGGATGATCCCGCATAGCCTTGTGAATCGCCTTCCATTTCTTCTTTTGCACGGCCTTCGCATGCACATCCTGTTCGAGCGCAGTATGCCGCAGTTCGGCTTCGAGCTTGCGATAACTCAGCCAGCGTGCGCTGTCGATTTCGCCGCTCCCCAGCCCGGCTAGAACCGCGCACCCCGGTTCGTTTTGGTGCATGCAATCGCGGAAGCGGCAATTCCCGGCAGCCTCGGCAATATCCTGGAACACGGCTTCGAGTGAATCGTGGCTCGCCCAAAGCTGCAGCTCGCGCATGCCCGGGTTGTCAACGATCGCGCCGCCTCCCGGCAGCGGTAGCAGCATGCGGTTCGTGGTTGTGTGCACGCCTCGCGAATCCGCCGCTCGCACGGCGGCAGTAGCCTGCCGCTCCTCGCCCACAAGCCCGTTGGCGATCGTCGACTTGCCTGCCCCCGAAGATCCCAGAAGCGCGACTGTCCGGCCACGCACCATTTCTCGCAAAGGCTCGACTGTTGCCTGTGCGCATAGAGGGATAACCGGCACATCTGCTCCCAGCCGGGTTACCGCCATCAGCCGCTCCGCTACCGTTTCACAGATGTCCGCTTTGTTCAGGACCACGAGCACCACGGCGCCGCTGTCGCGAACCAGAGTCAAATAGCGCTCCAGCCGGCGCAAGTTGAAATCGCCATCCAGTCCGCAAACCACGGCCGCCAGATCGATATTGGCCGCCACAACCTGCTGCTCGGCGGCTCGACCCGCTGCACGCCGCGAAAACTGCGTTCGCCGCGGCAGCACGGCTTCGATCAACACCAGCCCACGCTCGATGCGCCGCGCGGCCACCCAATCGCCTACTACCGGCAAATCATCGCCCCAGCGCAAACGGCCCGCCGGTGCCGCTTCGAATTCCCCGCTTTCGAGATAAATCCGGTACTGCTCATGGACCGCGAAAGACACGCGCCCCAGATCCAACCCCTGGCTTGCATGCGGCCGAAACAGCTCGGCCACACGCGAATCCGCTCCAATTTGTTCCAGAAACATTCCTGTCCGCTCCAAAAGACACTTCAACCTTTAAATTTTCTGAGTCGTCTTGGAGGCGCGACCCGCGCCTTTAGCGGACAGTCATAGGCAGGTCGTTTTCAGTTTACCTCTGCGGCTGCTCTAAAATTAGACCGTGAAGGTTCGCGATCTGCTGCGACTCGTCGAGGCAGACGGTTGGACCCACGTTCGAACAACGGTAAGCCACCGGCATTACTAGCATCCGTCGAAGCCGAATGTGGTGACTATTCCGGGGCACCCCAGCGACGACGTACCCGTCGGAACGTTGAAGTCGATTTTGAAGGCGGCGGGACTGGAGAAGAAGGAATGACCGTCAAATACGCTGTTATCTTCGAGCGGGCGGAAAGCAACTGGGCGGCTTACGTTCCCGATCTGCCCGGTTGCATGACAACCGGCAAAACGCTCGAAGAGACGGAGGCCAACATACGGGAAGCGATCGGAGGACACTTAAGAATCTTGCGGGAATACGGAGACGCCATCCCTTCCCCTACCACTGTCGCAAAGGAAATCGACGTTTCGCCGGCAGCGTGACTCAAAACAGCATCAGCTGCGCCGAGGGCTCCGGCCCGTAGTAAAACCGCAGCGAGTTGGCCTCTTCAATGCGGCCCCAGTGATCGCAGATCCAGGTCAGCTCGCGGGCACAGGCTTCGGGCGAAATCTCTGCGTCCAACAGGCGGTAGAGCAGCTCATAAGCTTCGGCATAGCGCCGCGCGGCAATCAGCGTGCGGGCGCGCTCGAATGATTCCGGCAGCTCGGCAAGCGACACCGGCTCCTCCGTTATCAACACCGACGTTCGCCCTCCGGGGATCACTGCGTTCGCGTGTTCTTCGGCTGGGGCGTCGAGCACCAGCAGGCAGCGGCGCTCGAATAAGAACTCGCGTACGCGCTCGCAGTTTTGTTCGGCGGTGCCTTCGAGAACAAGACCAAGCTGGTCGCCTATTTCCCCCGAAACCTCGGCGAGGCTGCGCTTATGCGCCGGAATCCACGTTACCGCGTCGAACTGATCCGCCGCCTCGCGGGCGAAACGCGATGCCATTTCGCCGTTGACGCGCATAACCGCGGCCCCATCCGCGACAGCGGCGTACAGAGGTTCCAAATCGCGGGAAATTAACCGGAGGGGAGCCATCCCGGGCGCGTTCTTCCGTAGCCAGATCCAGCGCTTGAACATGCGCATAGCGGCTCGGTGGCCGCCCGACGCGTCAAAGAAGTTCCTGCGCCGCAGCAGTTCCGGGAACGGGCACTCGCCCAGTGCGATACTCGCTACGTCGGTATCGGCCTCGCGCGCCTGCTCGAATAGCACCGGTTCCCACTGCTGTCTCGCCAGCCGTACCGGCCAAGAAGCCTCGGAAAGCAGCAACACCAGCACATCGGCCGCGAGCCCGTCTCTGGCCTTCGCCATCAGGTCTCCGCCGTCTGCCATCGCGCCTTCATCGAGATAGCACGTCGCGTCGCAACCGAATTCCAGGAACGCGGCCAGCTCGCTGGCAAACTCGCGATCGCGTTCGGCGTGCGCCAGGAAGATCGTAGTCCTCAAGCTCACGAGTGTACCGGACGGGCGGCCGCATAGGCGATGTTAGAATCAAAGGTTCCCGGAGGATTCGATGGCTGTGAACCCCCGCCGCAAAGCGGTTGTGGCCGAGGTCGGAGGTGTGAAGGTCGGCGGCGATTTTCCGATCGTCGTGCAGTCAATGACCAATACCGACACCGCAGACGTTCCGGGCACGGTAAATCAGGCCATGGCGCTGGCACGTGCCGGGTCGGAACTCGTCCGTGTCACCGTCAACACCGAGCAGGCCGCGGCCGCCGTCCCCAGGATCGTCGACGCGCTCGATAAATTCGGCGTGCGCGTGCCCATCATCGGCGATTTTCACTATAACGGCCACATCCTGCTCAAGAAATTCCCGGATTGCGCCCGCGCCCTCGCCAAGTACCGGATCAACCCCGGCAATGTCAATATTGGCCGCAAAACTGACGACAATTTCCGGACCATGATCGAGGTGGCTATCGAAAACGGCAAGCCGGTGCGTATCGGTGTCAATTGGGGGTCGCTCGATCAGGCGCTGCTAACGCGCATGATGGACGAGAACTCCAGGCGCCCTGATCCCAAGCCCGCCCGCGACGTGACCCTCGATGCCATCGTGGTTAGTGCGGTCGAGTCGGCGCGCGCCGCCGAAACCTACGGCCTCCCCTGCAACAGGATCATCCTCAGCGCTAAAGTCAGCGGCGTGCAGGACCTTATCGATGTTTACCACGCGCTGGCCGCGGCTTGCGATTATCCGCTGCACCTCGGCCTCACCGAAGCCGGACTGGGCGCCAAGGGCATCGTGGCCACCACCGCTGCGCTGGCCCCCCTGCTGCTCGAAGGCATCGGCGACACTATTCGAACCTCGCTTACGCCCGCACCCAATGGCGACCGCACAGAGGAAGTCACCGTCTCGCAGCAGATCCTGCAATCCCTCGGCATCCGCAGTTTCACACCGCAGGTCACGGCCTGCCCCGGGTGCGGCCGCACCACCAGCACTTTCTTTCAGGAAATGGCGGACGAGATCCAGACCTACCTGCGCAACCAGATGCCCAAGTGGAAGGACCACCACCCCGGCGTCGAGGCCATGAAGGTCGCCGTCATGGGTTGCGTGGTTAACGGACCCGGCGAGTCGAAGCACTCCAATATCGGCATCTCCCTGCCCGGCACCTTCGAGGAGCCCAAGGCCCCAGTCTATGTGGACGGACGCCTCCTGGTCACGCTTAAAGGCAGCCACATCGTCTCGGAGTTTATTCAGATTCTGAACGATTACGTCGGCTCGCACTACGCCTCGGAGCCGCGACCGTAAGGGAGCGGTTGTGACCACCACCCTCTCCCAGAGCTGGCTCCGCCATCCGCAAACCGTCTGGCTGCGTCGCGCTATTTTCCAGATCCACCTCTGGACCGGTCTTTCTCTGGGCCTCTACATAGTCGCCATCAGCATATCCGGGAGTGCGCTTGTCTTCCGCGACCGCATTTTCAAGGCCATTGGAAACAAACCGCATACCGTCGCTATCTCCGGGCCGCGGCTCGCGGACGACAAGCTGCGCAGCCTGGCGGAAAAAGCCTGGCCGCGCTACCGCGTGGGCTACGTTTTTCGGGGCAAGCAGCGCGATCAGGCATCCATCGTCGTCCTGGATCGTAGCGGCAAATACCGGCAGGAGCTGTTCGACCCATACAGCGGCCAGGATCTCGGCCCGGCCGATCCAGCCGTCCTCCGCGCACTCACCTGGCTCGCCGATCTGCATTTCAATCTGCTCGCCGGCGAGGAAGGCCGCCGCTGGAACGGGTACGCAGCCATTCTGGTCACTCTGCTGGTCCTCACGGGCGCGGTTGTATGGTGGCCGGGAACCCAAAACTGGCGTCGCAGTGTCGCCGCCCGTTCCAGTGGAAACTGGAAGCGGTTCAACTGGGAACTGCACAGCATGATCGGCTTCTGGAGCTACGCCTTTCTACTGATGTGGGCAGCCACCGGAATTTACGTCGTGTTCCCGGCGCCCTTCCAGCGAGTAGCCGGCTTGTTCCTCACACCTGATCTGTTCGACCCGCGACATAGCCCCGACGAGCAGCTCCTCCGCTGGTTCAGCCTCGTCCACTTCGGCAACTTCGGCCCCGGCGAATGGATGCTGCGAACTGTCTGGGTACTTGCGGGTTTGGCGCCGCCGCTGCTCTTCGCGACCGGTGCGCTCATGTGGTGGAATCGGAAGCTGTGGCCGGCCTTGCACGTGTACGTGTCCGGCAGGCGCTTTCGCCTTCCGGCCTCGAACTCGGCAAGGGCAGCAGCCCGCTAGTGTAAAGATTCTGTTCAGAAAACCCGGATTCCTGCAAGCCTGCCGCCCCTTTCCGGCTTAGTGTAAGATAAGCAGGAATCGGAAACCCCTATGCATCACGTCTCCAGGATTGACCAAGCCGCGGCCCAGATACCGGAACTCTATCAGCAACACAGCACTGGCTTCCGGCGAGCAACTTATGTCGATCAGGCAGTCGGCTCCGTGCACATGGGCGTGGGCATTTGTTTTCTTTCCCCCGGCGGCATCATCGAGCGCCACGTACATGCCTTCGAGGAAAGTTTCTACGTGCTGGAAGGCAATCTCCTGGCGCAGATCGGGGACAAATCCCAGATCTTAGGGGCGGGCAATTACGGGTTAATCAGCACCAGTGTGCCGCACGCTTTTCGCAACGGCGGAAGCGGCCAGGCCCGCTGGCTCGAAATGCAGGCGCCGCAGCCCCGGCGTGCGGATTACGGCCGCGATACCTTCTTCGTGGGCGGCGAGGCCCCTACTGCGGGCGCAGCGCCGGTACGCGAAACTGCGCCGGGATCGCTGTTCGGCTACTTCGATGAATCCCAACTGCCGCGCCCCGGCGGGCCCTCGCAGATGGAAGGCTTCAACCCCATTACCGGCGTAGCCATCAAGATGTTCGTAGACCGGTCGTTCGGCGCGGTCCATCAATCGCTGTTCCTCATTCAATACCTGCCCGGCGCGAAGATCGATCTGCACGACCACACCTTCGAGGAATCTTATTTAATTGTCGGCGGCCGCGTGCGGGCCACGGCCGATGGCAAACCCTACGATCTGGGACCAGGCGATGTGATCTGGACCAGCGTGGGCTGCATTCATAGTTTCGAGAACGCCGGCACGGAGCCGGTGCGCTGGATCGAGACGCAGGCGCCGCTGCCGCCCGCTAAGGAAGTATTCCGTTTCGAGCGGGATTGGTCGCAGTACGCCGCCGCCAGCGTGTGAGAAACGCGATCCGCATTCAGCGATCAGCCCCCACCAAGGCGGTTTAGCCGAGAGCTGGTAGCTGATTCGCTGAGAGTTTTTTTGGAGGATATTTTGGTTAGCAACGAGAAAACCGAGGCGACCGCGCCGGCCGCCGAACCGCGCGCCGCATTCCGCGCCAAGCCTTACACCGGGCAGGAATATATCGAGAGCTTGCGCGACGGGCGCGAGATCTGGATCTATGGCGAGCGCGTCAAAGATGTGACCACGCATCCGGCGTTCCGCAACACCATCCGCATGCTGGCGCGCCTCTACGACGCCCTACATGACAACCGCAAGAGCGTCCTCTGCACCGACACCGATACCGGCAGCGGCGGCTACACGCACAAGTTCTATCGAGCTACACGCAACGCCGAGGAGCTGGTGGGTGCGCGGGACGCTATCGCCGAGTGGGCCCGCGTTACATATGGCTGGATGGGCCGCAGCCCCGACTACAAGGCCGCTTTCCTCGCCACCCTGGGCGCGAACTCCGAATTCTATTCGCCGTTCGATGAGAATGCCCGGCGCTGGTACAAGAAGGTGCAGGAAGAAGTCACCTTCGTCAACCATGCCATCGTGAACCCTCCCGTGGATCGCAACAAGGAACTTTCCGAGGTGCGCGATGTCTACATGCACGTCGAGAAGGAAACCGATGGCGGGTTGGTCGTGAGCGGCGCCAAAGTGGTCGCGACTACATCCACCCTCACGCACTACAACTTCATCGCCAATAACGGCGCGCTGCCGATCAAGACCAAGGATTTCGCCTTCGTCTGCATCGTCCCTACCGACGCTCCGGGCCTCAAGCTGTTCTGCCGGCCGTCGTACGAATTGATGGCCCAGGCTACCGGCAGCCCGTTCGATTACCCGCTCTCCAGCCGCATGGATGAAAACGACTCCATCATCGTATTCGACAAGGTATTCGTACCTTGGGAGAATGTTTTTGCTTACGGCGATATCGATAAAGTCAATAACTTCTTTCCTCGTTCGGGCTTCTTGCCGCGCTTCATGTTCCAGGGATGCACCCGGCTCGCGGTGAAGCTCGACTTCATCGCCGGTCTGTTGCTCAAGGGAGTGGAGGCCACCGGCGCCAAGGACTTCCGCGGGGTTCAGGCCAATGTCGGCGAAGTGCTGGCGTGGCGGAATATGTTCTGGGCCTTGACCGACGCCATGGCTCGAACGACGACTCCGTGGACCCCCGGATACGTGTTGCCTAACCTGGACGCCGGCTTGGCCTATCGCGTGATGTCCAATATGGCCTACCCCAAGATCAAGGAGATCATCGAAAACGTCCTCGCCAGCGCGCTGATCTATCTCCCGTCCCACGCCGACGATTTCAAAGCGCCCGAGATCCGCAAGTACCTCGATCAGTTCGTGCGTGGTTCGAATGGATACTCCGCTGTGGATCGCGTCAAGCTGATGAAGCTGATGTGGGACGCCATCGGAAGCGAATTCGGCGGCCGCCACGAACTGTACGAACGGAATTATTTCGGCAACAACGAGAGCATCCGGTTCGAGACTCTAATGGTGGCGGATGCCATGGGCCAGTCCGCCAAATATAAGGGCTTCGCCGAACAATGCATGGCGGAATACGACCTCGACGGCTGGCTCACGGACGACCTGATCAATCCCGAAAACCTCAGAAAGAAGGTGACACAAGCAGTCGAATCCTAGGTGTGGTTGAAGTGGGGCAGGCGGTTTCGCCTGCCAGCTGATATGTCAATTCAACCCGAACAGACTTTTGACTCCCGCCAGTTCCGCAACGCTTTAGGGCGGTTCGCCAGCGGTGTCACGGTCGTGACTACGTGCTACGAGGGCCGCACTCATGGCATGACTGCCAATGCTTTCGTCTCGGTTTCTCTGGCGCCGCCCCTGATCCTCGTATCCATCGACAACCGCGCCTACCTGCACCGCATCCTTCCCGACGCGGGCCGCTATGGCGTGAGCGTGCTTGCGGAGGATCAGGAAATCCTGAGCAATCACTTCGCCGGACGCACGGTGGAAGGCCTTCACATCCGCTTCGTGGAACGGCACGGCATGCCCCTGCTTGAGGGCGCCGTAGCCTATTTCGTCGTGCAAGTGATCGATTCCCATCCTGCCGGCGACCACACTCTATATATCGGCCGCGTGGAACACTTCGATGCCGGCGATGGCCGGCCGCTGCTGTTCCACGCCGGCAAGTATCAGCAGTTGCGAACCGAAAAGCTGAAGCCCACTGCCTACCCGCAGGACGAGTTCTCGCTCTTCTCCATCGGAAACATCGACCCGCCCATTACGTAGTGGTACAACCCGCATTGACGGTCGCCTGGCGAGCTTCTCGACTCTTACGTTTGCTTACGGGAGCTTCCCGATAAAAGCGCCCATTTCGCGCAGGACGTCGGCTTCATTCGAGCGAAAGAGATAATGACTCGCGTGCGACAAGCGGACGACGCGCGCCGAGCGGACTCCGTTTTCGAAGGCTTTGGCCTGTGTGCCGGTAGCCGCCTCGTCGCGCGCCTCCATTTTGGCACGCACCGCAGCGTCAGTGATGGCCGGTCCCAGGTCGTGCGGCAGCGCGTAGATCGCAAGAACCGGAACCGGGATATTCGTGTATTTCTGTGTTCCCGCCATAATGGCTTGCGCCGGCGACGGCCCGGCGGGCGCGGAGCTCTGGGCGTTGAGCATGGCAGCTGGCATGGCGTCGAGGTCTTTCTGCATCTCCTGCAGGTCCCTTTGAATCGCCGGAATGCTGGCCGCCAGTAACTCTTGAATCAGGGGCCTCGTATCGCCTCTCGCTTTGCCAGGACGGACGGCTTCCAGTTTGGCTTCAAGTTCGCTCAGATCGATGTTCAAGTCGCCGCGCGAGCGGTCATAATAGGCGTAGCCGTAGGCCGCGTCCAGGTAAACAAGCCCCGCCACTCTCTCGGGGTGTCGCGAGGCCACCGAACTCAGTTCTTCGCCGGCGACAGCGTGTCCCACCAGAACCGGCCGGTTCAGCTTGAGGGCACTGATTACCGCCAGCACGTCGTCACCCAGGCGATCGGCCGAATATCCGGAATCGGGAACACTGGACGCGCCGAATCCCCGCCGGGTAATGCCGTATACGTGGTATGAGCCGATCAGCTTTGGCGCGAAGTCGTCATATACGTGAGCGTTGTCTCCCAAACCCGCCAAGAGAACCACCGGCCGCCCCGAGCCGCCCCAATCCAGCACCTCCAGCTTGACGCTCGGTTCCACATTGATGAACTGGACTTTGTGATTGGAGGCATCGACTTGCCAGGCCGTCTGTTTAGTGGCGCGGCGGAATTCCAGAGGAAAGGCGCCGCCCTGGTTCCATGTCCCCGTGATAGCGTTGCCGTCTGCGCTGAT
>CAZKVF010000034.1:0-23900 GCA_964556085.1 uncultured Solibacteraceae bacterium
GCCGCCGCCACCGATGATGCCACAACGATAAGATGGCATCCCCTCTCCAGCCAGATATCGAGGTTCCGATGATTTTTCATGAAGAACCCAGTCAACTCAACACTCCCATGCCGACAGTTCTCTTGATGAGATCCGCGTCAAAACGTTCTGGAAATATGCTGTAGCAAATCGTGAGAACAATCAGATTGAGGTCGCGCCAAATAGATCTGTATTTGAGATACCCAAGATTCACGATCAATTTCGCCGGGAGGACAGTTTCGCGGTAAAAAGTGCCCGGGTCGCTGGCTGTGCCTAATAGTTTTTCCTCGTCCCGATATAAGAGTGTGGCCAGATCGGTCACTCCCGGACGAACCTGAAGGATGGTTTGCCAAATTGGCGTTTCCATCTGTACGTACTCTGGCACTTCCGGCCGCGGCCCCACGAGGCTCATGTCGCCGATGAAGACGTTAAAGAGTTGCGGCAGTTCGTCAAGTTTGCATCTTCGCAGCGCCGCCCCGAGTCGAGTCACGCGTGTGTCTCCCGCCGCCGTAATCAGACTGCCTTCCTTGCCGGCGCGCATTGTTCGAAATTTCCAAATGCGGAACGCCCGGCCTCTTATTCCCACTCTCAACTGGCTGTAGAAAATCGGCAGTCCATCATGCCAGAAGACCAGCGCAGCTAGCACACAGAAAAGCGGCATCAGGATCACTAATCCGGCGGCGGCACACGCCATGTCGAACAGCCTGTACGCAGTTTGTCGGATCGGCGAGCTTGGCGCTGCGCTGGTCAGTAAGTTTTCCAATCCTTGGTGTCCTCCAAGCTGCTGATGACGTACTCGTTCATCCAGCGTCCCTTGTGCCGTAGAAATCGCCGCGTATGCTGAAAGCCGGCGTCGCGATAAAACGCATTGGCGGCATCATTACCGTCGGCGTCCGTAGTCAGGTATACGCATTGAGCATTCATCGACTGCGCGTGCGCCAGGAACTCCCGGACCAGACTTTTGCCGAAACCGTTGCCGGTGGTTCCCGGTGTTACTGCAATTGACGAGAGCTCACACGATCGCTCGGGCCACTCCGCAGCCGGCGCATGAATCCGTTGGACTCCGTGTATAACCTTGGTAATAAGAGAAGGCTGGCGAAGCAAGGCGGAAAGGACTGGCAGCGCGAACTTCAGCCTGGTAGTCCACATCCTCTGATAAAACCGGCGCGGATCTACAAAGCCACATGCGAACCCGTCGGGTACGCTTTGCTTTCTTTCGCTTACGAGTATGATTCCCAAGTTGTAGTTAAGCACCAGGCTGTAGTAGTGCCACAAGAAGTCACGACCCATTCGAGTCATGAAGAAACTGCCGAAGGCTTGCTCGTGAATCGTGACTATGTCGGCGATATCATTCGCCGTGGCTTTGCGGACTAGGTGAGGCTGTCCTGGGGCGGCCGGGGCACCCTGGGATTTTGCGATAGTCGGGTTATAGAGCATTTCGTGCGACGTCGCCAACCCACACTTCTTGCGCAACAAGTCAACATACAGCTGCCGATAAGCGTTAAGCATTCTGTTTTCGGTATAAGAACTCTCGTAAACAGCTCTTGCGTTAGCCCCGAGACGGGTCATCAGCGCCGGGTTTCCGGTTAACCGCTCAATGGCATTTCTCAATGCCTGTGTGTTCGCCGGTGGGACGAGCAACGCCATTTCTCCGCGGGAGGCAACCTCTCTTTGACTGCCGATACTCGTCGCTATAATCGGCTTGCCGGCGGCCATTGCCTCCAACAACGCCATGGAAAGGCCTTCGCGCAAGCTGGGCACGGTTACAATGTCGCAAGCCGCGAGCAGGTCGCCGACGTCTTCGCGGAAACCTGTAAACGTCACCCGGTCCGCCACGCCCAAAGTGTTAGCCAGTCGCTTCAGGGTTTCGCTCTCCGGCCCGTCACCCGCGATAACTCCACGTACATGCCCGGCCGTGGGCGGGAGCAACGCCACAGCCTCAATGAGGTGGTCTAATCCCTTATCCGCCGCTAACCTCGAAATGCTCAGGATCAGCAGTTCGCCGGGTTGCGCGCCGAGCTGGCTTCGAAGCTCAGACAGTCGGACCCGGCGATTCCGGGCGGCCTCGGTTACGCCATTGGGAATCGCCATAATTTTTGGCGAGGTGCATATCCCCAATTGGATGGCCCAGTCGCGGTGAAACTCGCTAACGGACACGATGCGGTCGCACCAATGTGTAGCGATCCATTCTAAGCCGGAGTAAAACAGCCGGGTCGCTGCCGGGCTTGCTTCGTGGAACGCAAAGCCGTGGGCCGTGTGTACGATGACAGGCGTGCCGGCAAGCTGGGCTGCCAGCCGGCCAACGAATCCGCCTTTGGAAGTGTGAGTGTGGACGATGTGATAAGGTTCGCTCCGCAGAAATTTATTTAGGCGGAGCAGTCCCCCGAAGTCCCATACCGGCCGTATTTCCCTGCGGATGACATCCAGGTTCACCAACCCCAGGCCATGCTTACTCACGACCTTCTGGACCACCGGGTCGGTCGTCAGAACGTCCACTTCCCACCCCGCGGCTTGGGCGACCCGGCCCAATCCCAGGATGATTCTCACAATCCCTCCGTATCGGGATTCTCCGACGATGTGCAGTAGCCTGACGCGATCCGTCTCTCTGTGCATTGACATGAGCAAGCCTCGCCTAACTGCGATGCGGGAGCGCGTGTGCCATAAGATCGGCCGCCAACTCTTGTCCCAGTGCTCCCGGCGTGCCGGGCCCTCTCTGCTTCATCCGGAGCAAGTAGACGACGACCGAGACCCCCAATACGAAATGCACGGTCGCGGCAACTAACATTGCCGTAGCGCCGCCGGCCAGTCCACTGCTTGGAACCCAGCGTGCACAGGCAAGCGCGTTCGATCCCACTACCAACGTGTATAGCGGCACCTGAATCCGGAAATACCGGGCGGAGGTGATCGCAATAGTGAACATGCTTGCCACGCAGTAGATGGCCGCTGCGAGGATCAGCACGAGGAAAACCTGGAAATGGGCGGCATACTCGGTCCCGTACATCAGAGTGATAAGTCGCTTCCCAGCCAATTGCACCACTATAAGACCGCCGGCCCCGAGGAGACCCCCGGCTGCAACAAGTCTGAACAGAAGTGATCGGAACTCCGTCATCTCTCCGCCGCTATAGAGCCGAGAGAGCCGCGGGATGGCGCAATGCGCAAGGGAATCGGTTACTAGGACCATTGCCACGGTGGTATACGCGAGCGCTGAGTAGATACCGAGCTGGCGCTCTCCCAATCGGGCATGAATGAAGTAGCGTGGCATATTCAAATTAAGAGCTGCCATCGTTGTAGCAATCCCCAACGGCAGTGCGATACGCATGAGATCCCATGGCCGGGCTTCTGCCCCTCTCGCGAATCTTGGGTGCACCGCGGCAAAACGGCGGCCGTGCTTCATGTCGAAGAACAGCAGTGTAGCCAGCCAGACGGACACTAGAAGACAACAGCCCCATAAGACGCTTCGTGTCAAGTAAAGTCCCGTGCTCAGCGCCGCCAGCGCGAGCATTCCACGCAACATCATGGATTTCCCAGTTTGATCCAAGCGGTCGTTCAACTGAAACAGGCCGTAATGAATATCGCTGAGTGTTTCGATTCCCTTAGCCAGTGCGACAACCAGTATGACTGCTGCTGTCCGTCGCTCATAATGGCCGAAAACTGCGATACCGGCGATCATTGCTAGGCCAAGCAGTGTCAGTGTAGTACGGAGTCGCAAATACTCCCCAAAGGAATAGTGACGGCCGGAGTCAGTCGCCTGCACTGCTCGCAGTTGGAGATTCGTGAACATAAGCACCGGCGCGGCAATAGCGAGCCCCAGTGAAAATTGGCCGACAATGAATGAACTGCCCAGCTTTGCTAGAGCTACGATCGCTCCCCATTGGCAGATCGCATAAACCGCGTTCCCGGCTAGCATCCAGGCAAAATTCAGGCGCAAAGAAAGGCCGGCCACCTTCGGTTCGGACCCGTTGTTTGTTGGTCCTTCGGCCCGGATCGCGGCCGATAATGTCAACAGTGATCCGGGCGACGCTCGATTCGGCAGCGCCATCGGGGAAAGGTCTCTTTCGGTCACACTTAGTCCTGTCGGCAACGCGCGTAAGCGTACACATCACTGTGTGAGGGGTCCCAACAATTCACGATGACGCCCATCACGCGAATACCGTCCAGCATCAGCCGCTGCACGGCTGCTCGGGCAGTTGTGATCTCGGTGTAATTTGCCCGCACCACCAGGAGTAACTTCTCCGCGTAGCGGCTCATGATCCTGGCATCGGCGAATTCGAGGCAGGGAGGTGTATCCATCAGCACACAGTCAAACTCCTGGCGGAATCGGGGTAAGAGACGCGCCATGCGGTCGGACCATAGAAGCCCACAAATGTTGCTGGCGCAGGTCCCGCTGGGTAGTAGGTAGAGGTGCGGGACAGCCGTCCTTTTGACGAGCGCCTCCAGGGGCAGTTCTTCTATTGCATTCTTTTCACGCAGTAGGTCACTTAATCCCCAGCTATTGGCCTGATCAAACACGTTGTGCAGCCGGGGCCGGCGCAAGTCTCCGTCGATCAAAAGAACCTTCTTGCCGATTTCGGCAAAACCAATCGCCAGGTTACTCACCACGGTGGTTTTCCCTTCCATCGGACGGGAACTTGTCACGATCAGAGTGCGCGGATGGTCGCCGTTCTGGCCGGCTGACAAAATGGAAGCTACGGTGGCACGAAAGGACTCGGACACGCCGGAGGAAGACTGGTCCAGGTAGGCGCGTTCGACGGGCACCGTCGGGCCGTGTGTGCCCACAAGGCTCAACGGGCTCAGTCCTCCATTTGCCGCCTTCGGGATAGCGCCGAGTTCCGGCAGCGTCAGGTACACACCGGCTTCTCCTGGCGCGCGCAATACGGAACTGGTCTGTTCTCGCAACATCACGTAGCCAACGCCCAAAGCCAGGCCCGCGAACGCTCCCACCAGTAGATTAAGCAGTGGATTCGGCTTGTAGGGGTGAGCCGCGGGTTCCGCCGGACTGACCAAGGAAACATTGGCTTGCCTGACGGAGGAAGCAACGCGAGCTTCATCTGCCCTCCGGGATATGAATTCGTAAAACTGGCGGTCGCTGTCGAGCCTCAGTTTGGGCGCTCCCGCCGATAACCATAACGCGCGGTCATACGTGTCAAGTCTGGCTTCCGACTTCGCAAGTCTCTTTTTGAGTTCTTCGAGTACGAGGCTCAGTGACGCATATGTTTGTTTTGCAGCCCGTTGGCGCGACCCGATATTTTGATCGATGAAAATCTGTGCCAATGTATTCGCAATCGCGGCAGCCAGTTGCGGGTCGCGCGCGCTGCATACGATTTGGATTATGCTTGTGCCGCGTGAAGGTATAACCCGCAGGTTCTTCTTCACTTTCCTGATAGCTGTCCATTCGGACAGCGCAGACGGCTGGTCGCCCTCGTTGCGGTCAGGCGTTTCGCTTAGACGGGAAGTGCCTTGGAACTCCGCCCTTTGTTCCAGGCGCAACTTCCTGACAACCTGCTGAATCAGGGCGTCCTGTCTCAGCATTTCCGCTTGTGTCTGGATGTATACGGCATTGTCTCCGCTCGGCGCCGCAGTAGGATAGATGTCGCGAAGACTAAGAAAATTCTCGTTAATGCCCTGTATCTGGATCGCAGCATGAGATTGATACAAGCGGGGTTGTAACATCGTAAAAAGCGCCGCTGATAAAATGCCGATACCGGCGATGGAGAGAAGAGCTAGCTTGTGCCGGTAGAGTGTCCGTCCGCACTCCACCAGGCCCCATACCCTCGCTACAGAGGCGGTCGGGCTGCAGTTTGGGTCCCGCAACGAAGGTTGTTGTCCCCATTCGTTTGGTGTTCCAGGGGGTTGAATAGCCACTGTAAGACCTCCTCAACCAAGTTGATTCTTTTGAAATCGGAATGGCCGTAATTCGTACGATCGGGCAGAGCTACCGCTTTCTCAAGGACGCCACGGCTTGAGATTTGAAATTACCGAGACAAGAAAAAGCGTAAGCACCGGCGTGAAGCGCCCAACCTCAAATCGGCCCACCCGACCTCACACGATTAGAGACATTCGGAATAGTATGTAGGCCGTCTTTTTTGGGGTGAACAAAGCAAGTGGGGTATCCTCCACCCGCTCAAGTAAGGAAGGCTTCATCCTACGACCGGCTTGGGCTGGCTTTCTACGATGTGCTAGGGACGGGGGGGCGAAGAGAGAATTGCCGGACTTTAATGATCGCGGGCGCCGGGGGCCCGGGAGGATCGGCCCCGGCGTCCGCTTTCGCCAAACAGAGGCAGAGCGCTGTTTCAGATTTGCAATGCCTTATTTCTTTGCTAATGGTTCCGTGGCGGATAGCCGCTCCACTTCAACTTGCTGACGGCGCACCTTATCCCGCAGAGTTTTTACTTTGTCGCTCCCTTCCCTTTGAATGACAACTTCTTCAGCCACGTGAACCGATTTCGTTACAACCGGTTCTTCGATAGTTTCAGTAACTTCAATGGTCTTATCTGTCCAATCTATATTTCTGATGTAATTCGGATCGGCAATCGCTCGCCGCACAACTCGTGCATGTTCCTCATGCAGAGTTACCTGGGCTTCTACTGGCGTTTCTATGATAAAGCGCCGTATGCGCGTGGTTCCTTCCTGGACCAGCCGTTTCCCGACGTTGATTTCTTCCTGGGCGAGAGCAAGCACCTCCTCCCCGGATGCTGTGCTGGTCGCTGCGCGCATTGCCGGTTCTGGTGTAGCAACGGGCTGCATCGCCGGAGGCGCGGTGACAACAGGTTTTGGCACAGACGCTGAAACCAAACCCTGCTGCTCGGCCCGCTTGAGGATGTCCACTGACTGATGCGCGTTCAGAATACTAGTGGCTCTGGCTACATCACCTTCCGGTACTCGAACCGTCAGGATGACGCCCCCGGAATCGACCGAGTGGCCATAAAGCGTGGCCTCGTATTGTTGAATGTCCCGTCCAAAAAGGCGGTGCCACAGCCCGGGCTCGCGAAGCTTTTCGGTTGTCAAGCCAAGGGTCTTGCTCGAGATGGTGCTTATTTCGCTTGGCGGGAACCCGGCCGCTACGAGGTTTCGTCTGGCAGCTTCGGCATGATCGGCCGTATCATATAGCGTAACTATTTTTTCGTATGTCATTTTTTCTCCTTTCACTCCGTGGATCTTTTGAGGTTTTGGTAAATCGCCTATGAATGCTGATGAGTGACCAAGTCACTTTTCTGTTACACGCATTGCTACCCGTCGATTCTGGGCACGACCCGCCATGGTTGAGTTGTCAGCGACAGGGTTTTCTTCCCCGTATCCTTCAGTAGTAAGTCGATCCTTGGAGACACTACCGCGGGCGAGTTCAGCTGCGACGCTCTCGGCCCGGTCCCGCGACAGGCGAAGATTCGCATCAGCGTTTCCTGTGTTGTCGGTATACCCCGCAATCGTCATACGTACATTCGGACAGTTCGCAAGAATCGCCGCGATATTGTCGAGCTGCGTTCGCGATTCCGGCCGTATTTGAGCAGATCCCGTGTCGAACGCCAGTTGGTCGAGATTAAACCATGTGGTCTCTTGCATTTTGGTGCCGGGATTTTGCACAAAAGCGAGCAGGCGCGATTCGACGCCTCCCTCCGGTATCTTTACGGAGGCGGGAAGTGTGCACGCTGGGGTAGTGGCCAGGCGGCTGGCGCTCCCAGTCGGAACGGGCATGACTGGTATCGCCGTTATTCGCACCGTCGGCCGATGCGCGTGATTTAGAAGCCAGGCAAGCCCCAGAGCCAGCGCCGCAGCCGCAGCTAGAGCGGGGAGAAACCAGCTCGACGACCTCTCTTTCTGTACCGCCTGGGCAACAACGGGCGATGCCGTGGTAACCCTCGCCGTGTCGGGCCAGAATATTTCACTCAAGCCGGCCGGCAGGGCGTTCCGAATGGAAGCGCTGTCTCGCTGTAAAAGGCTGGCGAGACCATTAATCGTCGTTGAACCATCCCGTATGTGTTTACCGATAAAGCTCATCACTACCGGACCTGCCATGGCCAGTAGTGTGGAAGTCGGCCCCAGCGGTAAACCTGATGCCCGGCTTAACCCATTCAAAATGGTATTTTCTCCTGAACCGAATAAAGCTGGCAGGAGTCGCTTGCCCATCCCGATTAAAGATGAGTTGGGGTCGCCCAGGGCGTCAGTGATTTGCGACCAGGATACAGCTCCGAAGCTGCTCGGAACCATATCCATTATTCGCCGCAGCTCACCGGGGTCGCCGGACTTACTCGCTAGTCCCCCAAGTAGCCCAGCGATACACGATTCCATGCCTCGGCCAACCGCCTGCTCGGGTTGTCCAAGCGCATGGGCCACCACGCCTATGGAACGGTGGTCCACAGTATTGAGTAGGGAAGCAAACAGTGATTCCATACCTTTCCTCCTTCTCTCCCGCAATCTCAGCGAGCTTCCCTCTGTTCGAAAAGATGCGCCTGGCGATTTCTAGGGCTGTATTTTTGCCGCCCAAGAGGGAGAAATAGAAGTTACAGTACAGGAACAGGGAGGTTCTGTCTTGTCGGCCCGCTTTGCTCGGCCTGCTCCGGTCTGCCCTGCACTGACGCCACACCGTACCGCCTTCAGGCTTGCTGCGAACGATCACCGGCCAAAATGGAGCGGCAGAACGCGAACGACGGCGGGTGCGGCACTGCGAAAGGTTTCCTCGCGGCGTCGTCGCACCACCATACTCAAGGTGGCGAACAAACATTTATGTCGTGGAGCTCCTAGACCAAGGCATTTAGTAATTAATGAGTCCCGAAATCCTGACGCGTGATCAACCCTAACATAACGGATTCGCTCGAATTTCCATATTTCCTGCCCGAGTTGAAGCAAAGAATGGAGTACAAATGCAAAACGATAGGCCTTGGCTGCGCGGCGTGACACTGCTGCTCATTTTGGTTGCAGGAGCTTCTATCGGCACAAGCTACAACTAAAGATCCCCGCTGCCTTCCAACGGTATCAGCAGGCGCAACAAGGATTGTCTTCGGCGCTCTCCCGTTTACTAGCCGTCAGTGAAAACTATCCGCAGCTTAAAGCGACCGCCAACTTCCGCGACCTCCAAGCGCAACTCGAAGGCACCGAAAATCGCATCACCGTCGAGCGGCAGAGATTCAACGAGGCAGCGCAGGCCTTGTGGTGCCGCGCGCCACAGGTTCGTCGTGTTGGGAGGCCGCGACATACACGAGAAAGTGGGCCAGGAGTTTTGGTATGGCATCGCCCGTACCATGGCTGAGAGATTCAGGCAAGGCGATTTCACACAGGTGGTATTGTGGCGGGAATCGAAAAAGTCGCGAGGGGCTGGCCAGCCATTTTCCACGCCTCCGCAGCGGCATCAATGATTTACCGGATGAAGACGATTAAGGAACGGGAGAGATAATCCCCCGGACTCTCGGTACACCCTCTAATCATCGCCTCTAGCGTTACCGACTTCTTCGTTATCAGGAAGGCCGCCTGGGAGATAGCTACTTACGTCTTATCTCCGCCTGGTCGGCGTAAGCGCACCAGCAGTCCCACCAATCGCTGCGCCTGCAGCAGCGCCTCTACCGCGCCCGAGGATGGCGCCCGCCGCGGCGCCGCCCGCCGCACCAACGCCAACTCTTCTAGCACGTCTGCGCCTTGAACTGTTGCGACTAGCTGTCCGCTTTTTGGTTTGGCTTTGCGAAGTCGAAGCAATAACCGGGACCACCGTTCCGGCCAAGAACCCTAGAGATAGAAGCGTAGCCACTATCGTCTTTCTCATAAATTTCCTCTTTCCTACGTACGTACACGGCTACTCCCTTCGGTCGGACGAGCGGGGTGAGTGAGACCCTGACGCCGCCCGGCCGGGACGTGCCATTAACTCTAATATTTGGATGGCCGACGTTTAGAGATGGAATTAATTTCACGTTGGAGGTCTCCCGGCGAGTCTCCTCGTCTCGAGAAACGTCCCGCACAGGACGTGCCACGTGGGATTCCAACCGCCGGCTACCGAGAGCCTCGCAGTACGTGGGATCAGGTTACTTGAAGACGCCGTTGCCGCTCATGTTCTGGGCCTACTCGGCGGAACGGGTGGTCCAATATTGCGGATTGGACCACCATGACTGACGTTTACCGTACCTATGATTGGGGATGCAAGGTCTCACCTCTTCGAGAGGTGAGACATGATCAATGCCAGCGAACCCGCGCCGAGGGCCTGCACGAGTTTAGGATGTTGTGAGTAGAACCGCCCAGCCTGATCGATTATGGAAGGATTCTGGTTTTCGGCGTGTTCCGCTAATTGCTGTACGGCTTGGGGAGAAACCTGGTTTGCCTGCTCCGCGCTTACTTTATTGTTACCTCCTCGCAGTAGCCCCCCAAGACTGCCCAAAGCGCCAGTGGCTGCACTGCTTGGACCAACGGCACTCAATAACTGGTTGAGAATGCCTGCACGTTGGTCAGGATTTGAATTCGTAAACAGGCTAGTGATCATCTGAGCGAAAGGTGGTGTTTCCCCCGAGCGGAACGCCGCACTCAGGGCGTCTGCTAAATGGGAGGAGGGAACAGTGTCTGCTGCCTGCTGATAATCCTGCTGTACGTTTTTAGGCGGATTCGACACCGAAGCATTTCTATACTGCTCCAAGATTCCAATCAGATCGCTAATCGGCATAAATCTCCTTGCTTCAAGCCTCCCCAATTAGAAGTTTGGCTCTATGTTATAGTTGGCCGCCAAATTACGAGCCTTAATCAGCGGGATAAATGGGTTATCGCTCAGTTTCACCAGTCGTGACGGCTTGGCACTGACTTGTTCGATGACGGGTGAAGCACCCTTGATCAAAGCTTCAGCCGGCACGCGATAACCGTTCCCAGTCGCGCGACTTACGTAAAAACCCGGCGTCTCTAAAGCATCCCAAGATACCTCGGGATACGATGCACTGTTGCGTTCCGTCTGTTGTGATTCCATAATTCAGGATCTCCTCTCTGCGAATTTCAAAGCGTAAACAGCCTCGGCCGGCCCCTTGGTAAAGCCAACTGCGTCAGCGCCAAAGCCCATCGCGCAGTTCAACTCCCCTCAAAAGCCGGCAGAGAGGAGGATTCCCGCTTCTCGTGTCGGATCTATTAAAATCGTTTGGCGTCAAGCTTTGCACATATCGTTGGTGCCAAGCAGCACCTCAACAACACATGCAGCCCCGCCCTCATCCGTTCGGACCGCCCTAGCCATTCTCCGCGGCACTCGCCGGCCCGAAAAGCCAAACCGCCATTTTGGATCATAAGAAGAGAAACACTTTCATGCGTTTCTCATCCCGATCGGTAATTCGGCTCAAGCTACCCTACGCCGCTGTTCATTCAAATATTCATCCCGGCCCCGAACTATTGTTTCGCGCCGGCGAAGCCCTAACAGGCCAGTTAGGCCGAGCAGCCCAAGCAAACCCCAGTTCCCGTAATCTGTTCTCACGTCCGTGGGCCGACTGTAAGTATCTCGGGTAGAAGCATCAGGATTAAGGTTTCGGCTGGTATCTGGTTGCTGGCCGAACGCAGATGCTGCCAGCAATGCAGCGCCAATAAGTAAAGGCACTCGACACATATTGGTACCTCCTTGATTTACGGATGCTCAGCAACAATGGCAGGCTCATTTGGAGGTGAAGACGCTGGCTTGGCGGGTTTCCTCCGGGCGGAAAGCTACTCTGTGTGGCCGCATCTTTCGGCGGCTTCTTTCAATCCGTTCCCGCCAACAAGAATCCGATCCTCGAGGTGGTCGCACCAACCGGGCCGGAACTGCAAGTCATGCAATTCCGCATAATGACCGCCCCTCTCCATCAACTCAGCGTGCCTGCCGCGCTCAACGATTTCTCCGTCGGCTAGCACGAAGATCACATCGGCGGACTGGATTGTCGGCAGCTTGTGTGCGATAACGATCGAGGTTCTTCCTTCCATGAGCCGGCCCAGAGCTTCAAATACCAGCTTCTCGGAAGCCGCGTCCAATCCTGTGCTGACTTCATCCAGAATCAGAATCGGGCTGTTGCGAATCACTGCGCGCGCAATGGCAATCCGTTGCCTCTGGCCACCCGAAAGAGTAACGCCGCGTTCCCCGATTATCGTGTCAAATCCTTCCGGCATCTCCTGAATAAATTCGGCCGCGTTGGCCAGACTCGCTGCGTGCAGAATCTCGGCCCGGCTCGCGCCCGGCTTCCCGTATGCGATGTTGTACCAGACAGGGCCATGAAAAAGCAGCGTGTCCTGCAAGACGAAACTGATTTGTTGGCGCAGGGACTCTTGTTCGAAATGCTTCACATCGGCGCCGTCGATTCTCACCGTTCCCGTGTCAGGATCGTAAAATCGCGGGATCAAATTGGCGATCGTGGTTTTGCCGGCGCCGGTCGGCCCAACCAGTGCCGCTACCTGGCCTGGTTCCACCGTCAGGCTGACCTGCTTCAAGACTGGCCGCTTCGGCTCATACCCGAAAGTAACGTTGTCCAATTCGATCCTGCCACCAAATCTGGGCGCCGGCCGGGCGCCCGGTAGGTTTCTCACTTGATGCTTGGTATCCAGCACTTCGCGAATTCGCTCGTAGCCTACGGATGCCCTGGTGTAGGCGTCTGTCGTCTTCGCCAGTTCACGCATCGGTTTGTACATTCTGCCGAGATACCAGATGAACAAGACCAGCGAGCCGGCACTGAGTGATCCGCTCAACGCCATCCGCCCTCCAAACCAGAGCACCAGGCAGGTACCCGCCGCAATGATCAGGTCAACTATGGTCGGAAGCTTTATCTTGAGTCCGCGAACTTGCAATGCGATCGCGATCGATTCCCGGCTCTCTTTCGCCAGCCGGCGCTGTTCAAACCCTTCGCGCCCAAAAGCTTTGACGACGTGCATGGATGACAAGACTTCCTGAATGACCGAGACGATCTCGCCCTCTTTCGTCCGCACTTGGCGTGTCGCCGCCTTGATCCGGCGAGTGTAATAGAAAACGACCAGGAAAAGCGGCGGAACCACGCAAAGCGCGATCAACGTGAAATCGCGGCTCAGGCAGAACATGACGGCCATCATTCCTGCCAACGTCAAGCTGTTGATCAGGGCTCCAAGCAGTCCCGAGGCGATGAAACTTTGAACGGCATCGATATCGCTTGTTAGGCGGCTGACAAGATCGCCCGTCTGCTTCTGGTTGTGATAAGCCAGCGACAGTTGGTGAATATGGGAATAGAGGGTGTGGCGCAAATCGTGTGTGATCCACTGCCCGAGGCTTCCGCTAATGAATTTTTCAGCGTAATTGCAGGCTGCCCCCACGATCGCGATCGCGACAACCGCCAGCGCAGCGAATTTGAGAATTGCAATTTTGTCCGTGCCGGCTAAGGAAACAATCAGCTGGTTCAACCACCCATGTACCGGTTTCGACTTCAGTACATTGTCGAGAACAAGCTTGAGCGGCCAGGGCTCCGCCAGGTTGGTCGCGCTTTCAACCAGAATAGCGGCGATGCCAATTGTGAAAAATTTGGCGTACGGCCTTAACAGGCCGCATAAGGTGACATTGGATCTTTCCGAATCACCGGCTATCGGCTTCATGCACGTGGCTTCCGGACTTCAAAGTGATCAGTTCCTGCACAGTTCAAACCGGCGATTTCGCGAAGTGAGCCTACGGGGATGTTTGCATAGCTACCTCATCGCCAAACTCGCCGGTACGCGCTATCGCGTCGCGAATAATCAGCAGCGCGGCCTGTCGCAAAGTCAGCAGATCAGGGAGGCCAGTCCACACTTCCTCACCCATGTATTTAGCGAATGAAGGATGCAGGTCGATTGGGATTTCTTCCCAGCTGGCTCGGTCGATTTCCGATACTTGTCGGAGGGCGTGTTCAAGCAATAGAATCTGGTGCTGTGAGAAGCTGTAAATCGAGCGAACCATCTGCGCCTCCGGTTCTCCCACTCCGATAATCTTCTAACCACCTGATTTCGTCGATGCTTGGCTTCTGAGGCGTGACTGGTTTTATGCTGTTACTCGTGAAGTGGCGGCGGCTTTTTGCGCCTGAGGCGCGGGATTCAAGGCGGATTAAGATAAGGCGAGGAAGGAAGAATTGCTCCGGCGGCGGCGCGCCGGAGCAGGAATTGCGGAACTGAAGCCTATTGCTTGGTCGGCTGGAACGCTATCATGTCTGGCTTGAACCCCATGATGTAGTGCTTCAAACCCAGTTGGACTGAGCCCATGCCGTAAGACTTGGCTTCTTCCAAGGCGCGCTGTCTCTGCCAGCCGTCGTGGGCAATCCGATAGCAGGCGATTACCGTTCCGGTGCGGTCTGCGCCCCGCTTGCAGTGTACAAATACCGGCTCATTTGAGTTCAGGAGCGTGAGAACCTTGGCGATCTGCTCGTTTGAGGGAGAAACGACCCCCTTCATTGGGATATTGACGTAGTGCATTCCGGCGGCGGCCACCTCCTGAGCTTCTGCGGCGGTCGAGTGTTCATCCTCGCGCCGGAGATCAACGACGGTCTTAACGCCCATTTTTGCCAGGCCCTGCCAAGCTTCGGGCCCGGGCTGTCCTCCGCGGTAGACATTTTGATTGACTTGGTGAAAGTTCGGGATGGGGCTAGCGCCGTTGCCGGCGGAGCCCGCCTCTCGCTCTTGCCTGCCACACGCCGGCCATACCAGAATCGAAAATAAACCGATGGCGGCAATCGCCTTGTGGTGCTTTAGGATGTGCATTCTAATTGTCTTCTTCGGGTTTTGGCTGGTTGGACCAATACCAAATCCACTCTATGTCGTTAGCTGAAATACTTATGACGATTCAGATCCCACCAACGTTGCTTCTTTACGCTCACGTTTATCCCGATCTGCTGCCGCAAGAATGAATACGCCTTCCTGTTTCACACCACAAGATGAGCGCACTTGGTGTTCAGGTGGATCTGGCCTTTCAGGGTGAAAACTTCTGGAACGTGGGTCCGAGCCGGAGATACACAGATGAAAGGGAAACCTAAACTATTTATCGCGTCTGCAGCTTTGCTTCTAAGTTCCCTTGCCGTCGAAGTCAAGGCCAGGGTGGACACCGCAAAGTCTGCGGACACCGTAAAGTCTCAGGATATCACGAGCAATGCCGTCCCCGTATTGTGGCGCGAGCCGGCGGACCTCGCTTCCCGCAATCTGTTCTACGGGCCCGGCGGAGAAGCCCACGTGCCCCGCGGGAAGTTCACGTTCAAAGAAGAAGACATGGCCGGCACCAGCCCAAAATTCGAGGCTACCGACGAGAACGGCGTCAGATGGAGAGTAAAAATGGGCTTGGAGGCTCGTCCGGAGACTGTCGCTTCGCGCTTCGTTTGGGCGGTGGGATACTTCGCTAACGAAGACTATTTTATGCCTGTGCTGCATGTCGAGAACATGCATCACCTGCGGCGCGGGAGTCATTTCGTCTCGCAGGATAACAACGTATCGAACGTCCGCTTGAAAAGGCACCTAGCTGGGGACAAGAAGATCGGCATCTGGTCATGGGCCAAGGATCCTTTCACCGATACGCGCGAATGGTATGGCCTGAGGGTATTGATGGTCGTCATGAACAATTGGGACCTGAAGGACGTCAACAATTCTGTGTACCAGACTAGCGGTGAGCCTCACGAAGAGCGCTATGTCGTGAGTGACCTGGGTGCGAGTTTCGGTCCGACTGGGTTGCGCCTGGCGCCAAAAGGCGACGTCTCAGCATACTGCAATTCCAGGTGGATCAACAAGATTTCGCCGGAGTTCATCGACTTCAATGTACCATCGGGACCGTCGGCAAACCGTTTCTTCAATGTTTACGAAATGGAGCGCCGGCTTAGTATGCGGTGGCTTGGCCATCATATTCCGCGCAAGGATGCCCGATGGATGGGCGATCTGCTGGCCCGCCTCTCGCCGCAACAGATTCGCGATGCATTTCGCGCCGGAGGGTACTCCGCGACTGAGATCGAGCAACTCAGCACCGCCTTCGAACGGCGCATCGGCGAATTAAAAAAGCTGTAGCCGGCGCAGTTGAATTCCCGTTGTATCACGCCACGACTAAAGTCGAGCCGCTAACGCGGAGCAGTCGTCGCAGGGCTTCAGCGTTCCTCCGCCTGCGTATCGCCTTTCCTCAAACCACATAAAATAGTATCAGTGCACTCATTCTTCGATCCGCTGGTGGGCGATTGGTTCCAAGCCCGCTTTCGGGAACCGACCGAGCCCCAGGTGCTCGGCTGGCCCGCCATCCGCGAGGGCCGCGACGTACTCATTTCTGCGCCAACCGGCTCGGGCAAGACCCTGGCGGCTTTCTTGCTTTGCATCGACGACCTCGTGCGCCGAGCGCGTTCAGGCCCCTTGCCCGATCAGACTGAGGTGCTTTATGTTTCGCCCCTCAAGGCTCTGAGTAATGACGTTCATAAGAACCTGGATATTCCCCTGAGCGGCATTGCGAAATTGGCCGCGGAACGAGGCATTCTGCTCTCGCCCATCCGCACGGCCCTGCGCACCGGCGATACACCCCAGTGGGAGCGGCAGCACATGACTCGCCACCGTCCCCACATCCTCGTCACCACCCCGGAATCGCTGTTCATCCTGCTGACCGCGGCGGGTCCACGCGAGATGCTCAAGCGGGTCCGCGCGGTTATCGTGGATGAAATTCACGCCGTAGCCGATGATAAGCGCGGGTCTCATTTGGCGCTGTCCCTTGCCCGTCTCGATCACCTCGTTGAGCAGGTGGGCCTCCCCAGACCCCAGCGCATTGGCCTCTCAGCTACGGTAAAGCCGATCGACGAAGTCGCCGCTTTCTTAAGCGAACGCGCCGAAATTATCAACGTGGGCCACCGGCGCGCTATGGAGCTGGCCGTGGAAGTGCCGCGCGACGAACTCGGTCCCGTAGCTAGTAACGAGATGTGGAGCGAGATTTACGACCGGGTAGCCGAGTTGATCCGCGAGAATCGCACCACGCTCGTTTTCGTGAACACTCGCCGTCTGGCAGAACGCGTGGCGCACCACCTCGGTGAGCGCCTTGGCGAGGGCACCGTGCTGCCGCATCACGGCAGCCTTTCTCGTGCTTTGCGTCTCAATGCCGAGAAGCGGCTCAAGAACGGCGAACTCAAAGCCGTGGTGGCCACGGCCTCGCTTGAGCTGGGTATCGATATCGGCACGGTGGATCTGGTGTGCCAGATCGGCTCGCCGCGCTCGATTGCCGTGGCCCTGCAGAGAGTCGGCCGTGCCGGGCACTGGGTCGGCGCGCTCCCGAAAGGACGTTTGTTCGTCACCACACGCGATGAGCTCATCGAATGCGCCGCTCTAGTGCGCGCCATCCGCGCTGGCGAACTCGACCGCCTGGAAATCCCCGTTAACCCCTTGGACATTCTGGCCCAGCACATCGTCGCCGCCTGCGCTGCCGAGGATTGGCAGGAAGACGCACTTTATGAATTGGTGCTTCGCGCCTGGCCGTATCGCACACTTGAGCGTGCGGCGTTTGGTGCCGTCCTGGAAGTTCTGTGCGAGGGAATCGCCACCGGCCGCGGCAAAGCGGGTGCATACCTCCACCGTGATGCCGTCAATCGCCGTCTGCACGCTCGGCGCGGTGCACGGCTGACGGCGATTACGTCCGGTGGCGCCATACCGGATACGGCGCAGTACATGGTCGTAGCCGAACCCGAAGGAACCACGGTTGGCTCGGTGGACGAAGACTTTGCTGTGGAAAGCTTGGCCGGCGATGTCTTCCTGCTGGGCACAACCTCGTGGCGCATTCGCCGCGTCGAGCAGGGCCGCGTCCGCGTTGAAGATGCACACGGAGCCGCTCCCTCCATCCCGTTCTGGACCGGCGAAGCGCCTGGACGCACCGTGGAGTTATCGAGCGAAGTGGCACGCCTCCGCGAAGAGATCGATGCCAAGAGATCAGTCGAGTGGCTCGATCGTGAGTGCGGGCTGGACCGGCGCGGCGCCGAACAGGCCATTGAATATGTCGTCGCCGGCCGCGAGGCGCTGGGCGCCATGCCTTCGTGTAACCGGATCGTGGCCGAGCGCTTTTTCGATGAGGGCGGCGGCATGCAACTCGTGCTTCATGCCCCCTTCGGTTCGCGTATTAACCGCGCGTGGGGCCTTGCTCTGCGCAAGCGCTTCTGCCGGACCTTCAATTTCGAGCTGCAAGCCGCTGCCACCGATAACGGCATCGTGATCTCCCTGGGAGAGCAACATTCGTTTCCACTCGAGGCAGTATTCGAGTTCTTGCGTCCGGAAACCGTCGAAGAAGTGCTGGTCCAGGCGCTGCTGGCCGCGCCGATGTTCGGCGCTCGCTGGCGCTGGAACGCTTCGCGCGCGCTGGCGATCCCGCGCTATTCCGGCGGACGCAAAGTGCCGCCGCCCATCCAGCGCATGCGCGCCGACGATCTGATGGCCGCTGTCTTTCCCGACCAGGCCGCTTGCGGCGAAAACATTGTCGGGGATATCCGAATTCCCAACCATCCACTGGTGAAGGAGACGATCGACAATTGCCTGTACGAAGCCATGGACCTGAATGGCTTGCGGGCCCTGCTGGCCGGCATCCGCGAAGGGCAGATTAAAACGGTTTCCATTGAAACACCGGCGGCATCGCCCTTTTCCCACGAGATCCTGAATGCGAACCCCTACGCTTATCTCGACGATGCGCCGCTCGAGGAGCGCAGGGCACGTGCCGTGCAGTTGCGTAGCACGCTTCGCACCGATTTCTCGGAGGGCGCTGGGGCGCTGGATCCTGAGGCCATCGCCCAAGTCGCAGCCGAAGCTTGGCCGCCCATGCGCGATGCGGAGGAGCTCCACGAGGCGCTCTGCAGTCTGACGCTGCTCCCTGGTGGGGCAGGCGCCCCGCTTTTCGGATCCGCTTCGGATTCCGCCTGCCAACCGTTGGCTGGTGGGGCAGGCGCTTCCGCCTGCCAACCCGAAATGATTACTGCCCTCATCGAAGCGCGGCGTGCCACCCGCGCCACTATCACTGGTCGCCAGTATTGGGCCCCCGCTGAGCGCATCACGCTCATCGAGCGCGTATATCCGGACACTGTCCTCGACCCGCCCATCACCTCGCCCCCGGGCATGAGGCCCATCCCCGCAACCGTGGAAGGATGCGCCGCCGAGATCTTGCGCGGGTGGTTTGAGTGCTCCGGCCCTCTGCGCGCCTCCGAACTGGCGCTCAATTTCTCCATGCCGCGCGAACTGGTCGATATGGCGCTGGCCCAACTGGAAGCCGAAGGGCAGATCTTGCGCGGCCAGTTTACATCGGGAAGCGAACTCGAGTGGTGCCATCGGCGCCTGCTGGCGCGGATTCACCGGCTGACCATTGGCCGTCTACGCCGCGAGATAGAACCGGTGACGACTGCGGAGTTCTACGCATTCCTCAATCGCTGGCAGCATCTCTCTTCCGGCAGCCAGTTGCATGGCCTCGACGGCACGCTACAGATCATCAAACAGCTTCAGGGTAGCGAGTTCGCGGCGGCAGCCTGGGAAACAGAAATCCTACCGCGGCGCGTGGCCCGCTATGAACCCGACTACCTCGACCAGCTGTGCCTGGCAGGTGAAGTGAGCTGGGGACGCCTGTCGCCACATCCCGCCTTCGAGCGCGACGAACAGGTGACTGGCCAGAACGGCGCCATCCGGCAACGCCGTGTGAGACCCACGCGAGTCGCGCCTCTGGCGATTTTCCTGCGTGAGGATGCCGGATGGCTTTTGGCCACACCACAGCCATCACCCAGGGAGTCGCTTTCGCATCCCGCGCGCGAAGTGCTTGCAGTGCTCGAAACACGAGGCGCCTCGTTCTTCGCCGATCTGACGCGCTCCACCGGTCGCCTCGCCAGCGAAGTGGAAGACGCTCTTTGGGAGCTTGTAGCTGCGGGCTTGGTTACAGCCGATGGATTTGAGAACTTGCGGGCGCTGCTCGACCCCAAGCGCCGCCGAGGTGAAGGCCGCGGCCGGACCGCGCGCCCACGACACGCGCCTGGCCGTTGGGCTCTGATCCGTCACACCGAGGCGCCGCCGGATGGCAACGCCGAAGCTTTCGCTCATCAACTGCTGCGCCGCTGGGGCATAGTCTTCCGCGACGCCGCCCATCGCGAGCCGCTGGCGCCGGCCTGGCGCGACCTGCTCGTCGTACTGCGCCGTTTGGAATCCCGCGGCGAAATCCGCGGCGGCCGCTTCGTAGCCTCTTTCGTAGGCGAGCAATTCGCCCTGCCGGAAGCCCTCGACCTGCTGCGGGCTGTCCGCCGCAACGGCGAGACCGCGGCTGCTCCCGAAGGCCCAGGGCCATGGTTGACCTGGCAGCAGGCCGGACAAGCCACCCAGGCTAGGGCCTAAGCTTAAGGCTCACCTCTCCGCACCGTGTGTTCCCGCAGCCAGGCGTCTAATTCCGCGAAACGCATGCGGCCCGTTTCGTAAAGGCCGATCAGGAATCGGTACGCATCGAGGTCGTCAAACACCAAAACGTATCCGTTCACCTTCAAAAACGCGGCCATCGTCGTTACCGCAACCCTTTTGTTCCCGTCTACAATGGATGGTTCTGGGACAGGCTTTCCCATAGCGCGGCCGCTTCCTGGAGCAGGTCCGCGTAATAGCCCGTCTTTGGACGAGCTACAGCTGCTTCCAACGCACCCCGATCGCGAATGCCAAGTGAGCCGCCGAACTTTTCGATGAGACGCAAATGGACAGAAACGACCTCGTCCACAGTTGGATAGGTCGTCACCCGGCGAGCCGTCGAAGTAGATCCGGATGCTGCGCCATGAACTCGTCAACGGCTGCAAGAAATGGAGACTTGGGCTGCGATTCCCGCCGCAGGAATTCTATGAATTGGCGTACGGCCTCTTGTTCACTTGGAGTGAGCGACTGTACCAGTTCGGTGATGGTCTCGGCGGCCATAATGTTCCTCCAATTATACTGTTCTCTTTACAGCAGTCCTCGCTCGCGCAGCACCGCCGTTATATCTCCGTGCGCCAGGTAAAACACGATCTTCAGACCCTCGTTCGACCGACGGACGATATAAGTTGACGGCAACGTAATCTCCTGAGACTCGTTCCCCCGGTTGGCCACGCGCCATCGCCATTCGGTACGCACCATGCTGTAGTAGTCATCGAGCCGGGTCTCGTTTAGCGAGACGAGCTTCGCGGCCTGGCAGCCGGCGGCCTCTAGCATCTCTTTCCGCTTGGGTATCATGCGCGCCAGGTCGCTCGCCTTTACTACCTGTGCGCCGTTCGCGCTCGCCACCACCAAAGAGTCGCGAACAAATTAACGAGGGCAGTCACATCAGCGGTCTCGCTGCTGAGTTCCAAGGCCTCGAAAAAACGCCGCATCGAAGGTTGCGCCAACTCAATTGGAGTCATTACTCGTACACTCTCTTCACCCGGGCGCTGATGCTGCAAAGGATGTTATACGATATCGTGCCCGCCACTCGCGCGATCTGCTGTGCATCCAGGCGCGCCTCGCCTTCGCTCCCCAAAAGCGTCACTTCGTTGCCGGGGCCGAGCGCGGTCGTGTGGCTGAGGTCGATCGTAGTCAGGTCCATGGAGATAGTGCCCAAAATCGAGGTCAGCTTGCCGTCGGCAATCACTTTGCCCCGGTTCGAAAGCCGGTGAAACATCCCGTCCGCGTACCCTGCGCCCACCACGCCGATGCGCATCGGACGCGGCGCGCGGAAGGTGCCGCCATAGCCCACCAGTGCGCCTTCCGGAATCTCTTTTACGGCCAGCAGCCTGGCCTTCCAGGTGAGAGCCGGTCTGACTTTTAAGAGCTGGCGGGGAGCCTCCCCACGGGCCGGCGAAACGTATCCATAGAGCGCGTGCCCGGCGCGCACCATGTTGCCTTCGGTCCGTCCGTAGCCGATGGCGTTTGTGCTCGACGTATGCAGTCGCAGCGCATTCACGCCGGCCTCCCGCAGGTCCCCGCATACTGCCCGGAAGTAAGCAATCTGATCGTCAGTCTGCGTGGTGGTGTAGTCGGCGGCGGAGGCGAAGTGCGTCATCAGTCCCTCCAGGCGTGCACACCGCAGTTCCGCGAGCGCGGCGAGAATCTCGGGTGAACCCGCGCGCGTGCCCAGCCGCCCCATGCCTGAATCGATCTTCAAGTGAAAGAAAATCGGCTTCTGCTTTGTCTGCGCCAGCCGGTCGAGATCGCGCATCTGGGCTAGCGAGTGAACCACGGGGGTGAGGTCGTTTTCGACCATAGCCTCGGCCTCATAGGAAAGAAAACCGCCCATGACCAGAATGCGTACATGTTCATTGCCGCGAGCCACGCGGATGCCGCCGCAGCGCAAATGCACGCCTTCATCGACGGAGCTTACGGCCAGCCAGCGCGCGCCCTCTGCCACCAGCACGCGCGACACTTCCAGCGCGCCATGGCCGTAAGCGTCCGCCTTGACCACTCCGGCCACTTCGACGTGCGGCCCAACCACCGAGCACACGCTGCGATAGTTGCGGGCGATCTGGTCCAGGGAGACGACTACAAAGGATCGGAAGGGAGACACTATGTTTCCTATTTTACCGGGCGCAACAACCCCTCCAGCAGCTTCTCATATTCCTCCGTCACGGCCTCCCACGAATACAGCGCAGCGACGCGCGCCTTGGCCTTTTGCCGAAGTAACTCACGTTCGGTTTCGCTCATGGCGACCGCCAGCCGCATCTTCGCTGCAAGCTCCGGTGGATCGAAGGGGATGCCAGCATCGCCGGCGACCTCGGCGTTCTCCGGCGTGTTGCGATAAAGCACCAGCGCGCCCCGTCCCATAGCCTCTATCAACGCAGGATGCGTGCCCCCAACCTCGGTAGCGTGAATATAAGCGAAGCAGTGCGAGCCCAACTCGTGGTAACCCGAACCGTAAATGGCGCCCGGAATCAGCACGCGTGAATCCTGGGTGTCCCGCACTCGGCGGATATAATCCTGGGCGTATGGCGCATCGCCCACCAGCACTAAGCGGAATAGCGTGTCGAGTGTTTCGAAGGCCTGGCGAACCTCAAGCGCGTTATTCTCCGGCTCCATGCGGCTTACATACAGAAAGTAACGCCCCGCCTTGAGGCCCAGCTTCTCTAAAATTCCGGATGTGGGAACCCTGCCTACCGCAGCGCCGTAGGGGATGAATGCGCTGTGCTTATGATATCGCTTCCAGTAATAATCCTGAATCGAACGCGCATCCGTGACCAGTGCCGATGGGCAAAAGGTCGCGAGCCACTCGGAGATGCGATACCAGGCCTTTGCCAGCCGGTTCCATTTCTTGCGCAGCCGTTCGAGGCCATCCACGTTGAGGGCCGTGGGGATACCGATCCAGCGGGGAACAATCGTAAACACCGCGTTGGCGCCGTTGCAATAGAGCGCGACCTCCGAGCGGTGCAGCAGCAGGTCCAGGGTCGAGAGGAAAGTATGCGCGATGGTGTCAAAGTACTTGTGCCGGATGGTGGGCACGTACCGCAAGCGCACGCCACGGTATACGCCAACGGGGATCGGCTCGCGGCAGTACACCGTCACTTCATGCCCGCGTGCTGCCAGCCTGATGGAGAGTTCCTCGGCAAAGGTCTCAAAACCGCCATACCGGGCCGGTATGCCGCGCGTCCCTAAGAGGGCGATGCGCATGGCCGGAGTTTATCGCAGGAGCTGGGGCAGGCGCTTTCGCCTGCCACTGGAGTTTGGACATTTTCCATTGACAGGTTAAGGGCATTTGGTGTTTCATTGAAATAGATGAAACACCAAGAGGTCCTCCGCAAGCGGGATCGGTTGGCAGCGAATCTGCCCGCCACCGCCGAAATTCTTCGGGGGTCCCTTCTGCAACGCACCATCCGACATAAGCACGGTTGCGCCAAATGTGAGCGCGGCGAAGGGCACCCGGTATTGGTGCTCTCGGTCAATTATCCAGGTGGAAAGAATCAGCAGATCAGTCTCCGGCCCGAGCAGAGACCGCAAGTAGAGCGGTGGTTGGAGAATTATCAAAAGCTCAAGAAGCGGATGGAGGAAAT